>NZ_JAEKEC010000001.1:2255000-2547500 GCF_016651305.1 Pseudomonas sp. TH06 | reverse complement strand
AAAGGATTCATCGCCTCATCCAGTCGCAAGCCCTCTACATAAGGCCAGTCGATCAAAGCAAAACCAGACCGCTGTCCCGGCATGCTCTTGGGATCCTGCAAGGTTTCAAAGCGGATGTATTTGGCATTCGAGGTTGGCTCGACTTGCTTGAGCAGTGCCGAAATCGGAAAACCAATCCACGGAATAACCATCGACCACGCCTCAACACAGCGCAGGCGATAAATACGCTCCTCCAATTGATACGGCTTCATGAAGTCTTCCAGCGCATAACGCCCTGGCTTCCCCACCTCGCCGTCCACCACCACACTCCACGGTTCGGTTTTCAGCGAACCGGCATTCGCCGCCGGATCGCCCTTGTCGGTACCAAACTCATAGAAGTTGTTGTAGTGGGTGGCGTCTTTATAAGGTGTGATCGCCTCATCCTTGACATTGACAGCGCCCCACTTGGTAGCAGAGAGCTTATCGGCAAGCCAGGCAGGTGCCTTGCCGGTCTCGACATCGGCATATCGCGCCGCATCGTCGGCACTGGCCCAGCGCGGAAGACTGCCCACGGCAATACCGGCCGCGGTGGCTCCGAGCAACTGACGTCGAGAAATGTAAATGGATTCAGACGTGACATCCGACTCATGGCAGTCAGACGCTTTAGGGATTTTGATCAGCATGACAACTCCGCAGCTTTGGAGGACAGATGCACCCGTAGACTGCGGAGTATGAGGGAAATTACATCACTCGACGTTTTTGTGCCGACGAAGATGCAAAAGGTACTGAATCGGTCCCGAAGCCGCATAGGCGAGGAACACCAGCAACAGAATGCGCGGCGGATCGCTGAAGACCACGGCGAACACCAACACCACTGCGAGAATCGCAACGAAAGGCACCCGCCCTTTCAAGTCCAGCTCCTTGAAGCTGTTGTACTTGATGTTGCTGACCATCAGCATGCCGGCCGCCGCCACCATCAGCGCGACCAGGAAGGACATCTTCGAACCCTGAATGCCGTAATCGCTGAACGCCCAGACGATGCCCGCCACCACGCCGGCCGCAGCCGGACTGGCCAGACCGATGAAATAGCGTTTGTCCGCAGTGCCAACCTGAGTGTTGAAACGCGCCAGACGCAATGCCGCGCCCGCTACATAAATGAAGGCAACCATCCAGCCGACCTTGCCCATGTCACCCAATGCCCAGCCAAAGGCGAGCAATGCAGGCGCAACACCAAAGGCAACCATGTCCGACAGCGAGTCATACTCGGCGCCGAACGCGCTTTGCGTATTGGTCATGCGAGCCACACGGCCATCGAGACCGTCGAGCACCATGGCGACGAAAATTGCGATCGCAGCAAACGCGAAGTACTTGCTCGCGCTGGCGGAGTCCCCGGCGCTCAAGGCAGCCTGGGCACTCATCGAGTTGATGATGGAATAGAAGCCTGCGAACAGGTTGGCAGTGGTGAACAGATTCGGCAGCAGATAGATACCACGATGCCGGACTTTACGACCTTCTGCGTCGTGCCCTTCTTCGATGTGTTCATCGATGGGCAGCAGGCTTTCGGCGTCAGAAGCCTTGTTCGGCTCTTCGGGACGTTCGCTCATGGACATTACCTTGCAACGGTTTGGAGAAATTCGACAGGTGTCTGGGACGACGGTTCGGCCACAAACGATGCAGCTTTATACCAGAACCACAGTCTCAAACGAAAAAACGCGGCCGAGGCCGCGTTTTTCGTACAAGGGACGACGACTTAGTTTTTGGCTTTGTCGACGATCTTGTTGGCACCGATCCACGGCATCATGGAGCGCAGTTGCTCGCCGATGATTTCGATACCGTGAGCGGCGTTGTTACGACGCTTGGCGGTCATCGAAGGGTAGCCGGTTGCGCCTTCGCTGATGAACATTTTGGCGTATTCGCCGTCCTGAATACGTTTCAGGGCGTTGCGCATGGCCTGACGGGATTCGGCGTTGATCACTTCCGGACCCGTCACGTACTCGCCGTATTCAGCGTTGTTGGAGATCGAGTAGTTCATGTTGGCGATACCGCCTTCGTACATGAGGTCAACGATCAGTTTCAGTTCGTGCAGGCACTCGAAGTAAGCCATTTCCGGCGCGTAGCCAGCTTCAACCAGGGTTTCGAAACCGGCTTTTACCAGTTCAACGGTACCGCCGCACAGAACGGCTTGTTCGCCGAACAGGTCGGTTTCGGTCTCGTCCTTGAAGGTGGTTTCGATGATGCCGGTACGACCGCCACCAACACCTGCCGCGTAGGACAGAGCAACGTTTTTGGCGTTGCCCGAGGCGTCCTGGTAGATCGCGATCAGGTCAGGGATACCGCCGCCTTTCACGAACTCGGAACGTACGGTGTGGCCCGGGGCTTTCGGCGCGATCATGACCACGTCGAGGTCGGCACGCGGAACAACCTGGTTGTAGTGGATCGCGAAACCGTGGGAGAAGGCCAGGGTGGCGCCTTTCTTGATGTTCGGCTCGATTTCGTTCTTGTACAGGGAAGACTGGAACTCGTCCGGGGTCAGGATCATGACCAGGTCGGCAGCAGCAACAGCAGAAGCAACGTCGGTCACTTTCAGGCCATGGGCTTCAGCTTTGGCAACGGTGGCCGAACCTTTACGCAGACCAACGGTAACGTCGACACCGGAGTCTTTCAGGTTGCACGCTTGGGCGTGGCCCTGGGAACCATAACCGATGATGGCAACTTTCTTGCCCTGGATGATCGACAGGTCGCAGTCTTTATCGTAGAAAACTTTCATGAATTTCCCCTTTATATCCAGGCCGTTCAGGCCATTCGCTAATTTGGTTTAGATGCTGAGTACTTTGTCGCCGCGGGCAATGCCGGTCACGCCGCTACGGACGGTTTCCAGAATCGATGCGGTGCCGATGGACTGAATGAAGCTGTCGAGCTTGTCGCTGGTACCGGTCAATTGAACGGTATACACGCTGGCACTGACATCGACGATCTGTCCACGGTAAATATCGGTGGTGCGTTTGATCTCGGCGCGCTGGGCGCCAGTGGCCTTGACCTTGACCAGCATCAGTTCGCGCTCGATGTGAGCACTTTCCGACAGGTCCACCAGCTTGACCACTTCGATCAGCTTGTTCAGGTTTTTGGTGATCTGCTCGATAACTTCATCGTGGCCAACGGTGGTCAGCGTCAGACGCGACAGGGTCGGGTCTTCGGTCGGGGCCACGGTCAGGCTTTCGATGTTGTAGTTGCGCTGCGAGAACAGGCCGACTACACGAGACAAAGCGCCGGGTTCGTTTTCCAGAAGCAAGGAAATAATGTGCCGCATGATTAAGTACGCTCCGTCTTGCTCAGCCACATATCGCGCATGGAGCCGTCTTTGATCTGCATCGGGTAGACGTGCTCGCTGGTATCGACCGAAATATCGATCACAACCAGGCGATCCTTCATGGCAAACGCTTCCGCCATCTGCGACTTCAAGTCTTTCGAGTCGGTGATGCGCATGCCAACGTGACCATAGGCTTCAGCCAACTTGACGAAGTCAGGCAACGATTCCATGTACGAGTGCGAGTGACGGCTGCCATAGCTCATGTCCTGCCACTGACGAACCATCCCCAGAACACCGTTGTTCAGGATGACGATTTTTACTGGCAAGCCATATTGCAGGCAGGTCGACAGCTCCTGGATGTTCATCTGGATACTGCCTTCACCGGTAACGCAGGCAACGTCGTCTTCCGGGAAGCTCAACTTGATGCCCATCGCCGCCGGGAAACCGAAGCCCATGGTGCCCAGACCACCGGAGTTGATCCAGCGGTTCGGCTTGTTGAACGTGTAGTACTGCGCAGCGAACATCTGGTGCTGGCCCACGTCGGAAGTGATAAAGGCATCGCCCTTGGTCACTTCGCAGAGGGTTTCGATCACGGTCTGCGGTTTGATCTTGCTGCCGTCGCCCTTGTCGTAAGGGAACAGGCCGCGATCACCGCGCCATTCATCAACCTGTTTCCACCAACTGGCCACGGACTCCTTGTTCGGGGTCTCGCCGATTTCCTTGAGGATCGCGACCATTTCGGTCAGGACGCTCTCCACCGGACCAACGATTGGCACGTCGGCTTTAATGGTCTTGGAGATCGAAGCCGGGTCGATGTCGATGTGGATGATCTTGGCATTCGGGCAGAACTTCGCCGCGCCGTTGATCACGCGATCGTCGAAACGTGCGCCGACAGCCAGGATCACATCAGCATGGTGCATCGCCAGGTTGGCGGTGTAGCTGCCGTGCATACCCAGCATGCCGATGAACTGACGATCAGTACCCGGGAAACCACCCAGGCCCATCAACGTATTGGTCACTGGCAAGTTGAGCATTTTCGCCAGTTCGGTCAGCGGTGCGGAACCGTTGCCCAGAATCACGCCACCACCGGAGTACAGCACTGGGCGCTTGGCCGCCAGGAGCATTTCTGCCGCCTTGCGGATTTGCCCCGAGTGGCCACGAACGGCCGGGCTGTAGGAACGCAGCTTGGCTTTTTTCGGGAAGACGTATTCGAATTTCTCGGCCGGGTTGGTCATGTCTTTCGGGATATCGACCACGACCGGGCCCGGACGACCGGATTGCGCCAGGTAGAAGGCTTTCTTCATGACTTCCGGGATTTCCGAAGCGTGCTTGATCATGAAGCTGTGCTTCACGATCGGCCGGGAGATACCGATCATGTCGGTTTCCTGGAACGCGTCGGTGCCGACCATGGTGCTTGGCACCTGACCGGAAATGATCACCATTGGAATCGAGTCCATATAGGCGGTGGCAATACCGGTAATGGCGTTTGTGGCGCCTGGACCGGAAGTCACCAATACCACGCCGGCTTTACCGGTGGCACGGGCGTAGCCGTCAGCCATATGGGTCGCCGCTTGTTCGTGACGAACCAGGATGTGGGTCACTTCCGGTTCTTTGAACAGGGCATCGTAAACATGCAGGAGAGCACCACCCGGGTACCCGTAGATATATTTGACGCCTTCGTCACGCAAGAAGCGGACGAGCATCTCACCGCCAGATAAAAGCTCCACGTTGTTCACCTCTAAAACGCCAGAATACCGTCCACAAAAAAGGGGCGGGTCTTAATAGGTTTACTTCTCGGCAGAGCATGAGCGACGGTGGTCGCCGACTACGTCAGCACTGACTGAGCAAGTATTGGGATCGTCCCAAGTGTTGCGGGCCTTTCCCACCCAGCGCGAGGTAACGCGTTGCGGGTGTAACAGGTCGGCGCGGATGTGCGCCTCATGATCTACCGAGTGGGTCTGCTTCTGGCAGTCCCTCTACAGCGGACTTTGGATTCTTCTGTTTCGCCCTCTCCAAGTCAAGCCGTCTATGTGACTAATTGTGGGTAAGCACATGAGAACGCAAGAAAAAACCTGAAAACAGCTACTCTGTTAGCGTCAATTGCGCAATTTTGCCAAGGAATCAGCATGCGAACGCTCCTCCTCACTCTGCTGATCGGCCTCAGCCCATGGTGCATGGCCGCTCAAATCTACAAATGGGTCGACGCCCAAGGTGTTACGCACTTTGATTCGCAGCCGCCACAAGGTCAGCAGTCGACAACCTTGCAGACGCCCTCCTCACCCCCACCGAAACCTGCGGCAATGTCGGGCAGCAGTGTATTGGGCAATCAGAAGGCGATTGATGACAAGGTGAAGAAACAGGTCGCCGACCAACAGGCACAGCTCAAACAGTTTTGCGAACAGGCGCGCACGAACCTTGCGCAGTTGCAGAACAATCCGCGCTTGCGGGAAGAGGTGGAGGGGCAGTTGCGCCGGATTGATGATGCGCAGCGCCAGGAACGTATCGCCGAAGCTCAGAAGCAGATTGCGCAGAATTGTGAATAGACGCCTGTAGGAGCTGCCGCAGGCTGCGATCTTTTGATTTTAAAGATCAAAAGATCGCAGCCTGCGGCAGCTCCTACATTGATCCGGTGTCCGTTCCAGAAAGGACTCGATCAGCGCGAGGCAGTGATCAGCAGGTCAAACTCTTTGAGCAGCACCTGCAACTGGCGATCCTTGCCCTGCAGATTGCGCTGGGCAAAAACCATTTCGGCCATTTCCTGAATGCCCGAGGCATTCGGTAGCGGCAGATCCTGCTCGAGGATCATCTTCATCCGCGGCAGGAAGATCCATTGCAGCCATTGCTCGAAATCGAGCGTGTCGACCGAAAACGGCTCGACACTGCTCAAGGCTTCGACCGATGGCTGAACTTCATCCCACCAGCCCTGCGTACGCAGTTCACGCTCGATCAGCAACAACTGATCGGCGATTTTCGGGAAACGAACGTCCATCACAGCGATACCTTGGCCTTCTGACGGGCCAGGGCTGCGCCAGCGGAATCACCTTGTTTCTCGCGGGACTGAGCAATGATGTCCCACAGATTGGCCTGCAAGTCCGGACGGCCGTTGGCCATGGTCAGCGCACGGCGAGCGAATTGCTCGGCTTGCGGCGCATCGCCTTGAGCCATGCGCACCTGCGCCAGACGATAGAGCACTTGTGGCTCACGCGGCGCTACGCGTTGCGCGCGTTCCAGACTGGAAGACGCACCGTTGAGGTCGCCACCTGCCTGTTGCTGTTGAGCTGTGGTCAGCAAGGCAAGCACCGGGCCGTCCAGTTGCTCGTCGGCCGAGAGACCGCCGCCACTGCTGGCCGAAGGAATACCGCTCGGTGTCGAAGGCATGCTGTAGCTGCCGGTGTTGATCGGAGCCGACTCGGCCGGCGAAGGATTGTAAGGCCCCGACGTGATGCCGCCCGACGCCGGACCCGGCACGATCGGCGAAGCACTGATCGGTGTCGATGTCGTCGCGCCGCCACCCGGCACCATCACCACCACGCCAGTGTCGCCTTGCGGGATAGCCTGAGTCTGCGCCTGCACAGGACGCTTGACGGTCGTTTGGCGGAAGCCGCCATTGGCCGAAATGCGTTCGCTGTTGGATACCGCCGTACCCGAATCGACCACCGGGATCGAACCACGCTGTACGGTAGAGCAGCCGCTGAGCAAAGCCACGGCGGTCACCGCTGGAATCAACCACTTGTTCACTTGAAACCCTCTTTGCTTAATTCATCCAGCCCTTGACCCAATCCATCACCGATTCGCCGCTGGCAGGTGTTTCACCTGCACACGCAGCGCCGGGAGGCGGTTCGCTGCCGCGAATATACGGCATCTGCACTGCCCCCGGGCAGTTGGCGTCAGAGCCTTGCCCAGTACGCGAATCGACCCACGCCTGTACGACGTTGTCCGGCTGCGGCATGTCCAGCGGCAGCGGATCAGCCTTGCGCATGAAACTGGTCCAGACCTGCAACGCACCGGTGGCACCGGTGAACGGTGTCTTGCCGTTGTCATCACGACCCAGCCACACCACCGCCAGCAGATCCTGACTGAAACCGGCGAACCAACTGTCACGCGAATCGTTACTGGTCCCGGTCTTGCCGGCCAGGTTCAGGGTTTTCGGTAACACGTTATAAACCGAACTGCCGGTACCTTCACGCATGACCCGCTGCATGGCGTTCTGGATCAGGTAGATGGAGGCCGGATCGAAACGCTGCTGAATCTGGAACGGATAACGCTTGAGCGGCTCGCCTTCGGCGGTCAGTACGCTGCGAATCCCACGCATCGGCGTATTGAAGCCACCGTTGGCGAGGGTCTGGTACATGGTCGCGACTTCGATCGGAGTCATGCCGCCGGCACCGAGCAACATCGACGGGTACGCCGGGAATTCCCGCGTTACGCCCAGACGTCCGAGCGTTTTGAGAACATTCGGCACGCCCACTTCCAGGCCCAGACGCGAGGTCGACAGGTTGTAGGAGTGCGCCAAGCCTTGATAAAGGAACACTGTGCCGTGTGAACGACGATCGTAGTTCTGCGGTTTCCACACCTGACCGTCCGCGCCTTTGACCGTCAGGGGGTCATCCGACAGCCAACTGGTCAGCGTGTACTGGCTCGGTTTTTCCAGCGCAGTCAGATAAACCGCTGGCTTGATCAACGAACCGATCGGCCGCACGGCGTCGAGCGCACGATTGAAACCGGCAAAACTCGCCTGTCGGCTGCCGATCATCGCCTGGACTTCGCCGGTTTCCGGGTTGGTCACGACCATCGCCGCTTCCACGTCATCGGAGCCCTTGCGCCCGGCCAGACGCTTGAAGGTGTCGTTGACCGAGGCTTCAGCCTTCATCTGCAGGATCGGGTCGAAACTGGTGAAGATCCGCAGGCCTTCTTCGGTCAAGTCTTCGTCGCGATAGTCTTCGCGCAACTGACGCTTGACCAGATCGATAAAGCCCGGGAAGGAGCTGTCAGCGAGTTTGCCGCGAGTGGTCACACCCAGCGGCATTTTCTTCGCTGCTTCAACCTGCTCGGCCGTGGCTACGCCTTGTTGCTCAAGCACGTCGAGCACCAGGTTACGCCGCTCCAGCGCACGTTCCGGGTTGCGACGCGGGTTGTAGTAGGACGGCCCCTTGACCATGCCGACCAGCAACGCAACCTGATGCAGTTTCAGCTCGGACAATGGCTGACCGAAGAAGAACTGGCTGGCCAGACCGAAACCGTGCACCGCACGCTGACCGTCCTGACCGACAAAGACCTCGTTGAGGTAGGCCTCAAGGATTTCCTTTTTGTCGTAATGCAGCTCAAGAAGCATCGCCATCATTGCTTCGGTGAGCTTGCGGCTGAGGCTGCGTTCGCCAGTCAGGTAGAAGTTTTTCACCAACTGCTGGGTCAGCGTACTGCCGCCCTGAGTCATCTTGCCGCCGGAGGTGTTTACCCAGATCGCGCGAGCAATCGATTTCGGCGACACACCCCAGTGACTGTAGAAATCGCGGTCTTCGACGGCGACCAGCGTTTCGAGCAGGTACGGCGGCACCTGATCAAGCTTGATCAGGATGCGGTCTTCGAGGTTCTTCGGATAAATCCCGCCGATCAGCAGCGGTTCCAGTCGCACCACCGACAGCTTGGAGCCATTGGTCGCCGACAGTTCGGCGACGTAATCACCCGAGAAACGCACGCGCACCGGCTGCGGTTTCTCCAGACCTTCATAGAACTGGAAACCACGGGTATTCAAATCGACGGTGTTGCCGGAGACCGCTGCGGCACCGGGGCCATTGCTCACGGCTTCGCGACGATAGCCGAGGGCATCGAGTTCGGTGAGGAAATCGTCCTTGCTGAGCTTTTGTCCGACGAACAGCTCGAGCGGGCGCGCGTATACCTTGGCCGGGATGGTCCAGCGCTTGCCGGAGAACTTCTCCTGCACCACGGCATCGAGGTAAACGGCGAAGCCGGCCAGCACCACAAGGCCGACCAGACTGAGTTTAATGGCCCAGCTCAGCCACGGGCGCAGGCCCTTGGATGGTGGTTTTTTCTTGGTACGGGGGGATCGAGATCGAGTCATGGCGGCGGATTATACGCACTTTATTCATACTCAACAGGAGCGCTCCGAGGTTTGCGTCGGGCTGGCGAGCGGCCATAATGGCGACCTCGAATTTCCCCCAGTCTCTGAAGGATCGCCCGTGAGCCAGTCACTGATCGCTGCCCTGCAAAACCCGGCCCTCTACCCGCACCCCGTCGAAGGATTCCAGGTCATCGAAACCCATATCTCGTGGGTGATCCTCACCGGTCCCTTCGCTTATAAAGTGAAGAAGCCCGTGAATTTCGGCTTCCTCGACTTCACCAACCTCGAACAACGCGAGCATTTTTGCGCTGAAGAGCTGCGTCTGAACCAGCGTCTGACCGACGATTTGTACCTGGAAGTGTTGCCGGTCACCGGCAGCATCGAAGCTCCGCAACTGGGCGGCGACGGTCCGGCCATCGAATACGTGCTGAAAATGCGCCAGTTCCCGCAGACCGGTTTGCTCAGCACCCTGCAAGCCAACGGCGAGCTGACCACCCAGCACATCGACGAAATGGCCGAGCAGATCGCCCGTTTCCACCTCAGCGCGCCAAAAGTCCCGGCCGAACACGACGCCGGCACCCCGGACAGCGTGATGGCACCAGTCGCGCAAAACTTCGAACAGATCCTGCCGTTCCTCAGCGACAAAAACGATTTGCTGCAACTCGAGGCACTGAAAGCCTGGGCCGAAAGCAGCTTCGAACGCCTCAAGCCGCTGTTCGCCCAGCGCAAGACCGAGGGTTTCACCCGCGAATGCCACGGCGACATCCACTTGGGCAACGCCACCGTCATCGACGGCAAAGTGGTGATCTTCGACTGCATCGAGTTCAACGAACCGTTCCGCTTCACCGACGTCTGGGCCGACACCGGCTTCCTGGCGATGGACCTGGAAGACCGTGGCCTGAAATCGTTGGCTCGCCGCTTCATCAGCCAATACCTGGAGCTGACCGGCGACTATCAAGGCCTGGAAGTGTTGAACTTCTATAAAGCCTATCGCGCACTGGTTCGCGCCAAGGTTGCACTGTTCAGCATGCCGGCGGACGCGACTCCGGTGCAGCGCGCTACTACCCTGCGCCAGTACCGCAACTACGCCAACCTGGCGGAAAGCTACAGCACTATTCCTTCGCGTTTCATGGCCATCACCCACGGTGTTTCCGCTGTCGGTAAAAGCCACGTGGCCATGCGCCTGGTCGAAGCGCTGGGCGCGATTCGTCTGCGTTCCGATGTTGAGCGCAAGCGTCTGTTCGGCGAGCAAACTGTGGCCAATGATGTGCAGGCCGGCATTTATAGCGCCGACGCCAGCACCAAGACTTATGCGCGCCTGCATGAAATCGCTGAAGTGATCCTGCACGCCGGTTTCCCGGTGGTCATCGATGCGACTTACCTGAAGCGTGAGCAACGCGACAGCGCCGCAAAAATCGCCGAAGCCACCGGGACGCCGTTCCTGATCCTCGACTGCAACGCACCACAAGCAGTGATCGAGAGCTGGCTGGCGATTCGTCAGGCAGACAAACAAGATCCGTCCGACGCCACCCTGGCCGTGATCGAAGCCCAACAGGCCAACCGTGAAGCACTGACGCCGGAAGAGATTCTGCGCAGTAAACGCGTGCAAACCAATGAATCCGGCACGCTGGACACCGTGGTCGCGCAAATTCGCCAACGCCTGCCAGGCCTGTAAGCAACTATTTCGGCCGTGGAGCCCTCGCTGGCTTCACGGCCGTCAAATAGTGGCACTATACTGGCGTCATAAAACCAACGGTGATATGACATGAGCCAGCCGAAACTTCTCGACACCCCGCTGTATGCCTTGCTGCACAAAGATGACATCACAGGTTTCAACAAGGAGCGCCCGCAAGACGGCCCGATCGACATGGTCGGCGGCGACTTCCGGGGTCTCGACTTGCGTGAACTGAACGCCGATGGCGTGGATTTCAGGGACGCGTATTTCCGTTCCGCCGATTTGCGTGGCATCGACTTCCGTAACGCATCGCTGGAAGGCGCAAGCCTGGCTCACGCGCAGATTTCCGGGGCGTACTTCCCGCCGGAGCTGAGTGCCGACGAGATTCTGATGTCGATGAATTTCGGTACGCGCCTGCGTTATCGCACTCGCTAAATCTCCCTCACTCCCAGACATAACGCCTACCCCTGTAGGAGCGAGCCTGCTCGCGATATCGGTCCAACATTCAACAAATATGTTGCCTGTCAGTCCGCTATCGCGAGCAGGCTCACTCCTACAATGATCTGTGCCCCCCTCCTTTCTGCGTCCGCAGGCCATTCAAGCGCCCTTTCTTAGAAGCGTTTGGGCTGAATCCGACCAAACAACCACGCTTTTCCTACTGATGGCTACACTCCTGAGAAGCTCGCCCACGCACCATTCGGCCGTCGCAAGGAGGCTTGATGAATGATGAACTGCAACACCTGAAGAATCTTGGCAAGACGTCGGCGCAATGGCTGCATGCCGTGGGCATCCACAGCGCCTCGGACTTGCGGCGCCTGGGCGCGGTAGACGCCTACCGGGCCGTGCGTACCCGCGGGTTTCGTGCGTCGAAGGTGTTGCTGTATGCGATCGAGGGCGCGCTGATGGATGTGCATTGGAACGACATCCCGGCCGAACGCAAGGACGCTCTGAACAAGCAACTCGAAGCCATTTCCTCGCGTCACAAGAACTGAACGGGCGCTGACCGTCATGTACCTGCTTGGGGAACAATCGGCGCTTGCCGACGCATTGATCAACCGTTTGCAGAATTTGCCTGCACAGTGGCTGGAAGGCCTTGAATCGTGCGGGCCGGCACTTGAGCTGGAAGCGACTGAGGATTTGATGTCGCAGCTACCTGGCGATCAGCTGTTTTTGCTGACTGAAGGTGTGATCACCGGCTACATCGGCACACGCGCACTGTTTTATTGGCAGGAGGGCGATTTCATCGGTCTCCTGCGAGGTGATGATTGGGGCGATTCGCGCCTGTGCAGTGACGGGCCGTTGCGTTTGACGCCCTATCGGCGCAGTGATGTGTTGCAGCACTTGTTTGCCGATACCAATCGGGCGGAACAATTTATCCAATACGTCCTGGGCCAGATGGCTCTGCTCGCCCACGCAGTGGCCGAGCTGAAACCGCGAGAGTTTCGCAGCACCAACGGTTTCAAACGGGTCGAGGCCGGTGAAATCCTGATTCACCAAGACGACGCCGCCGATCACGTATTTGTGATCATCGACGGGCATGCCGAAGCTTTTGTCGATGGGCAGAAGGTTGGCGAGGTGCCCAAGGACGAAATTTTCGGTGCCATGGCTGTGTTCACCGGTGAACCGCGCAACGCCACCGTGATTGCCCGTGAACGGAGCACGGTGATGCTGATTCCCGCTGATCATTTTTTGAGCATGACCCGCAGCAATCCGAAAATTGCCCACAGCCTGATCGAGAGCATGGCCCGACGAATCGGCCAACTCAACCGCCAGATCATTCAGTTGAGCGCAAACAAGGAATAGCGCCGAGCCCTTTATTTACAGGGCACACAGGCCATTTCAGAGACTAAATAAAATAAATCCAGAAACAGCGGTTGACTTGGTAATGAGAATCGCTATGATTATCACAACTGGTCGCGAGATCAGTCGATATTCTGAAAAGCCCTTGGTTCGGACTCTCAGATTATCTCCTCATCAGGCTAATCACGGTTATTTGACCCGGTTTTTACCGGGTCTTTTTTTGCCTGTGGAAAAGTCATTTTCCGAACTGTTTGCGCATCTCTTCACAGTAATCGCGCTTGGGCGTAGCCGCTGTGTACCAGACATAATCGGCCATCTTCGCAGTGATGTCGGCACCCTGCTCCGCCAGCATCAGCACCTTGGGTGCCTGGGTCGCGCCCAAGTCCACAACATGCAGCGGCACCCCGACATCCTTGCGCGCATGCCATGCGCCAGCCAGCAACAAGGAAGGTGTCGGCGCTGCCAATAAACGCTCGGCCATACGTCGATCGCGTTGTTGTTGAACCGCCAGCATCGCCGGCATCTGCGACTCTGGCAGCAAGCCACAGTGAGACTCGCTGATCTGCCCCAGCAAAGTCGCCTTCACGTCATCAGCATTGCTGCGCCGACCACTCAAGACTGGCGGATTGCGATAGAAAGCGCGGATTTCAGCGTTATCCAGATTGGCCGCCCGCAACGGGTACGGTTGTGTGAGGGCGAAACGGACAATCGGCCCGTAGAGATTCCAGTCCCAACCCTCCTGCCAGGCCAGCGCGCCGGGGAGATCGTTTGGCATCTGCGCGGACTGCCGCACCGCATCAACCTTTGTCTGCTGATCCGGCGTGAGCATTTCCAAAAGCAGACTTCCCTCAGGACGCTGCTCGCCAAGCGACTGCAGCAGCCACAATTCGACGGCGTGGTGATCGGCGTTGTCATGCTGCTCGCCGATGATTACCCGCGACGGTGCTGCAAGGCGCGTCAGTAATTGCTGCGCCGTCAGCACCTGGCCACTTTGCAGATCACGAATCTCACCACCGATTGGCGGCGCGGCAACATGCTGGCACCCAGCAAGCCACAGCATCGCCAACAGCCACATCCCGCGCATGCAATCACCTCGACAAAAAATTCAGCGGGCGATGATCAGCGGATGCCCACGCTCCGGGTGCGGTTGCACCAGCACTTCAAGACCGAACACGTCTTTGAGAGTATCCGGTTGCAGCACTTGCTGCGGCGTATCCAGTGCTACCGGTCGTCCGCCCTCAAGCAGCAACACGCGATCACAATAGCGCGCCGCCAGATTCAGATCATGCAAGATCACCAGCACCGCCGCACCACGGTCAGCAAACTCGCGCACGGCTTGTAGAGTGGTGTGTTGATGCAGAGGATCAAGCATCGACGTCGGTTCATCCAGCAGCAGCGTTTGCCCGACCTGTCCCGGCCAGAGCTGCGCCAGTACCCGCGCCAGATGCACGCGCTGACGCTCGCCACCCGACAACGCCAGATAACTGCGCCCGCTCAGATGCCCGGCATCTGCCGCTGCCAGTGCTGCGGCGACAATCTCGTCATCACGCACCCGACCGCTCTGATAAGGCAAACGCCCCATGCCGACCACTTCTTCAACACGAAAGGCAAAATCCAGCGTCGACACCTGCGGTAACACAGCCAATCGCTGAGCGCGCTGTGTGCCCGTCCAGTGAGCCAATGTTTCACCATCGAGCGAGACTTCGCCCTCACTTGCCGCCAATTCTCCACACAAGGCACCGAGCAAGGTGCTCTTACCGGCGCCGTTCGGCCCCAGCACACCCAGCACTTCGCCCGGCTCGAGTTGCAAGGTCACTCCGCTGAGCACGGTTTTGCGGCCACGGAGGATGTGCAGATTGTGCGCACGCAACATCAGGCACGCCCTCGCAGCAGCAGATAAAGGAAGAATGGCGCGCCGATAAACGCCGTGACAATACCGATCGGCAACTCCGCCGGTGCCAGCGCCAGCCGCGCCACCAGGTCGGCCAGCAACAACAGGCTCGCCCCGGCCAGCACCGAGGCCGGCAGTAACACTCGATGATCAGGCCCCGCCAGCAAGCGCACCAAATGGGGCACCACCAGCCCGACAAACCCGATCATCCCCGCTGCTGCCACCGCCGCGCCGACACCCAGCGCCGTACAAAACACCAGTTCACGTTTGAGCCGTTCGACATCAATCCCCAGATGCCCGGCCTCGGACTCACCCAACAGCAACGCATTCAATGCTTTCGCCCGACGCGGCAACCACAGCGCAACGCCTGCACTGATAATCAGCAGGGGCCACAACCGCGCATAACTGGCGCCATTGAGGCTGCCGAGGTTCCAGAACGTCAGCGTGCGCAACGTCGCGTCGTCCGCCAGATAGGTGAACAGGCCGACCGCCGAACTGGCCAGCGCCGTCAGCGCAATCCCCGCCAGCAACATGGTCGCGACATTGGTTTGCCCGTTGCGCCGACCGAGCCGATACACCAGCGCCGTCACCCCGAGCCCACCCAGAAATGCACACATCGACAACAGATAAGGCCCGAACCACTCCGGCAAACCACCGAAAAACGAGCCGCCGACAATCGCAATCGCCGCACCCAACGCCGCGCCACTGGACACCCCGACCAGCCCTGGATCCGCCAGCGGATTCCGGAACAGCCCCTGCATCGCCACGCCCGACAACGCCAGCACCCCGCCAACCGCCAGCCCGAGCAGGGTTCGCGGCAAACGAATCTGCCCGAGAATCAGTTCAGCCTGCTCCAGACCGTCTGGCGCCAACGGCACACCGACCAGACGCAACGCTGCGCGCAGGGTATCGAACAGCGGCAGGCTGACCGGCCCCAGCGCCAGCGATAACCAGATCGCCAGCAAACACAGGAGCGTCAGGCCAATGAACAGGCCTCGGGGTTTAACCAGTGTGGTCATTGGCCGCTCTTGGCCGGGTAAAAACCGTCAGACAGGGTTTTCAACGCTGCCGGCAGTCGCGGCCCGAGCCCGCCAACCAAAAGGGTCGGATCAAGTTCCAGCACACGCCCGGCCTTGGCTGCGCGACTTGAATTGAGAATCGGATTTTCCTTGAACAACGCGGTTTTCGCCGCCTCACCGGTCAACGCACGGTCGGCGAACACCAGCACTTCAGGATCAAGACTGGCAAGGGATTCCACGGAGAACGGCTTGTAGCCAGTGTGTGTGGCGAGGTTATGCCCGCCCGCCTGTTGCAGCAGCCAGTCGGCGGCGGTGTCCTTGCCGGCGATCAACGGTTTGCCACCGGCATGGCCGAGCAACAACAGCACACCCGGTGCCTTGTGTTTGGACTGTGCCTCAACAACCCGCGCTTTCTGAGCATCGAGTTGCTGATGATAACTTTGCAGCAACTGCGCAGCCTGAGACTCGGCGCCGAGCAATTGCCCCAGATGAGTAACGTTCTTTTGCAGTGTCGGCAGATCCGGCTGAGCCGAGAACAATTCCACCTGCACCTTGGCCGCTTTCACCTGCGACAGCACCGGCGGCGGTCCCATTTCTTCGGTGCCGATGAGAATGTCCGGGCGCAGACTGAGAATGCCCTCCGCGGAAAGGCTGCGCTGATAACCGATGCTCGGCAGCGACTTCAATGATTCGGGATGCTGGCTGGTGGTATCGACGCCCACCAGTTTCGCCTCGCCGCCCAACGCACTGACCCACTCCGACAACGCTCCGCCGGCACTGACCCAACGTTGCGGCAAATCAGCCGATGCAGCCTGATGACTGACGAAAAATCCGGCACACAGCACAGCAACGCGGGTACTCAGGCGCATAACAGCTTCCTTGAACAAGGTTTTCCCGGGCATCAGGATGACAGGCCAAGTATCCTCGGCATGTGGCAGACGCCTGTGGGCGACGGCCGCCATTTGATAATTGTTTGCATTTAAACGTCAAGCTCGGACATATCCGGACACGAGCGGACATTAGAGGATAGCCATGAAGTTTCTCTGCGCGGGTGCCGAACTGGCCGAGGCCGGCAGCCGCGGTTTCGATATCGACGGCAAAAAGCTCTTTGCCGTGCGCCGCAATGGCCAGGCCTATGTCTACCTGAATCGCTGCCCACACCGGGGCGTGGGACTGGAATGGCATCCCGACCAGTTTCTCGACCCGAGCAACAGTCTGATCCAGTGCGCGACGCACGGCGCACTGTTTCTGATCGAAGACGGCGAATGTGTTGCCGGGCCCTGCGCCGGGCAATCGTTGACGGCCATTGCCAGCCGGGAAGATGCGCAGGGCCTGTGGATCGATGTTTAACCGTTGAGCAGCACGTCGAGTCGGCGGTCGATCACTATCTCTTCATGATCCAGCCGCACCCCATAAGCCAGCACCTCAACCCCATCGGCAACCGCTTCGCGTAAGGCATCGGCGTAGGCCGAATCGATCTCCACGGCAGGACGCACTGCCTCAATCCCGGTGAGATTCACGCAATACAACTGCACCGCACGAATCCCGTCCCGCGCCAGATGCGCCAGCTCGCGCAAATGCTTGGCGCCACGCTGGGTCACCGCATCAGGAAACGCCGCTACGTTCGTGCCATCAAACCCCAGGGTGACGCTTTTCACTTCTACACAAGCGGGGCCGCTTGGGTATTCGAGGCGAAAATCAATGCGGCTCTTTTCCTGTCCGTACGCCACTTCACGCTTCAATGCGGTGAATCCGTTCAACTCGCTGATGACGCCGGCCTGCAAGGCTTCTTCGACCAGCCCGTTGGCGCGCCCGGTGTTCACACAAAACAGCCGCCCCTGCGGGGTTTCGCCGATTTCCCAAGTGCCGGGCAATTTGCGTTTAGGGTCGTTGGAACGACTGAACCAGACCTGCCCGCCTTCGACCTGACAATTAAGCATCGAGCCGGTGTTCGGACAGTGGAGGGTCAGCAATTCGCCACCGACGGTTTCGACATCAGCGAGAAAGCGTTTGTAACGACGGATCAGCCGCGCCTCTTCCAGAGGAGGATAAAAGCGCATCAGCCTTGCCAGCTCTTCAAGCCACGGGCGATCCGTTCCACCGCTTCCTGTAAGCGAGGGAGGTTTTGCGTGTAGGCAAAACGCACATGATGACTGGCCTGATAGCGGCCGAAATCCAGCCCCGGGGTAAACGCCACATGCTCGGTTTCAAGGAAATGACGGCAGAACGCGAAGGCATCACCGCCGAACTTGCTGATATCGGCATACAAGTAAAACGCGCCTTCCGGCTCTACGGCGATGTTGAAACCCAGTTCGCGCAGCGCCGGCAGCAGGAAGTCCCGACGCCGACCAAATTCAGCGCGGCGCTCCTCGAGAATGGCAATGGTGTCCGGCTCGAAACAGGCCAGTGCCGCGTACTGCGCCATGCTCGGCGCGCTGATGTAGAGATTTTGCGCCAGTTTCTCCAGCTCGCTGACCGCGGCGTCCGGCGCGACCAGCCAGCCCAGACGCCAACCGGTCATGCCGAAGTATTTGGAGAAACTGTTGAGGACGAAGGCGCTGTCATCGACTTCCAGCACACTCGCTGCATCGGTGCCGTAAGTCAGGCCGTGGTAGATCTCGTCGACGACCAGATGCCCGTGTCGCGCCTTGATCGCTGTGGATAACCCGGCCAACTCATCGCGGGTCAGGATCGTCCCCGTCGGGTTGGCGGGCGAAGCCACCAATGCGCCGACACTGTCGTGATCCCAGTGCCGCGCGACCAGGTCTGGCGTCAATTGATAGCGCACGTCAGGGCCTACAGGCACGAGCTGCGCCGCACCTTCGACCAGGCGCAGAAAGTGCCGGTTACACGGATAACCCGGATCGGCCAACAGCCAGTGTTTGCCGGGGTCCACCAGCAACGCGCTGGCCAGCAACAAGGCGCCGGAGCCGCCGGGTGTGATCAGAATTCGTCGCGGATCAATGTTCAGTCCATAACGCGACTGATAAAAACCGGAAATCGCCTCGCGCAACTCGGGAATGCCGCGCGCGGCGGTGTAACGCGTCTTGCCCGCCGTCAGCGCCGCTTGCCCTGCGCGGATGATCGGCTCGGCCGTGGTGAAGTCCGGCTCGCCGATCTCCAGATGGATAACGTCGTGACCTTCAGCCTGCAATTCATTGGCCCGCGCCAGCAGCGCCATCACATGGAACGGTTCGATCGCACGACTGCGCGCACTGTAGGGCTGAGCCATTGGTTTTCCTTCGACGGCGAAAAAGAGACGATTCTACTCATCTCCCGGAACGAGCGAGAACCCGCCGAGGTCACAGCCTGAAGAACGCTGGACTGTAACGATATGAGCGTACGCTCCAGGATTGACTAAAATCAGTGATTGAACAGGTCTCCCACACCGCCAGACACGGCTTGCCAAACATTTGCAAGCGCCACCCGCCGGGGGCTCGACATCCGGGAGTAGCGCAGGCCGAATTGATCTGGTAAGTTCGCCCGCTTGCAGCCGCAGGGCCGGCAGGTGTCGGTGATGGAGCAATCCTGCGCAATGGATTACAAGAGTAGAGGCGGTCCATTTCATGCCCACCCAAGCAAAGCAACAGCAGAATCAGACGATCAGCGGTTTCGAACCTTATGTTCCGGCGAAAGGTGAGGAGTACATGGGCGCCCCGATGCGTGCGCACTTCACCAAGGTCCTGAACAAGTGGAAACAGGAGTTGATGCAGGAAGTCGACCGCACCGTTGACCACATGAAGGACGAAGCGGCAAATTTCCCGGACCCGGCCGACCGTGCCAGCCAGGAAGAAGAATTCGCCCTCGAGCTGCGCGCCCGCGACCGCGAACGCAAGCTGATCAAGAAAATCGACAAGACACTGCAACTGATCGAAGACGAAGAGTACGGCTGGTGCGAGTCCTGCGGCGTCGAGATTGGCGTAAAACGCCTCGAAGCACGCCCTACAGCCGACATGTGCGTCGACTGCAAGACACTGGCGGAAATCAAGGAAAAGCAGGTCGGCAAGTAATCTCGACCTGAACGAAAAACGGAGCGTGCGAACGCTCCGTTTTTGTTTCTGCCTTTTGCCTTCGCTTTTGTAGGAGTGAGCCTGCTCGCGAAAGCGTCCTTTCAGACAATTCAATGTTGCCTGACACACCGCTTTCGCGAGCAGGCTCGCTCCCACAAAGGTAATGTGCGCGAATCCTGAAAAGTTATATTGCTGCCATGACTGCCAAAACCTCCCCCGCTTACATCGGTCGTTTCGCCCCGACCCCCAGTGGCCACCTGCACTTCGGCTCGCTGGTCGCCGCCCTCGCCTCTTACCTCGATGCCCGTTCGGTGGGCGGTCGTTGGCTGGTGCGCATGGAAGACCTCGATCCGCCGCGTGAAGAACCCGGTGCTCAGGCAGCGATTCTCAAGGCGCTGGAAAGCTACGGCTTCGAATGGGATGGCGAGATGGTGCGTCAGAGTGATCGGCACGCTGCCTACGCCGACGTCCTCAACAGCCTGTTCAATCACGGTCTCGCTTACGCCTGCACCTGTTCGCGCAAGCAACTCGAGCCGTATCACGGCATTTATCCGGGACTGTGCCGTAACGCCGGGCATGACCAGCAAGACGCCGCCATCCGCCTGCGTGTGCCGGAGCTGGAGTACCACTTCATCGACCGCGTGCAGGGCGAATACCGTCAGCATCTGGGCCGCGAGGTCGGCGATTTCGTTATCCGTCGCCGCGACGGCCTCTACGCTTATCAATTGGCCGTGGTCCTCGACGATGCCTGGCAAGGCATCACCGATATCGTGCGCGGTGCCGATCTGCTCGACTCGACGCCACGTCAGCTCTACCTGCAAGAACTCTTGGGCCTGCGTCAGCCACGCTATCTGCACCTGCCACTGATCACGCAACCGGATGGCAACAAGCTCGGCAAATCCTACCGTTCACCGCCGCTCGAAGCGGATCAAGCCACGCCGTTGCTGCTGCGTGCCCTGCGTGCATTGGGGCAAAACCCTGGCCCGGAACTGCTGCATGCCTCGCCACAGGAGCTGCTCAACTGGGGCAGCATCCACTGGGATGCAAGCAAGATCCCGCGCACACTGACCCTGCCCGAAGCGCAACTGTCATGACGAGACTTGCAGTCGCGCCGCCATCCGTTACCATCGCCGCACGTTTTCGGGCACGCGCATAAAAAAGAGAGGCCGGGATGTACATCTATCGCTTGGTCCTGCTTTTAGTCGTGGGGATCTACCTGTTTTCCCCCGCCATCATGGATTGGTGGATCGACGCTACGGGCGCCTGGTATCGCCCCTATCTGCTCTGGCTGATCCTGATTGTCGTGACCTTCATCCTGCAGAGCCAAAAAGATGCCGATGAGCTTTAGCCTGACCCAGATGATCCTGATCAGCGCCGCGTACCTGGCGGTGCTGTTCGGCGTTGCCTGGATCAGCGAACGGGGCATGATCCCGCGGGCGATCATTCGCCACCCACTGACATACACCTTGTCGCTGGGGGTTTACGCCAGTGCGTGGGCGTTCTACGGCACGGTCGGCCTGGCTTATCAGTACGGCTACGGCTTTCTGTCGAGCTACCTCGGGGTGTCCGGCGCGTTTCTGCTGGCGCCGGTGTTGCTCTATCCGATCCTGAAAATCACCCGCACTTATCAACTGTCGTCGCTGGCGGATCTGTTTGCCTTTCGCTTTCGCAGCACCTGGGCCGGCGCGCTGACCACAATTTTCATGCTGATCGGCGTCTTGCCGCTGCTGGCGCTGCAGATTCAAGCGGTGGCCGACTCGATCGGCATTCTCACCGGCGAGCCGATTCAGAGCCGCGTGGCGCTGGCGTTCTGTGCGCTGATCATTCTGTTCACGATCTTCTTCGGCTCCCGGCATATCGCCACCCGCGAGAAGCACGAAGGTCTGGTGTTCGCGATTGCCTTCGAGTCGGTGATCAAACTGATCGCTCTCGGCGGCGTCGGTCTCTATGCGTTGTACGGTGTGTTCGACGGCCCGCAACAGCTTGAGCTGTGGCTGTTACAAAATCAGACTGCTCTCGCCGCACTGCACACGCCGTTGCAGGAAGGCCCATGGCGCACGCTGCTACTGGTGTTCTTCGCCTCGGCGATCGTGATGCCGCACATGTATCACATGACGTTCACCGAGAACCTCAACCCGCGTTCATTGGTCAGTGCGAGTTGGGGCTTGCCGTTGTTCCTGCTGCTGATGAGCCTGGCGGTGCCGCTGATCCTCTGGGCCGGACTCAAGCTCGGCGCCACCACCGACCCGGAATATTTCACTCTCGGCATCGGCATTGCCGCCAACAGCAAGCCGCTGGCCTTGCTGGCCTATGTGGGTGGGCTGTCAGCGGCCAGCGGGCTGATCATCGTCACCACCCTGGCGCTGTCGGGCATGGCGCTAAACCATCTGGTGTTGCCCCTTTATCAGCCACCCGCCGAGGGCAACATCTACCGCTGGCTGAAGTGGACACGCCGCGCGCTGATCGTCGCGATCATCATGGCCGGCTTCGGCTTCTACCTGATGCTCGGCGCCGGGCAGGACCTGGCCAACCTCGGCATCGTGGCCTTCGTCGCCACGTTGCAATTCCTGCCGGGTGTGTTGTCGGTGCTGTACTGGCCGACCGCCAACCGTCGCGGTTTCATTGCCGGTCTGCTGGCGGGGATCCTGGTGTGGGTCATTACCATGCTGTTGCCGCTGGTCGGCAATCTGCAGGGCTTCTACATACCGCTGCTGAACATGATTTATGTGCTGGATGACACCAGCTGGCACATGGCGGCCATCGCGTCGCTGGCGGCCAACGTCTTGATGTTCACCCTGATCTCGCTGTTCACCAACGCCAGCCCTGAAGAGGCTTCCGCCGCCGAAGCCTGCGCTGTGGATAACGTCCGTCGCCCACAACGCCGCGAGCTGCACGCCGCCTCGCCACAGGAGTTCGCCACGCAGTTGGCCAAACCGCTGGGCGCCAAGGCTGCGCAGAAAGAAGTCGAGCAGGCGCTGCGTGACCTTTATCTGCCGTTTGACGAGCGTCGCCCTTACGCCTTGCGCCGTCTGCGCGACCGGATCGAAGCCAACCTTTCCGGCCTGATGGGCCCGAGTGTGGCGCAGGACATGGTCGAAACCTTCCTGCCCTACAAGGCCGGTGGCGAAAACTACGTCACCGAAGACATTCACTTCATCGAAAGCCGTCTCGAGGATTACCACTCACGCCTCACCGGTCTGGCCGCCGAACTCGATGCCTTGCGCCGCTACCACCGCCAGACCCTGCAGGAACTGCCGATGGGCGTCTGCTCGCTGGCCAAGGATCAAGAGATCCTGATGTGGAACAAGGCCATGGAAGAGTTGACCGGGATCGCCGCACAACGGGTTGTCGGTTCGCGCCTGAGCACCATCGGCAATCCGTGGAAAGAGTTGCTGCAGGGCTTCATCAATCTGCCTGACGAACACTTGCACAAACAGCATCTGGCCCTCGACGGTCAGACTCGCTGGCTGAACCTGCACAAAGCAGCGATTGATGAACCGTTGGCGCCGGGCAACAGCGGTCTGGTGCTGCTGGTAGAGGATCTGACCGAAACGCAGATGCTCGAAGACAAACTGGTGCATTCCGAGCGCCTGGCCAGCATCGGTCGTCTCGCGGCCGGCGTGGCCCACGAAATCGGCAACCCGATCACCGGTATCGCTTGTCTGGCGCAGAACCTGCGCGAAGAACGCGAAGACGACGGCGAGCTGACCGAGATCAGCGGACAGATTCTTGAACAGACCAAACGCGTGTCACGCATCGTGCAGTCGCTGATGAGTTTTGCCCATGCCGGCAGCCATCAGCACAGCGACGAGCCCGTTTGTCTGGCAGAAGTCGCGCAGGATGCAATCGGCCTGCTGGCCTTGAACCGGCGCAATTTCGAAGTACAGTTCTACAACCTCTGTGATCCGGATCACTGGGTCGAAGGCGATCCGCAGCGGCTCGCCCAGGTACTGATCAATCTGCTCTCCAACGCCCGCGATGCCTCGCCTGCCGGCAGTGCAGTGCGGGTCAAGAGTGAAGCCGGCGAACACACGGTCGATCTGATCGTCGAGGACGAAGGCAGCGGTATTCCGAAGAACATCATGGATAGATTGTTCGAACCTTTCTTCACCACCAAGGATCCTGGCGAAGGCACCGGTCTGGGCCTTGCACTGGTCTATTCCATCGTTGAAGAGCATTATGGACAAATCACCATCGACAGCCCGGCTGATGTACAAAGCCAACGCGGCACCCGTATCCGGGTGACCTTACCGCGTCATGTCGAAGCGACGTCCGCTGTGAACTGAGACCGTCGAGAGTATCGAATCAATGCCGCACATTTTGATCGTCGAAGACGAAACAATTATCCGCTCCGCCTTGCGCCGCCTGCTGGAACGCAATCAGTACCAGGTCAGCGAAGCCGGTTCAGTGCAGGAAGCACAAGAACGCTTCACCATTCCTACGTTCGATCTGATCGTCAGCGATCTGCGCTTGCCAGGCGCGCCGGGCACCGAGCTGATCAAGCTCGGCCAGGGCACGCCGGTGCTGATCATGACCAGCTACGCCAGCCTGCGGTCGGCGGTCGATTCCATGAAAATGGGCGCGGTGGATTACATCGCCAAGCCTTTCGACCATGACGAAATGCTTCAGGCTGTCGCGCGAATCCTGCGCGACCGTCAATCGGCACCGGCTGCCGGTGAAGTGGTAACCAGCAAATCGGCCAATGGCAGCAGTAAATCTGCCGTCGACAACAGCAACGGTGAGATCGGCATCATCGGTTCGTGCCCGCCGATGCAGGATCTTTACAGCAAGATCCGCAAAGTCGCGCCAACCGATTCCAA
The DNA here is from genome assembly GCF_016651305.1 of Pseudomonas sp. TH06. Classification (GTDB taxonomy): domain Bacteria; phylum Pseudomonadota; class Gammaproteobacteria; order Pseudomonadales; family Pseudomonadaceae; genus Aquipseudomonas. The sequence continues at coordinate 2,522,920 of NZ_JAEKEC010000001.1, read as the reverse complement.
TGTATTGATCCAGGGTGAGTCCGGCACCGGTAAAGAACTGGTGGCCCGTGCCCTGCACAACCTGTCGAAACGCGCCAAGGCACCGATGATTTCGGTGAACTGCGCGGCCATTCCGGAAAGCCTGATCGAGTCCGAACTGTTCGGTCACGAGAAAGGTGCATTCACCGGCGCCAGCGCCGGTCGCGCCGGCCTGGTCGAAGCGGCGGACGGTGGCACGCTGTTCCTTGATGAAATCGGCGAACTGCCGCTCGAAGCCCAGGCCCGTCTGCTGCGCGTATTGCAGGAAGGTGAGATTCGCCGTGTCGGTTCGGTGCAGTCGCAAAAGGTTGATGTGCGCCTGATCGCGGCCACTCACCGGGACCTCAAGAGCCTGGCGAAAATCGGCCAGTTCCGTGAAGACCTTTATTACCGTCTGCACGTGATCGCGTTGAAACTGCCGGCCCTGCGCGAGCGCGGTGCCGACGTCAACGAAATCGCCAACGCCTTCCTCGCTCGCCAGAGCGCACGCATCAACCGCACTGACCTGAAATTTGCTACCGATGCCGAACAGGCGATCCGGCACTATTCCTGGCCGGGTAACGTGCGCGAGCTGGAAAACGCGGTCGAGCGCGCGGTGATTCTCAGCGAAAGCCCGGAAATCTCCGCCGACCTGCTCGGTATCGATATCGAGCTGAGCGATCTGGAAGACGACGAATTCATCGGTCTGCCACCGCAAACCGCCGGTAACGCCAGCAACAGCAGCCACGAGCCGACTGAAGACTTGTCACTGGAAGACTACTTCCAGCACTTCGTCCTCGAACATCAGGACCACATGACCGAAACCGAACTGGCGCGCAAACTGGGCGTCAGCCGTAAATGTCTGTGGGAACGCCGTCAGCGTCTGGGTATCCCACGGCGCAAGACCGGGGTCGCCAGCGAGAGCTGAACGTTACCTGTCGAGTGTGCGGGTAACGCTTGAAGATGTGAAAAAACTGTTACCTCAGTCTTGTCACGTAACAAAAGCCGGGGTTATCGGTAACGAAACCCCGGCTTTTTTTCGCCCCTCGAAAACGGTTATATCGACCTAACCCCTTGTTTTATTGGGTTTCGCAAAAGTTGGCACGGCACCTGCTATATGTTTAGTACAAGAACAATAACAAGCAATGCACAAGACAATAAAAATAAGACGAATCGACTCACGCACAATAAAAACAAGACGGCGAGAGGCGCAGCTAACTGATTCTTTTGGAGAGGCGTTGTATTTGGGGCTTGCCCCACGACCAGGCCGAGAACAACAAAAACTGTCCTAAGACAGAGCCTGTACTGGTTGGATCGAGAGATCACTGCAATTCAGCGACCAAAGCAATCCGTTTGCTCTTGGCTCCCGATTGGGAGGGTCATGAAGCGAAACCTTCATGACGAGGGCACTCAACAAAAACAAGAAGCCCGAATCAATAATAAAAAGAGCACGCAACTACTTCTTGGGGAGCTTCGGCTCCCCTTGTAGTTTCTCCCGCCCGGCAAAATCCTTCGACTTTTCCCTTGCCCGACCCTTGCAGCTTGCGGCTTACAGCTCAAATCTGCCGTGTCCTACACCATCCCCCGACTAAATGCTAGAATCTGCGCCCATCATGCGGTCATTCTTTGGTATGGCCGAACATTCCTTCAAACAGTGCATCCCATGCTGAAGAAGCTGTTCCAGTCATTCCGAACTCCCGTGCGTCGTACGCAACACATCCGTAGCACCCCTGAAGTGCTCAACAGCGGCCAACACTCGCTGCAGAAAACGCAATTCAGCCGCTATGCGGTGAATATCGTCGAACGCCTGCAAGGTGCCGGTTACCAGGCTTATCTGGTCGGCGGTTGCGTGCGTGACATGCTGTTGGGCATCACGCCCAAGGATTTCGACGTCGCCACCAGCGCCACGCCCGAGCAAGTCCGCGCCGAATTCCGCAATGCGCGAATCATCGGCCGTCGCTTCAAACTGGTGCATATCCATTTCGGCCGCGAAATCATCGAAGTCGCGACCTTCCGCGCCAATCACCCGCAAAACGAAGACGACGAAGACAGCAACCAGTCTTCGCGTAACGAGAGCGGGCGAATTCTGCGCGACAACGTTTACGGCACCCTGGAAGAAGACGCGCAACGCCGCGACTTCACCATCAACGCCCTGTATTACGATCCGGTCAGCGAGCGCATTCTCGACTACGCCAACGGCGTACACGACATCCGCAATCACCTGATCCGCCTGATCGGCGATCCCAAGCAGCGCTATCAGGAAGACCCGGTACGCATGCTGCGGGCCGTGCGTTTTGCTGCCAAGCTCAACTTCGGCATCGAAAAGCACACCGTGCAGCCAATCCGCGAACTGGCGCCGATGCTGCGCGAGATCCCGTCGGCACGCCTGTTCGAAGAAGTGCTCAAGCTGTTCCTCTCCGGACACGGCGCAATCACTTTCGAGATGCTGGTCGATCTGCAACTGTTCGCACCACTGTTCCCGGCCAGTGCCGACGCACTGGAACACAACCCGGAGTACACCCACACGCTGATCAGCGAAGCGCTGACCAACACCGACCTGCGCATCAAGCAGAACAAACCGGTCACCCCGGCGTTCCTGTTTGCCGCCCTGCTGTGGCCTGCGCTGCCAGCCCGCGTGTTGCGTCTGCAAGAACGTGGCATGCCGCCGATTCCGGCCATGCAGGAAGCCGCGCATGAGCTGATCGCCGAACAGTGCCAGCGCATCGCGATTCCGAAACGCTTCACCATGCCGATCCGTGAAATCTGGGACATGCAGGAACGCCTGCCACGCCGCAGCGGCAAACGCGCCGACCTGTTGCTGGACAATCCGCGTTTCCGCGCCGGCTACGACTTCCTGCTGTTGCGTGAAAGCGCCGGCGAACAGACTGATGGTCTGGGCGAATGGTGGACGGATTATCAGGACGCCAACGACAGCGAACGTCGCGACATGATCCGCGACCTCAGCGGGAAGGGCGATGACGCCAGTGGCGCACCACGCAAGCGTCGACGCAGCAGCGGTTCCAAGCGCAAACGCGCGGGTGCACCGAGCGCTACGGGCGAGTAAGGCATGGAACGCATCTACATCGGCATGGGCAGCAACCTCGCTGACCCGGCCGAACAATTGCGCAGTGCGCTCGACGCACTGGGGCAATTGCCGCAGACCACCCTCGCCGGCGTTTCCGCTTTCTATCAAAGCGACTCGTTGCTGCCGGGCCAGCCGCGTTACACCAACGCGGTAGCGGCCCTCGACAGCAGCCTCGCGCCACTTGAGCTATTGGATGCCTTGCAGGCAATCGAAAACGGTCAGGGTCGCGAGCGCCTGGAACGTTGGGGTCCGCGTACGCTGGACCTGGACATTCTGCTGTTCGGTGATCGGTTGATTGACGAACCACGCCTGAAAGTCCCGCATTACCAGATTCAGGAACGTGCCTTCGTCCTTTATCCCCTCGCCGAACTGGCCCCCGAAAATCTGCGTCTGGCTGATGGCCGCCCCCTCGCAGACCTGCTCGCCGCCTGCCCGTTCGTCGGTCTCGAACGCCTTCCGACTGATTGACTGCAATCTCCTGCCGAGTGAGCCTTTGTGGCGAGGGGATTTATCCCCGTCGGGTTGCGCAGCAGCCCCAAAAAGGCTGAATGCGATCAGCCTGATGTACCGAGCTGGCAGATATAGGGGGGCGCTGCGCACCCCATCGGGATAAATCCCCTCGCCACAAAAGCCCTTTTCCAACAAGGTTTTTGTCAGACAAAAAATCGCCGAATCAGGCCCGCCGCACCGCTGAATCGCATCAGTAACGCCGGTAACACTCCCTGCGTAACAATGCGGTAACACACGCAATTGACTTCCTGTTGGCTCATCACGACTATAGGCGTCCCGCTGCCGCCAACCCGGCACATACGGGCGCAATCCAGGCCTTATAAGCACGACAAAAGAGCGTGCGCCTGAATAGATGACGAATCACGCGCGTTACTCGCAGTAGTTTCCAAAGCGCCTGAACGAGGATTTTTTACATGCCAGCCATCACCCTGACCACGCTCCAGAGCCTCAAGCAGAAAGGTGAAAAGATCACCATGCTGACCTGCTATGACGCGACCTTCGCCCACGCCTGCAACGAGGCTGGTGTCGAAGTGCTGCTGGTGGGCGACTCCCTCGGCATGGTCCTGCAAGGTCACGACAGCACCCTACCGGTGACCACCGCAGAAATGGCCTACCACACCGCCTGCGTCAAACGCGGCAACACCGATGCCCTGATCCTTGCTGATCTGCCGTTCATGGCCAACGCCACCCTCGAACAGACCATGACCAACAGCGCCATGCTGATGCAGGCCGGCGCGCACATGATCAAGGTTGAAGGGGCGCTGTGGCTTGCCGAGTCGATCCGCCTGCTCGCCGAGCGCGGGATTCCGGTCTGTGCGCACATGGGCCTGACCCCGCAAGCAGTGAATATTCTCGGTGGCTATAAGGTGCAAGGCCGTAACGAGAACCAGGCACGGCAGATGCGTGCCGACGCGATCTCGCTGGAGCAGGCAGGCGCAGCCATGCTGCTGCTTGAGTGCGTGCCGAGTGAGCTGGCTGCTGAAATCAGCCAAGCGGTGAAGATCCCGGTCATCGGCATCGGTGCCGGTAACGCCACTGACGGTCAGGTACTGGTGCTGCACGACATGCTCGGCCTGTCGATCACCGGCCGCGTGCCGAAGTTCGTGAAGAACTTCATGAATGGCCAGGACAACATTCAGTCCGCGTTGAAGGCTTACGTCAGCGAAGTCAAAGCCACCACGTTCCCAGGCATCGAACACGGATTCTCTGCATGAACACCGTCAAAACCGTACGCGAACTGCGCGCCGCCGTAGCCCGCGCCCGTAGCGAAGGCAAGCGCATCGGCTTCGTGCCGACCATGGGCAACCTGCACAGCGGCCATGTCGCGCTGATCACCAAAGCCACGCAACGCGTGGACTTCGTGGTGGCGAGCATTTTCGTCAACCCGCTGCAATTCGGCGCCGGCGAAGACCTCGACAAATACCCGCGCACCCTGGCGGCGGATCAGGAAAAACTGCTCGAAGCCGGTTGCGACCTGTTGTTCGCGCCGACCGTTGAAGAGATGTATCCCGACGGCATGGCCGGCCAGACCCGGGTCAGCGTGCCACAACTCTCCGAAGGTCTGTGTGGCGCCAGTCGCCCGGGGCACTTCGAAGGTGTCGCGACGGTGGTCAGCAAACTGTTCAACATGGTCCAGCCGGATCTGGCGATTTTTGGTCAGAAGGACTTCCAGCAACTGGCAGTGATCCGCGCCCTGGTGCATGACCTGAACATGCCGATCCAGATCATCGGCGAGCCGACGGTGCGTGCCGCCGATGGCCTCGCGCTATCGTCGCGCAATGGCTTCCTCAGTGAAGAACAACGTGCCGTGGCCCCGGTGGTTTACCGCAGCCTGAACGCGATTGCCGAGTCGATCAAACAAGGTCAACGCGATTTCCCGGCGTTGATCAGTGCGCAGTTGCAAGCGCTGGAAGCCGCGGGCCTGCGCCCGGACTATCTGGAAATTCGCCATGCGCTGACCTTGCGCCCGGCGGTGGCTGAAGATCGTGATCTGGTGATTCTGGTGGCCGCGTTCCTGGGCACCACGCGGTTGATCGATAACCTGCACCTGAATCTCGACAGCCCTGTCTAAAAAACACCGCAATACCCCCTGTAGGAGTGAGCCTGCTCGCGATGGGGCCTGACTTTCGACATCATTGTTGAATGACAGTCCGCTATCGCGAGCAGGCTCACTCCTACAGTGTTTTTCAGCGTCCTGAAAATTGCATTTCAAGCCATATTGCCGCCCTCAAAGCCTTCGGGCACACTGCCCGCCGTTCGATTTCAACCCGGGAAATTCTCATGCACGCCATCATGCTCAAGGCCAAACTGCACCGCGCCGAAGTCACTCACGCGGTGCTCGATTACGAAGGTTCGTGCGCCATTGATGGCGAGTGGCTGGACCTGTCCGGCATCCGTGAGTACGAGCAGATCCAGATTTATAACGTCGACAATGGCGAGCGTTTCACCACTTACGCCATCCGTGGCGAAGAAGGTTCGCGCATGATCTCGGTCAATGGTGCCGCTGCGCACAAGGCCAAGGTCGGCGACCGGGTGATCATCTGTGCTTACGCCCATTACAGCGAGGCGGAACTGCTCAACTTCAAGCCGCGCATGCTCTATATGTCACCGGGCAATGAGCTGAGCCATACCAGCAACGCCATCCCGGTTCAGGTCGCCTGATCCGCCGAGCGTCCTGCTCCCCTTCCGTTTGTCGGCCAGTTCCCGGTATCAATGTTAAAAAAGTACAGGGAACGGGTCAGACAAAGTCAAGACAGATCGCAGCGCGAGGTTTACTGTATTCGCCCTGTGTCCAGAAACCGTGGCGACGCAGTTGGCCCACGCTCAAACATGGCGTGCTGGCCTGTTCAGTGTTCAAAAGGCCGTTCAAGTAAAAAGGAAAACCGCAGCGATGGCGTACTACCGCACTCCTCATGACGTTACCGCTCTGCCTGCCTGGCAAGCGTTGAAAGATCACCGCCAAGCCATGCAGGATTTCAGCATGCGCGAAGCCTTCAACGCCGATCCGCAGCGCTTCAATCAGTTCACCCTCAGCAGCTGCGGGCTGTTTCTCGATTATTCGAAGAATTTGATCAACGCCGAAACCCGCAATCTGCTGGTGGGTCTGGCCAATGAAGTCGATCTGAAGGGCGCGATCAAAGCGCTGTTCGACGGCGAAATCGTCAACGCCTCCGAAGGCCGCCCGGCGCTGCACACCGCCCTGCGCCGCCCGGTAGGCGACAAGCTGTCGGTCAACGGCGTCAACGTGATGCCGGAAGTGCACAAGGTACTGAACCAGATCACCGATCTGGTCGGCCGTATCCATGACGGTCTGTGGCGCGGTTACACCGAGAAGCCGATCACTGACGTGGTCAACATCGGCATCGGTGGCTCGTTCCTCGGTCCTGAGCTGGTGTCCGAAGCACTGCTGTCCTACGCGCAGAAAGGCGTGCGTTGCCACTATCTGGCGAACATCGACGGCAGTGAGTTCCACGAACTGACGCAAAAGCTGCGCGCCGAGACCACGCTGTTCATCGTTTCGTCGAAATCGTTCAACACCCTCGAAACCCTGAAGAACGCTCAAGCCGCACGCGCCTGGTATCTGGCTCAGGGCGGTTCCGAAGCCGAGCTGTATCGTCACTTCATCGCCGTGTCGAGCAACAATGCGGCCGCCATTGCGTTTGGTATCCGCGAAGAAAACATCTTCCCGATGTGGGACTGGGTCGGCGGCCGTTATTCGCTGTGGTCGGCCATCGGTTTGCCGATCGCTCTGGCCATCGGCATGTCCAACTTCAAGGAACTGCTGTCCGGTGCCTACACCATGGACCAGCATTTCCAGACCGCGCCGTTCGAACAGAACATGCCGGTTTTGCTGGCGCTGCTCGGTGTCTGGTACGGCAATTTCTGGGGCGCGCAAAGTCACGCGATCCTGCCGTACGACCACTACCTGCGCAACATCACCAAGCACTTGCAACAGCTGGACATGGAGTCCAACGGCAAGAGCGTGCGTCAGGACGGCACCTCGGTGTCGACCGACACCGGGCCGGTGATCTGGGGCGGCGTCGGCTGCAACGGTCAGCACGCCTACCACCAGTTGCTGCATCAAGGCACCCAACTGATCCCGGCCGACTTCATCGTGCCGATCGTCAGCTTCAACCCGGTGTCCGACCACCATCAGTGGCTGTACGCCAACTGCCTGTCGCAGAGCCAGGCACTGATGCTCGGCAAGACCCTCGCCGAAGCGGAAACCGAGCTTCGCGACAAAGGCATGAGCGAAGAGCAGGTGCACAAACTCGCACCGCACAAGGTGATCCCGGGCAACCGTCCGAGCAACACTATTGTGGTCGAGCGCATCAGCCCGCGTCGTCTCGGCGCATTGGTGGCCATGTATGAACATAAAGTGTTCGTACAAAGCGTGGTCTGGGGCATCAACGCCTTCGACCAGTGGGGTGTGGAGTTAGGCAAGGAACTGGGCAAAGGCGTTTACAACCGTCTGGTCGGCAGCGATGAAAGCACCGCTGACGATCCGTCCACCCAGGGCCTGATCAACTACTTCCGCGGTCGTCACCGCGGCTGATTGGATGTCTCAGCCCACAGGATTTGGCTCAACCCAAATCCTGTGGGCAATGAAATCCCTTGTAGGAGTGAGCCTGCTCGCGATAGCGGTGTGTCAGTCAGCATTGATGTTGAATGACACACCGCTATCGCGAGCAGGCTCGCTCCTACAGTTGTTTTTGAATGCATACACCGTCAGGTTCAGCCATCCGATTTCTGATCTGGCTTGAACCCTTTCACCGCTCGGCGCATCTTTATTCTTCGCACAACAAGAATAAGGAACCGTCATGTTCGATATCAGCACGTTCCCCAAAGCCGATGCCGTCCGCCGGGCTGCTCAGTTGAGTCAGGAAGACTATCAGCGCCTGTACCGCGAATCCATTGAACACCCCAGCACTTTCTGGGCCGAACAGGCCACGCGGTTCCTCGACTGGAGCACGCCGTGGCGGACCGTTCAGCACTACGACCTGAGAACCGGTGAAGCGGCCTGGTTCGCTGGCGGCAAGCTCAACGTCAGTTACAACTGCATCGACCGTCACCTCGAACAACGCGGCGATCAGACTGCCCTGCTCTGGGAGGGTGATGACCCGGCTGAATCGGCGCAAATCACTTACAAGAAACTCCACCACCATGTCTGCCGACTGGCCAACGTGCTGAAAAGCCGTGGCGTTAAAAAAGGCGACCGGGTGTGCATCTACATGCCGATGATCCCCGAAGCCGCCTACGCCATGCTCGCCTGCGCGCGGATCGGCGCGATTCATTCGGTGGTGTTCGGTGGTTTCTCCCCGGATTCGCTGCGTGACCGTATCCTCGATGCCGACTGCCGCACCGTGATCACCGCCGACGAGGGCGTGCGCGGCGGCAAGTTCGTGCCGCTGAAAAGCAATGTGGACAAAGCCCTGCAAAGTTGCCCTGACGTCAGCACCGTCGTCGTGGTCGAGCGCACTCAGGGCAAGGTCGACTGGGTCGAAGGCCGCGACCTCTGGTATCACCAGGCCGTGCACGACGCCAGCGATGATTGCCCGCCGGAGCCGATGGACGCCGAAGACCCGCTGTTCATCCTCTACACCTCCGGCAGCACCGGCAATCCCAAAGGCGTTTTGCACACCACCGGCGGCTACCTTCTGCAAGCAGCGATGACCTTCAAATACGTACTCGACTATCGCGACGGCGAAGTGTTCTGGTGCACCGCCGACGTCGGCTGGGTCACCGGTCACAGCTACATCGTCTATGGTCCGCTGGCCAATGGCGCGACCACGCTGATGTTCGAGGGCGTGCCGAGCTACCCGAGCAGCTCACGATTCTGGCAGGTGATCGATAAGCATAAGGTCAACATTTTCTACACCGCACCGACCGCCCTTCGCGCATTGATGCGCGAAGGTGCCGAACCGTTGAAGGAAACGTCGCGTGCCAGCCTGAGATTACTCGGCAGCGTCGGTGAGCCGATCAACCCGGAAGCGTGGGAATGGTATTTCAACGTGGTCGGCGAACAGCGCTGCCCCATCGTCGATACCTGGTGGCAGACCGAAACTGGCGGCATCATGCTCAGCCCGCTGGTGAGCGCACAACGGATCAAACCGGGTTGCGCCACGCAGCCGATGTTCGGCGTGCAGCCTGTGCTGCTTGACGAACAGGGCAAGGAAATCAAAGGTGCCGGCAGCGGCGTGCTGGCGATCAAGTCCAGCTGGCCGGCACAGATTCGCAGTGTGTACGGCGATCCGCAGCGGATGGTCGACACCTATTTCAAACCCTATCCCGGCTACTACTTCACCGGTGACGGCGCGCGACGCGACGAGGACGGCGACTACTGGATCACCGGGCGCATCGACGATGTGATCAACGTTTCCGGGCATCGCATCGGCACTGCCGAGGTGGAAAGTGCGCTGGTGCTGCACGACAGCATCGCCGAAGCCGCGGTGGTCGGTTATCCACACGACGTCAAAGGCCAGGGCATCTACGCCTTTGTCACCCCTATGAACGGCGCCGAGCCGAACGATGAGTTGAAGAAAGAACTGCTGGCTCACGTCAGCAAGGAAATCGGCAGCTTCGCCAAACCGGACCTGATCCAGTGGGCACCGGCCTTGCCGAAAACCCGCTCAGGCAAGATCATGCGGCGTATCCTGCGCAAGATCGCCTGCAACGAACTCGACAGCCTCGGCGACACCTCGACCCTGGCCGACCCGAGCGTGGTCCAGGGCCTGATCGACAAGCGCCTTAATCAGTAACATCCCGGGCGCGGTCAATCAGCCGCGCCCTCCCCTCATTAATGAGTGCCATGGAATTTATCCGCAGCCGTATCGAAAACCAGCTCATGAGCCTGACCGGCCTGTCCCTCGGCCAGCTCGACCTGGAAAGCCCCAAGGGCGATCCCGGCCTGTTCGGCCCTGACTCGATCAGTTGGCAGGTGCACGGTGATTTCAGCAGCATGCTGATCGGCGGCATCAGCGCGCTGTTGCTGCAAGCCCTGCATCCGCTGGCGTTGGCCGGGGTTTGGGATCATTCGAACTTTCGTCAGGACATGCTCGGGCGCTTGCGGCGTACCAGTCAGTTTGTTTCCGGCACCACGTTCGGCTCCCGTCGCGACGCCGACTGGCTGATCGAGAAGGTTCGCACCATTCACCTGCAAGTGGTCGGCACTGCGCCGGATGGCCGGCCTTACGCGGCCAGTGATCCGCATCTGCTGACGTGGGTGCATGTGGCGGAAGTCAGCAACTTCCTTGCCGCACATTTGCGTTATCGCAACCCGCAATTGTCAGGGGCGGATCAGGATCGTTATTACGCCGAAATCGCCGTGATCGCCGAGCGCCTGGGCGCCCGGGATGTGCCGAAATCGCGGCAGGCCGTGAGCGATTATCTGCAACGCATGCGCCCGCAGTTACTGTGTGATGAACGCAGTCGGGAAGTTCTGCGCCTGTTGCTCGATGCGCCGGCACCGAGCGCTCTGGCGCGGCCGTTTGGCGATCTGATGATGAAGGCCGGCATCGACCTGCTGCCGGATTGGGCCAGCGACATGCTCGATGTGCGGCAGGGTTCGCTGCAACGCCAGTTGATTCGCGCCAGCGTCAAACGCAGCGCGCCGATGCTGCGTTGGGCGATGCGCAATGGTTCGGTGCAACGGGCGAAGCGCAGGATGGGCCTGATCATCTAAAAGCATCGCGAGCAGGCTCACTCCTACAAGGGATATAGGTTGCATACGAATCTCCTGTAGGAGTGAGCCTGCTCGCGATGGTAGCCACTCGATTGCCCGCCAAGCTGCTAAACTCCCGCGCCCCAATTCTCACCAGCAAGGCGCCCGCATGTCTTCCTTGAATCAGGCGCTGCGCGCCGCCCTCGATCAACGCCAGGACTTGCTTGCCGAGCTGCACCGCCAGGGCACCGACTGCTATCGCCTGTTCCACGGCAGTCAGGAAGGCGCCGGCGGACTGACCATCGACCGCTATGGCCCACAACTGCTGGTGCAAAGCTTTCACCAGACGCTGGAACGTGACGAACTGCTGCAACTGCATACCCTCGTCAACCAGGCCCTGAATCTCGAAACGCTGCTGGTCTACAACGATCGCTCCCGGGGCAACTCGCGTATTGACCGTGAAGACACGGTCTACCGCGCCGACGACGCCGCGCTGGCCGATCTGGTCGGTCACGAATGGGGGCTGAACTACCGCGTACGCGGGCGCCATGCCGGGCAGGATCCACTGCTGTTCCTCGACCTGCGCAACACTCGCGGCTGGGTCAAGGATCACGCCAAAGGCAAATCCGTCCTCAACCTGTTCGCCTACACCTGTGGCGTTGGCCTCAGTGCGGCAGCCGGTGGCGCACGTGAGGTGTGCAACCTGGACTTTGCCGAAGGCAATCTGGCGGTCGGTCGTGAAAACGGTCAGCTCAACCCGCAATTGCCAGAGATGCAATTCATCCAGTCCGATTACTTCCCGGCGATCCGCCAGCTCGCCGGTCTGCCGATCAGTCAGCGCCGCGGGCAGAAACTGCCGAGCTATCAGCGCCTCGAACAGCGCCAATACGATCTGGTCTTGCTCGACCCACCGGCCTGGGCCAAAAGTGCATTCGGCACCGTCGACCTGCTGCGCGATTATCAGAGCCTGCTCAAACCGGCCCTGCTGACCACCGCCGACAACGGCGTGCTGATCTGCTGCAACAATCTGGCGAAAGTCAGCATGGACGACTGGCGCGAACAGGTATTGCGCTGCGCCGAAAAGGCCGGCCGCCCGGTGCGCGAGTGGAGCGTGATGACCCCGGGTGCGGACTTCCCGTCAATGGATCAACAGCCCCCACTGAAAACCCTCATCCTCCAGCTCTGACCAACCTGTGGCACGGCGAACAACCTGTGGGAGCTGGCTTGCCAGCGATTGCGGTGGATCAAACGACATCCATGTCGAATGAAATGCCCTCATCGCTGGCAAGCCAGCTCCCACAGTGTTTTGCACTTTCAGAAAGGAATCTGAACAATCCTGTCCTATGCCGATCACTTCGGAACCAGAATCGCGTGCCATACTCCAAGGCACTCCGATTCAGACAGATGAAGCCGCACATGCCCAAAGGATTGATTCGCGCGATTGGCGCCTTGTTGACTGCTCTGGCCCTTTATAGCCTGCTGGGGTTTCTGATTTTGCCGGGTATCGCCCTGCGCATCGCCAACCAGCAACTGGCCAACTACGCCACGGTGCCTGCGCATTTGCAGCGCATCGAACTCAATCCGTTCAGCCTTGAAGTCACCTTGTGGGGCCTGGTCATCGGCGAGCCGGGCAAGGAGCAGATCGGTTTCGAACGCCTGTACGCCAACCTGCAACTCGACAGCCTGTGGACAAAAGCGCTGCACCTGGCCGACATCCAGCTGGACAAGCCGAAAACCGAAATCCTCTTCGCCAAAGACGGCAAGCTCAACCTGCTGGGCCTGTTCAATGTGCCGGCCAGTGAGCCGACACCGGCTGATCCCAACGCCAAACCATTTCCGCTGCGCATCGATAACATCAAACTGGCCAGTGGCGTCGTGCACTTTCAGGACGTGCGCCCGAGCGAGCCCATCGAGTTTCTCTACGACGACCTCAGCTTCGAACTGAAAAACCTCAGCACCTTGCCCGAAGACAGCGCCGACATGACCCTGGTCGCCATCGGACCGGCCGGTGGGCGAATCGACTGGAGCGGTAATTTCAGCCTGATCCCGTTCACCTCTGAAGGCACCCTGAAAGTCACCGACGGCAAGATGAAAGCATTCTGGCCATACGTGCGCGATTCGGTGCCGCTGGTACTCGAAGACGGAGTCATCAGCCTCAGCACCGAGTACAAACTCAATCTGTCGAAAGAAACCGAACTGCTGCTGAACAACGTCGCAGTGAGCATCGCGCCCTTCGCCATCAAGGCGCCGGATGGACGCCCACTGGCGAAACTCGAACGCCTCGACGTCAGCGAAACCAGCGTCGATCTGGCCAAACAGCAAGTGGTGGTCGGCAAGATCCGCAGCAACAAACTGGAAACCTGGGCTGCCCTCGAAGCCGATGGTCAACTGGATTGGCAGAAACTGTTCGCCAGCCAGCCGTCGAAACCTGCCGCCAAAGCCGCCGCAGAACCCGCAACCACACCGGCCGCCGCCGACTCGCCGAAACCTGAGCCAAGCGCCCCGAGCAAGCCTTGGCAGGTGTTGCTCAAGGATGTGCAACTGCGTGACTACAAAGTGCACCTGGCCGACCGCTCTGCGAAGCCGGAAGTCGCTATCGATATCACGCCGCTGAACCTCGATTTGCAGGATTTTGACAGCCTGAATGGCTCGCCCTTCAAGCTCAAGCTCGACACCGGTGTGGGCAAACAAGGCAAGCTCATGGCCGACGGCGTAGTCAATCTCGCACCGGTCACCGCCCAACTCAACGTGAAAACCCAGGACATCGATCTGCGTGTCGCGCAGTCCTACATCAATCCGTTCATTCGCCTCGAACTGCGTAGCGGCATGCTCGGCAGCGATCTCAAGGTCAACCTCAAGAGCACCGATCCGCTTGCGCTCAGTGTGACCGGCCGCGCTCAGGTCGATCAGTTACACACTCTCGACACCCTGAAGACCCGTGACTTCCTCAAGTGGCAGCAAGTGGTTGTGGAAGGCCTCAACTATCAGCACGGCGACAGCTTGTCGATCGACAAGGTCAACCTGTTCCAGCCGTACGTGCGCTTCATGATCAACGATGACCGCACCAACAATATCGACGATCTGCTGATCCCGCAACCAGCTGACAGCGGAGCAAAACCCGCCGCTGCCAAACCGGCCAGCAAAGACAAACCGCTGGGCATTCACATCGGCGCTATCGCCATCAACGACGGCTCGGCCAACTTTGCCGACTTCAGCCTGACGCCGAACTTCGCCACCGCCGTTCAGCAATTGAACGGGCAGATCGGCACCATCGACAGCCGTCAGGCGAAACCCGCGAGTGTCGACGTCAAAGGCAAGGTCGACCGCTATGCGCCGGTAACCATCAAAGGCGCGGTCAATCCATTCGATCCGATGGCCAGCCTCGACATCGCCACCAGCTTCAAGCGAGTCGAGCTGACCACACTGACGCCCTACTCCGGCAAGTTCGCCGGTTACCGCATCCGCAAGGGCCGGCTCAACCTCGACCTGCATTACCTGATCACCAAGGGCCAGTTGAAAGCCGAGAACAAGGTTGTGGTCGAGCAACTGCAACTCGGTGAAAAGGTCGACAGCCCGGATGCCGTGAGCCTGCCGCTGAAACTGGCGATTGCCTTGCTCAAGGACGTCGATGGCAAGATCTCCATCGAACTGCCGGTAACCGGCGACCTGAACAACCCGCAATTCAGCGTGATGCCGATTGTCTGGCAAACCCTGCGCAACCTGATCGTCAAAGCCGCGGCAGCGCCGTTCAAATTGATCGGCGGACTGGTCAGCGGTGGCGGTTCCGAGGATCTCGGCACTGTGTCGTTTGCGCCGGGTTCCAGCGAATTGAACAAGGACGCCGAGGCTGCACTGGTGAAACTGTCACAGGCACTCAAGGAGCGTCCGGCCCTGCGTCTGGAAATCGAAGGCACTGCCGCGAAAAGCAGCGACGGCCCATTACTCGCCGAACAGCGTCTGGAACGTGAATACCAGTACAACTACTACAAGATGCTCCAGCGTCGCGGCGACAAGGTTCCCGCCCAGGCCTCCTTGCTGCAGGTGCCGGACGGCGAAAAAGGTCCGCTGCTCGAAGGCATCTACCGGACTCGCCTGAAAACCCAGCCACCGGCGGAATGGAAGGATCTGGGCAAGGAAGAGCGCACGGCGAAAATGCGCGAAGGCGTTATCCAGTTCTGGAGTTCCAGCGATGTATTGCTGCGGCAGTTGGGCCAGGACCGCGCCAGCAGCATCAAGGATTATCTGGTGGACAAGGGTCAGTTGGCGGATGACCGCGTGTACTTCATCGACGCCAACCTTGGCGAAGCCGAAAGCGATGGACGAGTGGTGACGCAAATGCATCTGGATGCCGAATGATGAAGCGAAAATGGCTGCTGGTGATGTCATTGACGCTCGTTGCCGGGCAGGCCTCAGCGTCCGATACCCTGCGCTGCGGCAGCCAGTTGGTCAGCCTCGGCGACCGCTCCAGCGAGGTACTGCAGAAGTGCGGTGAACCGGTGAGCCGCGATGCTCTGGGTTACAAGCGCAGCGCCAATCGCCGCGAAGAGTTTCAGGTCGAGGAATGGACCTACGGCCCGAGCAACGGCATGTATCAGTACCTGCGCTTTGAAGGTAACCGCCTGCATAAGATCACCAGCAAACGCGGCAACTGAAAGATCAAAAGATCGCAGCCTGCGGCAGATCCTACAGGGATCGTATCCCATGTAGCAGCTGCCGCAGGCTGCGATCTTTTGCTTCCACACAATAAAACAGGCCCCGACACGAATGGCGGGGCCTGTAATGGTCACTTCCGTGTGACCGTTCGCATGAACTCTAAAGTTGCGGCAGACGTATTGCTTGGCCCGTCTGTCGCGCCTTCTCCCGGTCCAGGCGAGAAGTCATGCCTTACTCGGCTTTCAGGCCGTCAGCGGAGACCGCTTTGACGCCTTTGATTTTCTTGGTGATCGCTACAGCGGTGGCTTTCTGAGCGTCAGTCACAGCAACAGTCGAAGACAGGGAAACGACACCTTTATTGGTTTCTACTTTAATGTCGGTGCCTGGGATGCCTTTTTCGGTTACCAGGTCGCTTTTGACTTTGGTAGTGATCCAGGTATCGGAAGTAGCTTCTTTAGCCTTGGTGACTTCGCCGGCGGCCAGAGTCATTGGAGCCTGGGTAGCCTGGGTGGATTGTGCAAACGCACCGGAAGCCATGGTCAGGGTCAGCGCGGTAGCAGCAGCGGCAGTGATAGCGAACTTCTTCATACGAGTAACTCCTGTTTTTCTGGAAAGTCTGCTGGATGTCTTGTCAGCAGGGTTACTGGATATATTGCGAACGCTGTGCCAACTTTTTAAAACACATAAAATCCTTATAAATCAATACCTTATAAATAATGCAAATTTCCGGATTCATGCAAATTGCATGACATGTGCAAAATTCACATGCAAGTTGCGGTTTTTCGGAAAGTTCCTAAGGCGCTGAAATTATTGAAGCTTTTGTGAAGCGTCAGACAATGAAAAATGCCCCGCATTGCGGGGCATTTATTGCTCAGACAAGACCTGACATTACGTACCGCTGGCAGTACAGCCCTTTGGCGAGTAGTCCGCGTTAACGGTCGTAGCACAGCTCCAAACGCCCGACGTACTGCCTGTTGCAGCACCGGTACGGGTGAGCGTGATCGTTTTACCCAATACCGGCCCTGGAGCGGCAACCAGCGTGCAGGTAATCGAACCGGCACCGGTCGAAGCCGTGCCCGAAGCCGCCAGTGTGCAGTTGGAAGTAGTCGCGGTAGCGCTACCGGCAACCAGTGTCAGCGTTGGATCGGTACCTTGATTAATGGTGTCTTCAAAGGGCACTTTCAGCGCGCTGATCTCTGCCAATCCAGCCGTTACCTTGGATCGCGCCTGATATTTGGAATACTGCGGCAAGGCGATGGTCGCCAGAATCCCGATGATCGCCACCACGATCAGCAGCTCGATCAGAGTAAAACCTTGTTGTTTTTTCATAGACACGCTCCATGCATGAGTCGAAATCTCATGATCTGAATGGGACGCAGCATAGGCCATGCCAATGTCTTTCAACCCCCGCCCATTGGGCACAACGCGCGTTCGACGCCATTTCCTACAACCTGCAACCGCACTATCTGACACTTTTTGTCACCTGCACCGAGGGTGTTTGGCGCTGTCACTTGACTAGGCTATAAGTCATGAACTGCAAGCGTGCGGAATCCCCATGAATGACATCGCTCTGAGCGGTCTGGCCAAGCAATTGGTGCAGGCCGAACTGCTTACGGAAAAAAGCGCCCAGCAGGCCTGGCAACAGGCCCAGCGCAATCGCCTGTCGCTGGTAAGTTATCTGGTGCAGAACAAACTGGTGAAGAGCTGGCAGGTGGCCGAGATCGCTTCGGAGCACTTCGGCATGGCCTTCATGGATCTTAATTGCCTGGACAAGGAAACCCAGCCCAAGGGCCTGGTCAGTGAAAAACTGGTTCGCCAGCATCACGCCCTGCCCTTGTGGCGACGCGGCAACAAACTGTTCGTGGGGATTTCCGACCCGAGCAATCATCAGGCGATCAATGACATCCAGTTCAGTACCGGGCTGAGCACCGAAGCCATTCTGGTCGAGGACGACAAACTCACCGATGCCATCGAAAAGTTCTTCGACACCCACGCCAGCGGCCTCGAAGACATGGCCGACGTCGACCTCGATGGCGTGGATGTCGAATCCATCGACGACAACAAGCAGGACGCCATCGGCGGACTCGACGCCGACGATGCGCCGGTGGTGCGCTTCGTTCACAAGATGCTGCTGGACGCGATCAAGAGCGGTTCTTCCGACCTGCACTTTGAGCCTTATGAAAAGAACTATCGGGTGCGCGTGCGCACCGACGGCATTCTGCGCGAAGTGGCCAAGCCGCCGATTCAACTGGCCGGGCGCATCGCTGCGCGCTTGAAGGTGATGGCAAGCCTCGACATCTCGGAACGGCGCAAACCCCAGGACGGGCGGATCAAGATGCGCCTGTCGAAGAGCAAGTCGATCGACTTCCGGGTCAATACGCTGCCGACCCTGTGGGGCGAAAAAGTGGTGATCCGGATTCTCGACCCGTCCAGCGCACAGATCGGCATCGACGCGCTCGGCTACGAGCCGGCGCAGAAAGACCTGTACATGGCCGCACTCAAACAGCCACAAGGCATGATTCTGGTCACTGGCCCCACTGGCTCGGGCAAGACCGTGTCGCTGTACACCGGGCTTAACATTCTCAATACCGTCGACATCAACATCTCCACCGCCGAAGACCCCGTGGAGATCAACATGGAAGGTATCAACCAGGTCAACGTCAATCCCAGGCAGGGTCTGGATTTCGCTCAGGCTCTGCGCTCGTTTCTACGGCAAGACCCGGACGTGATCATGGTCGGCGAGATCCGTGACCTCGAAACCGCCGAGATCGCCATCAAGGCTGCGCAAACCGGTCACCTCGTGCTTTCGACCCTGCACACCAACAGCGCGGCGGAAACCCTGACCCGTCTGCACAACATGGGCATCCCCGGCTTCAATATCGCCACCTCGGTCAGCCTGATCATCGCCCAGCGGCTGGCGCGCAAGCTGTGCAGCCACTGCAAGAAAGCCATCGAGATTCCCCGCGAAACCCTGATCAAGGAAGGTTTCCCCGAGGAACGCATCGGCAGTTTCACGATCTACGAACCGGTCGGTTGCGATCACTGCAATGGCGGCTACAAGGGGCGCGTGGGGATTTATGAAGTGGTGAAGAACACAGCTGAACTGCAACGACTGATCATGGCCGAAGGCAACTCGCTGGAAATCGACATCCAGATGCGCCGCGACGGCTTCGATGACCTGCGCACTTCGGGCCTGCACAAGGCCATGCAAGGCATCACCAGCCTGGAAGAAATCAACCGGGTCACCAAGGACTGAACATGGCGGTCAAGGCAGCGAAAACCAGTATTTACGCCTGGGAAGGCACGGACAAGAAAGGCAGCAAACTGACCGGTGAGCTGAGCGGGCTGAACCCGGCGCTGATCAAGGCGCAACTGCGCAAGCAGGGGATCAACCCGGGCAAGGTGCGCAAGAAATCCGCCTCGATACTGAGCTTTGGCAAACGCATCAAGGCTCAGGACATCGCCCTGTTCACGCGGCAGATGGCGACCATGATGAAGGCCGGCGTACCCTTGTTGCAGTCCTTCGACATCATTGGCGAAGGTTTCGAAAACCCGGCGATGCGCAAACTGGTCGATGAGGTGAAACAGGAAGTCGCCGCTGGCAACAGTTTCGCCAACGCCCTGCGCAAGAAGCCGCAATACTTCGACGAGTTGTATTGCAACCTGGTGGATGCCGGCGAACAGTCCGGTGCCCTCGATACGTTGCTGGAGCGGGTCGCGACCTATAAGGAAAAAAGCGAAGCGCTCAAGGCCAAGATCAAGAAAGCCATGACCTACCCTAGCGCTGTCGTGCTGGTCGCGGCGGTGGTGACCGGGATTTTGCTGGTGAAAGTGGTGCCGCAGTTCCAGTCGGTATTTTCCGGCTTCGGCGCCGAACTGCCGGCGTTCACACTGATGGTCATCAGCCTTTCGGAATTCATGCAGCAATGGTGGTGGGCGATTCTCGGTGTATTGGCGGCGGCGATTTTCGGCACCCGCCATGCCCTGAAAAAGTCTCAGGCCTTGCGCGACCGCAAAGACACCTGGCTGCTGAAACTGCCGTTGGTAGGCACGCTGATGTACAAGTCCGCCGTGGCCCGATTTGCCCGGACCCTGTCGACGACTTTTGCTGCTGGCGTGCCGCTGGTGGAAGCCCTCGACTCGGTGGCCGGCGCCGCCGGCAACGTGGTTTTCAAACGCGCGATATTGCGCATCCGCCAGGATGTGTCCACCGGCATGCAGTTGAATTTTTCGATGCGCACCACCGGCGTGTTTCCCAATATGGCCGTGCAAATGACCGCAATCGGCGAAGAGTCTGGCGCGCTGGACGAAATGCTCGACAAGGTTGCAGGGTTTTACGAGGACGAAGTGGATAACATGGTCGACAACCTCACCAGCCTCATGGAGCCGTTCATCATGGTGGTTTTGGGGGTGATCGTCGGTGGTCTGGTAGTCGCCATGTACCTGCCGATTTTCCAACTCGGCTCAGCGATCTGACATGCCTATCGACGAACTGTTTGCCCTCTATCCGCTGGCTTTTGTCTGCACAGCCTTGTTGCTCGGCCTGGTGGTCGGCAGTTTTCTCAATGTACTGATCTGGCGCCTGCCGAAAATGCTTGAGCGCGATTGGCGCCAGCAGGCCCAGGACGTGCTCGGCCTGCCCAGCGAAACGCCGCTGCCCACCTATAACCTGATGCTGCCCCACTCCGAGTGCCCGCATTGCGCGCATCGAATCCGTGCCTGGGAGAACATCCCGCTGCTCAGTTATCTGTGGCTGCGTGGACGCTGCTCGGCCTGTACCACTCCCATCAGCAAACGCTATCCACTGACCGAACTGGCCTGCGGACTGCTCTCGGCATTCATCGCCTGGCATTTCGGATTTGGCTGGCCGGCCTGTCTGTTGATTTTTCTCACCTGGGGCTTGTTGGCGATGAGCATGATCGACACCGAGCATCAACTGCTGCCCGATGTGCTGGTGCTGCCTTTGTTGTGGCTGGGGCTGATCGTCAACAGTTTCGGGCTGTTCGTGCCGTTACACGATGCCTTGTGGGGCGCGGTGGCCGGTTATCTGGCGCTGTGGTCGGTGTTCTGGCTGTTCAAGTTGCTGACCGGCAAGGACGGCATCGGTCACGGTGATTTCAAGCTGCTGGCGCTACTCGGCGCCTGGGGAGGCTGGCAGATTCTGCCGCTGACGATCCTGCTGTCATCGTTGGTGGGGGCGGTCATCGGGGTGACTCTGCTACGCGTGCGTGAGCAAAAAACCTCGACGCCGATCCCCTTCGGCCCCTATCTGGCAATTGCCGGCTGGATTGCCTTGCTCTGGGGTGGTCAAATAACCGACTTCTATTGGCAGTTTGTCGGTTTGAAATGAATACCCCTGTGGAAAAACCCTGGATTCTCGGTCTGACCGGCGGCATCGGCAGCGGCAAAAGCGCTGCGGCCCAGCACTTCATCGACCTTGGCATCCATGTGGTCGACGCCGATCACGCGGCGCGCTGGGTGGTCGAGCCGGGGCGCCCGGCGCTGGCGAAGATTGCCGAGCACTTTGGTGCTGGCGTGTTGCAGGCTGACGGCACACTGGATCGCGCCGCCCTGCGCAAGCTGATCTTTGAGGTCCCGGAAGAACGCCGTTGGCTCGAAGCCCTGCTGCATCCGCTGATCGCCAAGGAAATCGCTGATCATCTGGCGCAGGCACAATCGCCTTACGCGATTCTGGTTTCACCGCTGTTGATCGAATCCGGGCAATACGCGATGACCCAGCGAATCCTGGTGATCGACGCCCCGCAACAACTGCAGATCGAACGCACCTTGCAGCGTGACCAGACCAGCGAACAGCAGGTTCAGGCGATCCTCGCGGCCCAGTCGAGCCGTGAAGACCGTGTGAGCCGTGCCGACGACGTGGTGGTCAACGACCGCGACCTCGCCTGGCTGAACAGCGAGGTCGAGCGCCTGCATGACTTTTACCTGACTTTAAGTGGAGGCCAATCATGAGCCAGACCCCAATCGTTGAATGCCCAACCTGCGGCGCGCCCGTTGAATGGAACGCCGAAAGCACTTTTCGCCCGTTCTGCTCCGATCGCTGCAAACTGATCGACCTCGGCGCCTGGGCGTCGGAAGAGCACAAGATTCCAGTCGCTCCGGATGCCGAGGACGAAATTTTTTCCGGCGATTTCGACCCGCGTCACTGATCCGGTCAGGGCCGCATAAAGCCGTAGTCCTGATTGTCGTCGAGGTTTTCCGCAAGAAAGCGCAACTCGTCGGCCAGGTCCTCGGCGTTGCGCACGGCCTTGCTCTGCTGCACCACCGCACTGAGCAAGGCGCGCAGGCTCAAGCCCGGATCGAACCCCACTTCCTGCGCCATCTCCAGACTCTGCCGGGTTTCCTGCCTCGCCCACTCGTAAACACTCATGCCGCTGCTCCTGAAAGGATTTGCGCGAGCATGAAATTTCCCGCGCGTGGCGGGTTTGATGTGGATCAAGACTTCGGATCGTCGTCGTTCCACGGCGCCGAAAGGTAGCGCGTGCGGTTGAAGGTCTCCAGCCATTCCGGGCAGAACACCACCAGTGCGCTGATCACCATACCGTTGATGAACGCCTCGGGAAAAAGCAGCAACCACAGATACCCGATGAAATCTTCCAGCCACTCCGGCATGGCAAAAAGACCGTCATACCACAGCAGTGTCAGGCTCAGGATCAAGCACAACAGGGCTGACAGCGCGGCCGCAAAAAAACCGGAACAGAAGATGTATACGAACGGATTCCGCGGCTGCGCGCGCTCGACGAGAATCGCCACACACTCGGTGATCAGCACCGGCAGCAGGATAAACAATGTGCCGTTGACCCCGAGCGCCGCGAGATCCTGGCGCCCGAGCAGCAACAAACCGACTTGCGCCACCAGTCCGCCGACAATCGCCAGCGGCCAGTCGAGCAGCAGCGTCACGGCAGTCATGCCGATGAAGTGATACGAAACGCCGGTATCGAAATCCCTGCGCACCAGCCACAACAGAAACAACGCGAAAACCGTACCGAACAACAGGTGCTGGCGACGACTGTCACTGAACAACTCGACCCACGGCGCCCGCACGATCGCCCAAAGCAGCACCGGCAGGTAAATCAGCCAACCGAGCGTCAGGCTTGTAGACGACAGCAGTTCTGCACCGATCATGACTCCCTCACCTCTCCTTCGAATACCCTGTAGGAGCTGCCGAAGGCTGCGATATTTTGATCTTTAATAAACAGGATCAAAAGATCGCAGCCTTCGACAGCTTCTGCATGGGCGCGATTCCTGTGCTGAAAAGTCTACACCGCTCGATGCAAAGCTATCTGCTTGTCGCATTTGAACGCTAAGCTTGGGCCTATGGATGACTCAGATTATTTACGCCTGCTGACCATCGCGGCCGAGCAGGCCAACGCGTTCCTGTCCAATGCCCGCAAATGGGAGCGTGAGCGTTGGGTCTGCCAGCGCCTGCTGCAAGGCCTGAACATTCCCTACCGCGCCGACGAATTCGCGCCCGCCGGCGAGCCGCCGGACGTGCTGTTTCGCGATGCCAATTTCGAGGTGTTCTTCGTCCTGGATGAAGGCCGACGCCTCAACGACGAATGGCGCGATGAATTGCAGCGGCGGCGCAGTGCGTTTTCCCTCAGCCAACTGGTGCGCCGTGAAGCCAAGCCGCGCCGGATCCCGGCCAACGAATTTCTGCTGCGACTGGCGCCGACCCTGCGCAAAAAAGCGCACAACTATAAGGAACGCGGGATGGATCTTGGCGAACTGGACATCATTGCCTTCGCCAGCCTCAAGCGTGAGGTACTCGACCTGAACAGTCACTTCCCGCCGCCCACCGAATATTTGCGTCAGGGTTGGCGATCGCTGTCACTCGTCGGCCCGACCTTCGCCCGCGTGCTGTTCGCCCATCCCGACGCCCCGGATTTCCTGCGCAGCAACCTTGGCCGCAGCATCGTCTTCGATGTCGGAATCAGCCTGTGACACCACTTCAGCAATTGATCGCCGATGTCCCGCAAACCGGCACGGTGCGCTGGATTGGCGTGCGCCCCGAATCCCGTGGGCCGATGATCGAACTCGATGCCGTGGAAGCCCGCCTGGAGGCAGGGCTGACGGGTGATCACGCGCGTCCCGGTGTGCGCAATGCGCGGCAGGTGACGTTGATCCAGTGGGAGCACCTGGCGGTAATCAGCGCATTGATGGGGCGTCCCGCCGATCAACCGATCAAGCCTGAAGATCTGCGGCGCAACCTCGTTATCAGCGGTATCAATTTGTTTAGCCTAAAGGGTCGGCGCTTTCGCATCGGTCAGGCAATATTCGAGACCACTGGCTGGTGTCAGCCCTGCGCACGCTTGCAGAACAACCTCGGCCCCGGCACCTTTCAAGCGGTGCGCGGGCATGGCGGAATTACTGCGCGAGTGTTACAAAGCGGGATCATTCGCCTCGATGATGGCGTGTCCGTCGAGCCTGTTCCGGACAGCGGCTATGCTGCGTTCAACCCCGGTTGAAAACCGCTGTAGCTTCTGCACATCCAGCAACGTCTACCTGACGAGGCCAATATGACCAGCCGCCTGAACCCCGAAGACCAAAAGCATGTCGAAGAGTACCTGCAACTGTCCCAACACCGTGTCGAGCGCCGGCCATTCCGGCCGTGGATGCTCCTGGTGCTGGTGCTGGCAGTGACCATTGGTCTGGGCCTGTTGAGCCGATTAATCAGTTACCTGACGCTATGAGCTGCCTCGCGCTCGCTCGGATAACTGCAACGATTTCCTTTAAAAACCTTGCGAGTTATCCCCATGTCCCATCGTATTGTTATTGTCGGCGGCGGCGCCGGCGGTCTGGAGTTGGCTACCCGTCTGGGTAAGACTCTGGGCAAACGTGGCACGGCCAGCGTGATGCTGGTCGACGCGAACCTGACGCACATCTGGAAACCGCTGTTGCACGAAGTGGCCGCCGGATCGCTGAACTCTTCCGAAGACGAACTCAACTATGTCGCCCAGGCCAAATGGAACCACTTCGAGTTCCAGCTGGGGCGCATGAGCGGGCTCGATCGCGCGCAGAAGAAAATCCAGCTGGCCGCTACTTACGATGAAAACGGCGTAGAGCTGGTGCCGGCGCGTGAAGTGCAGTACGACTCGCTGGTGATCGCGGTCGGCAGCACCACCAACGATTTCGGTACTCTGGGCGCGGCGCAACATTGCCTGTTCCTCGACACGCGCAAACAGGCTGAGCGCTTCCACCAGCAACTACTCAACCACTACCTGCGGGCGCATGCCGGGCAGACCAATGTGGTCGAGCAGATCAGCGTGGCCATCGTCGGCGCCGGCGCCACCGGTGTTGAACTGGCGGCAGAACTGCACAACGCTGCGCATGAGTTGGCCGCTTATGGCCTGGACCGGATCAAACCGGAAAACATGCACATCACCCTGATCGAAGCCGGCCCACGGGTGCTGCCAGCCCTGCCGGAGCGCATCGGCGGGCCGGTGCACAAGACACTGGAGAAACTCGGGGTCAATGTGATGACCAATGCATCGGTCAGTGAAGTGACGGCCGATAGCCTGATCACCGCCGACGGCAACGAGATCAAGGCCAGCCTCAAGGTCTGGGCGGCCGGTATTCGCGCACCGGGTTTCCTCAAGGACATCGACGGCCTGGAAACCAATCGCATCAACCAACTGCAGGTGCTGCCGACTCTGCAAACCACCCGCGACGAGAACATCTTCGCTTTCGGTGACTGCGCGGCCTGCCCGCAACCGGGAACCGACCGCAACGTACCGCCACGGGCGCAAGCGGCGCACCAGCAGGCTTCGTTGCTGGCCAAATCGCTGAAGCTGCGCATCGAAGGCAAGACCCTGCCGGAGTACAAGTACACCGACTACGGTTCGCTGATTTCGCTGTCGCGTTTTTCCGCTGTGGGTAACTTGATGGGCAACCTGACCGGCAGCGTAATGCTTGAGGGCTGGCTGGCGCGGATGTTTTACGTGTCGCTGTACCGCATGCACCAGATGGCGCTGTACGGGCCGTTCCGCACGGCGATGCTGATGCTGGGCAGCAAGATTGGCCGGGGCACCGAGCCGCGCCTGAAACTGCACTAAAAAACTGTAGGAGTGAGCCTGCTCGCGACAGCGGTGTGTCAAATGACAAAGATGTCGTCTGACACACCGCTATCGCGAGCAGGCTCACTCCTACATTTGCTTTGCGATTCTGTCTCGTAGTGTATCTGCGCCCTCTATATCCCACCTTCGCTTACAAACTCCCCCGCTCCGCGACACAGACGCGATACACCGCCACCGCTTAATGGCCACACCCGAGCAACACCTGCTCAGGCTCTCGTCCTTAACGTGTGGTTGCGTTGCGCAGCCCAGGAGAATGTAAATGTCCCGCACTTCGACTCTCGGTAAAAAATCCATCGGCCTGCTCGGCGCTGCACTGGCTGGCGGCCTGATGTTGTCCGGCTCGGTATTCGCTGCACAGCCGCTGGCTCAGGGCTACATGGCGGCCTCGGCAGAAACCTCGGTGAAAGCGCCGGAAGGCAAATGCGGTGAAGGTAAGTGTGGCGATGCGTCGATGGCGAAGACTGATACCGACGGCGACGGCAAGGTATCCCGCGCGGAATTCCTCAAGGTCGCGCCAAAGTCCGACTTCGACAAGATCGACACCAACCATGACGGCTTCATCGACGAGCAAGAGGCCTACAACAACGTGAAGGCCAATTTCGAAGCCAATGGCAAGAAAATGCCTAAAGGCCTGTTCGAGCACTTGAAGGATCAAGACGGCGCCTGATTGCCGGAAAAAACCAAGCCGCGCTCTTTTTCGGAAAGCGCGGCTTTTTCGTGTCTGCCTGTTCATGAATTTGAGGCAAAAAAAATCCCCGTATCTTTCGATACGAGGATTTTTAATATGGTCGGGGTAAGGGGATTCGAACTCCTGACATCCTGCTCCCAAAGCAGGCGCGCTACCGGACTGCGCTATACCCCGGTAAAAAAAAGGCGACCTTTCAAAGATCGCCTTCTTCGATCAGCGCTTTTGGCCTCTGATCTTAAGATTCGATCCCAGCGTTAACTGGTTTCAAAAATGGTGGGTCGTGTGGGATTCGAACCTACGACCAATTGGTTAAAAGCCAACTGCTCTACCAACTGAGCTAACGACCCAAAAATGGTCGGGGTAAGGGGATTCGAACTCCTGACATCCTGCTCCCAAAGCAGGCGCGCTACCGGACTGCGCTATACCCCGGCTTGAAATTGGCTCCGTGACCAGGACTCGAACCTGGGACCCAATGATTAACAGTCATTTGCTCTACCGACTGAGCTATCACGGAACTACATATTTCAATTTACAACGGTGAAACTTACAGCTTTTAGACTCTCGTTCGCATCGCTGCGTTCGTGTGTCTGAGGCGCGCTATTCTACAACCTAGATCACCTCTGTCAACCCCCTAAATTGCTTTCAAGTTAATGATTTGCAACTTATTTCAGATTTCAACTCAGTGAGCTGAGACCGTCTTGGCGACTGACTGCGGGGCGCACTTTACAAGCCTTTTCCTTTGAGTTCAACAGCCTAACGAAAAAAAAGGCCCCACAATGTGGGGCCTGCCAATTTTCATTGACGTTTGGACTTAGTTGAAAACGATTTCGTCGTTCTCGACATTGCCAGTAGCGGTATCGCCGGGCATGAAATGACCCGAAAGGATCAATTGCGCCAGCGGGTTTTCGATCCAGCGCTGAATCGCCCGTTTCAGAGGACGCGCGCCATAGACCGGGTCGTAACCGACGGCAATCAGCTTGTCCATGGCTTCCGGACTCAGCTCCAGCTTCAGCTCACGCTCGGCCAGACGCGTGCGCAGACGGCCCAACTGGATCTCGGTAATGCCCGCGATCTGATCCCGTGCCAGCGGCTCGAAGATCACCACTTCGTCGACCCGGTTGATGAATTCCGGGCGGAAGTGCGAAGTCAGCGCGTCCATTACTGCCGCGCGCTGAGCCTCACGATCACCGACCAACTCCTGGATCTGCACCGAACCGAGGTTCGAGGTCATGACGATCACGGTATTGCGGAAGTCCACCGTACGGCCATGGCTGTCAGTCAGACGACCGTCCTCAAGCACTTGCAAGAGGATGTTGAACACATCCGGATGCGCCTTCTCGACTTCGTCCAGCAGGATCACCGAGTAAGGCTTGCGGCGTACCGCTTCGGTCAGATAACCGCCCTCCTCGTAACCGACGTATCCCGGTGGCGCACCGATCAAGCGAGCCACGGAATGTTTCTCCATGAACTCGGACATGTCGATCCGCACCATCGCCTCTTCTGTATCAAAGAGGAATTCGGCCAGCGCCTTGCACAGCTCGGTTTTACCGACACCGGTCGGGCCGAGGAACATGAACGAGCCGCTAGGACGATTCGGGTCGGACAACCCGGCACGGGAGCGCCGTACTGCGTTGGCCACAGCGACCACCGCCTCTTCCTGACCGATCACCCGTTTGTGCAACAGGCTTTCCATCTTCATCAGCTTGTCGCGCTCGCCTTCGAGCATTTTCGACACGGGGATGCCGGTCCACTTCGACACGACTTCAGCGATTTCTTCCTCAGTCACCTTGCTGCGCAGCAACTGGTTTTCGCTTTTGCCATGCTGATCGACCATTTGCAGGCTGCGTTCCAGATCCGGGATCACCCCGTACTGCAACTCGGCCATGCGGTTCAGGTCGCCTTTGCGGCGTGCAGCTTCCAGTTCCTGACGCGACTGTTCGATCTTCTGCTGAATCTGGGCAGAACCCTGCACCTCGGCTTTCTCCGAGTTCCAGACTTCTTCCAGATCCGAATATTCACGCTCCAGGCGAGCGATTTCTTCCTGGAGTTTTTCCAGGCGTTTCATCGCCGCTTCGTCGCTTTCTTTCTTCAGTGCCTGGGATTCCACTTTCAACTGAATCAGGCGACGTTCCAGACGATCAAGCACTTCAGGCTTGGAGTCGATCTCCATGCGGATACGGCTGGCGGCCTCGTCGATCAGGTCGATGGCCTTGTCCGGCAGTTGCCGATCAGTGATGTAACGATGGCTGAGCTTCGCTGCCGCGATAATC
This sequence comes from Pseudomonas sp. TH06, assembly GCF_016651305.1. Taxonomy (GTDB): domain Bacteria; phylum Pseudomonadota; class Gammaproteobacteria; order Pseudomonadales; family Pseudomonadaceae; genus Aquipseudomonas. The sequence continues at coordinate 2,493,963 of NZ_JAEKEC010000001.1, read as the reverse complement.
GCGCCGTCAGTGATCGCCACCTTGTGGTGAACCTCGTAACGCTCCTTGAGGCCACGCAGGATCGCGATGGTGTCTTCTTCACTCGGCTCATCCACCAGCACTTTCTGGAAGCGTCGCTCGAGCGCCGCGTCCTTCTCTATATATTGGCGATACTCGTTGAGCGTGGTCGCGCCGACGCAGTGCAACTCGCCGCGAGCCAGTGCAGGCTTGAGCATGTTGCCGGCGTCCATCGAACCTTCGCCCTTGCCGGCGCCGACCATGGTGTGCAGCTCGTCGATGAACAGAATGATCTGCCCTTCCTGCTTCGACAGCTCGTTGAGCAGCGATTTCAGGCGTTCCTCAAACTCACCGCGATACTTGGCTCCGGCAATCAACGCGCCCATGTCCAGCGACAGCAGACGTTTGCCTTTAAGGCCGTCCGGCACTTCGCCGTTGATGATGCGCTGGGCCAGACCTTCGGCGATCGCGGTTTTACCCACACCAGGCTCACCGATCAACACCGGGTTGTTTTTGGTGCGGCGTTGCAGAACCTGAATGGTGCGACGGATCTCGTCGTCACGGCCGATCACCGGGTCAAGCTTGCCGTCTTCGGCACGCTTGGTCAGGTCGACGGTGTATTTATCCAGTGCCTGCCGCGATTCTTCGTGGTTGGCGTCGTTTACGGCTTCGCCACCGCGCAGGTTGTTGATCGCATTTTCCAGGGCTTTTTTACTCACACCCTGGCCGAGCAGCAACTTGCCGAGCTTGCTGTTCTCGTCCATCGCGGCGAGCAATACCAGTTCGCTGGAAATGAACTGGTCACCCTTCTGCTGAGCCAGACGATCAGCCTGATTGAGCAGGCGCGCCAGGTCCTGCGACATGTTGACGTCGCCGGTCGGGTTCTGGATTTTCGGTAATTGGTCGAGCTCTTTGGTCAGCTCTTTTCGCAAGCTGTTGACGTCGAAGCCCACCTGCATCAGCAGAGGTTTGATCGAACCACCCTGCTGTTCAAGCATGGCTTGCATCAAGTGCGCCGGCTCGATGGCCGGATGATCGTGGCCGACAGCCAACGACTGGGCGTCGGACAAGGCCAACTGCAATTTGCTGGTTAAACGGTCTATTCGCATAAGTCACCTTCCTTTTGAGCAGGCCGGACCTAAAAACCATCCTGAATAAAGAAACCTGCCAGATACCGCTATAGATGCGGTCGATTCTGGAAGATTCAAGCGTCAGAGGGTTGATTCAGGTCAGGCAAGTCTAGCGGGCGCCCAGCTTCGCAAATACGATCCTCTTTTGACGAGTGGCTGTTTTCGTCAGGCAAGGCGCCGCGACGAGTCATAGCCCGCTATGGCGAGAAGCGGCAACGCAGCATGACGAAAAACAGACGCCGTCAAAAAGGAATCGTATTTGTGAGGCTGGGCGCCTCAAGCCAGATAAGGGAGGCGAAGCGACCAGTGCGCGAGGCACGGCGATAGGAGAAGAAGCGTGGATCGGTCACGGTACAGAAACCGCCGCCATAAACAGCGGTGACACCACGTTCAGCCAGACGCAGGCGCGCCAGCGTATAGATGTCAGCCATGAACTTGCCGGCATTGTGGCTCGGCACGAAAGCTGTGGCCGCTTCCGGCAATTGATTGATGAAGACTTCCCGTACTTCCGGGCCGACTTCAAAGGCTTGCGGGCCGATGGCCGGACCGAGCCACACCAGCACGTCTTGCGCCGGAACATCCAGCGTGTCGAGCGTCGCTTCCAGTACACCCGCTGCCAAACCGCGCCAACCGGCGTGCGCAGCGGCAACGCGAGTGCCGGCACGGTCGCAGAACAACGCTGGCAAGCAATCGGCCGTCATCGCCGCACAGGCAATGCCGGGCGTAGCGGTCCAACTGGCGTCGGCGGTTGCTGCCACGTCCGGATCAGCATGGGCCACGGCAATGCCGTGCACTTGCTGCAGCCAGGCAGGCTTTATAGAGAAGTGATCGGTCAGACGCCGACGGTTCTCGGCGACGTCCTGCGGGCGGTCATCAACATGATCGCCCAGATTAAGACTGTCGAACGGCGCCTCGCTGACACCGCCCTCGCGGGTGGTGACGCAGGCTTTGACGCTGGCCGGCGCAGGCCAGTCCGGCGTCAGCCAGTTCATCCGATGAATGCCTCGCGATCCTGTTTGAGCAGGGTCAGCAGCCAGACGAAATCTTCTGGCAGCGGCGATTCCCAGCTCATGCGCACACCGGTCGTCGGATGATCCAGCTCAAGGAAGCGCGCGTGCAGGGCCTGACGCGGGAAGTTCTTGAGGGTTTCGACCATGTTCAGGTTCGCCGCCGGCGGAATGCGGAAACGACCGCCGTACGCCGGGTCGCCGACCAACGGGAAGTTGATGTGCGACATGTGTACGCGAATCTGGTGAGTACGACCGGTTTCCAGTTTCACCCGAACGTGGGTGTGGGAACGGAAGCGCTCCAGCACGCGGTAGTGGCTGACAGCAGGCTTGCCGCCTTCCATCACCGCCATGCGCTGGCGCTGTTGGCCGTGGCGACCGATCGGCGCGTTGATCTTGCCGCCGGCGGTGACCACACCAATCACGATGCACTCATAGATGCGGCTGACGCTGCGACTCTGCAATTGAGTAACAAGCTTTGTCTGCGCCTGAATGGTCTTGGCCACCACCATCAGACCGGTGGTGTCCTTGTCCAGACGATGCACGATACCGGCGCGCGGGACATTGATGATGTCCGGCACGTGGTGCAGCAAGGCGTTGAGCAAGGTGCCATCGGCGTGACCGGCAGCCGGGTGAACCACCAGGCCCGCAGGCTTGTTGATCACCAGGATGTCGTCATCTTCATAGACGATGTCGAGCTCGATGTCCTGGGCGATCCACTCGCCCTGGGCTTCCTGCTCGGCAGTCAGCTCAAGGATGGCACCGCCGTGCACGATGTCGCGAGGGCGGATGACCGCCCCGTCCACAGTCAGGCGACCTTCTTTGATCCAGGCGGAAAGGCGCGAGCGTGAGTGCTCAGCGAAGAGTTGGGCGGCGACTTGATCGAGGCGTTGGCCGCCCAATTCGGACGGCACCTCTGCGCGAAGTTCAATTTTATCGGACATGCTCTGACTGGCGTCGGCACAGCTTTTGGTTTCGGCTGCGCGCTTGTGGTTAAATACGGCGTCTTTTGCCCCGAGGCTTTTCAACGGGGCGCTCATCATAACAGGACGGCCCCGCCCAAGACAGCGGCCGTCATAGGGACGCAAGCCGCCATGCAAGTGAAACACCTGCTGCTGATCGCCATCCTCGCATTGACCGCTGCTTGCTCATCGAAGGAAGTCGTAGACGAAAACCTCAGCGAAGCCGAGCTGTATCAGCAGGCTCAGACTGACCTGGACAACAACAGCTACACCAGCGCCACAGCCAAGCTGAAGGCTCTGGAGTCGCGTTATCCGTTCGGTCGCTACGCCGATCAGGCGCAGCTGGAGCTGATTTACGCCAACTACAAGAACTCGGAGCCGGAAGCTGCAAAGTCCGCTGCCGAGCGCTTCATTCGTCTGCATCCACAGCATCCGAACGTCGATTACGCGTACTACCTCAAAGGTCTGACTTCTTTCGACCAGGACGTCGGCCTGCTGGCGCGCTTCCTGCCGCTGGACATGACCAAGCGTGACCCGGGCGCCGCGCGTGACTCGTACAACGAGTTCGCCCAGCTGACCAGCCGCTACCCGAACAGCCGCTACGCGCCGGACGCCAAGCAGCGCATGATTTACCTGCGCAACCTGCTGGCCGCCTACGAAATCCACGTAGCCGACTACTACCTGACCCGTCAGGCATACGTCGCCGCCGCCAACCGTGGCCGTTACGTGGTGGAAAACTTCCAGGAAACCCCATCGGTCGGCGACGGCCTGGCGGTGATGACTGAAGCCTATCAGCGTCTGCATCTGGACGATCTGGCGGCCACCAGCCTGGAAACCCTGAAGCTCAACTACCCGAACCACCCGAGCCTGCAAGACGGCCAGTTCGTGCCACGGGTTGCCGAAGCCGACAACCGTTCGTTCCTGAGCAAGGCGACTTTGGGTCTGATCGAATCGCGTCCACCGCTGCCGCCGGGCGAAACCCGCGCCAACCAGGACGTGCAGAAGCAGTTCCAGGACGCGAAAGATGCGATCCCGAACGAGCTCAAGCCTAAAGACGAGAACGGCGACGTGATCGAAGAGCCGGAGCCGGAATCGAGCAACACCGATCGCTCGTGGTTCAGCTACATGACTTTCGGCGTGTTCGACTGATCAAACCGGATGCACAGAAAAGGGAGATCTGCGGATCTCCCTTTTTCGTTTCCGCGCTTTAATCCGCTGTGCGCTGGTCAGGTCCTTGGCTAAACTGCCGGATCATCAATCGAAAAGCTGCTCATCATGCTTCGTTTAATATTCTGGATCGCCCTGATTTTTGCTGCGGTATGGCTGTGGCGCAAATTCAAGGCCCCTGCTTCGTCCGCCCCCTCTCCGCGCCAGCAAGACGCCTCGCCGATGGTGCGCTGCGCCCATTGTGGCGTACACCTGCCCCGCGACCGCGCGCTGAGCCTTCAACAACAGTGGTATTGCAGCCAGGCTCACCTCGAGCAAGGCCCAGGTGCCAGTGATCGCTGAGGCCGCCAACGCCGATCACAAACAGGCTCAGCGTCTGCTGCGCCTTTATCATCTCTACCGTTTGAGTGTCGGCATCACGCTGGTGCTACTGATCTCCAGCAATATGGACAACCGCCTGCTGACGTCGGCCAACGACGATCTGCTGCGCGGCGGCAGTTGGCTGTATCTGGTGCTGAACATCCTGCTGGTGGTGTTCCTTGAGAACACCCGGCGCCCGGCGCAGTTGTTCAGTCTGGCGCTGGTGGATGTGTTGCTGTTGTGTGGCCTGTTCTATGCGGCGGGCGGCGTCGCCAGTGCCCTCGGCAATTTGCTGGTGGTCTCGGTGGCAATCAGCAACACCCTGCTGCGCCGACGCATCGGCCTGCTGATCGCGGCCATTGGCGCCCTCGGCATTGTCGCCTTGAGTTTTCTGCTGAGTTTCAGCCATCCCCTGAGCGCCAATGAATACTTGCAGGCCGGCACCCTCGGCGCGCTGTGTTTTGCCGCGTCGTTGCTGGTGCAGGGGCTGATCCGGCGACTGGAAGTCAGCGAAACCCTGGCCGAGCAGAAAGCCAGTGAAGTGATCGGACTGGAAGCTCTCAACGCGCTGATCCTGCAACGCATGCGCACCGGGATCCTGGTACTCGACGCGCAACGGCGGGTGCAACTGGCCAACCAGAGCGCGCAGACCTTGCTCGCGCAGTCGCATCTTCAAGGCCATTTGATCGACGATTACTCCACCGCGCTGGTCGATCGCCTGCAACTGTGGATGAACAATCCGACCCTGCGCCCACAGAGCCTGAAAATCCCTGGTAACGGCCTGGAACTGCAGCCGAGCTTTATCGCCCTCGAGCAGAGCCCCAACCAGCAAACCCTGGTGTTTCTCGAAGACCTCGCGCAAATCGCCCAGCAGGCCCAGCAACTGAAACTCGCCGCGCTGGGGCGTTTGACTGCCGGTATTTCTCACGAAATTCGTAATCCACTGGGCGCCATCAGTCACGCCGCGCAGCTGCTGGGCGAATCCGAGGAACTCGATGGCACGGATCGGCGTCTGACGCAGATCATCCAAGACCACTCCCAGCGCATGAATCGAGTCATCGAAAACGTCCTGCAACTGTCCCGCCGCCAGCAGAGCGCCCCGCAACGCCTGGATCTCAAGCCGTGGCTGGAAAACTTCGTCGCCGAAAGCCGCGAGCAGGCCACGGAGCGCCAGATGATTCATTTGCGGATCAACTCGGGCGACTTCAGCACCCTGATGGACCCCAACCAGCTCACACAAATTCTCGACAATCTGTTACGCAATGGCTGGCGTCACAGCGGGCTTCTGCACGAGCAAGCCGAAGTCTGGCTGGCCCTGTTCATTGACCCTGACAGCCAGTTGGCGGTACTCGAAGTGCAGGACAACGGCCCCGGCGTGGCCCTTGATGAGCAGGCCCATTTATTCGAGCCGTTCTTCACCACCAGCAACCAGGGCACCGGCCTTGGGCTCTATCTGTCCCGTGAGCTGTGCGAAAGCAACCAAGCGCGCCTAGACTTCAAACCACGCCAAGGCGGCGGCTGCTTTCGCATCACCTTTGCTCACGGACGGAAACAAAGTTGAACACGAGCCCACGGCAAAAAATTCTCATCGTCGACGACGAACCGGACATCCGCGAACTCCTGGAAATCACCCTGGGCCGGATGAAGCTCTACACCTTCAGCGCACGCAATCTGACGGAAGCCCAGGCGCTGTTGCACCGTGAAACCTTCGACCTGTGCCTGACCGACATGCGCCTGCCCGACGGCACGGGACTTGAGTTGGTGCAGCACATTCAGCAACGTTATCCACAATTGCCGGTGGCGATGATCACCGCCTATGGCAGCCTCGAAACGGCAATCAACGCGTTGAAGGCCGGGGCGTTCGACTTCCTCACCAAACCGGTGGACCTGACCCGGCTGCGCGAACTGGTCGCAACGGCCCTGCGCATGCCGGCGGCGGGAGGCGTTTCGATCAAGATTGATCGACGGTTGCTGGGCGATTCATCGCCAATGCGTAATCTGCGCAAGCAAATCGACAAGCTCGCTCGCAGCCAGGCGCCTGTGTACATCAGCGGCGAGTCCGGCAGTGGTAAAGAGTTGGTGGCGCGACTGATTCACGAACAAGGCCCGCGTGCCGGTCAACCATTCGTGCCAGTGAACTGCGGGGCGATTCCGTCAGAGCTGATGGAAAGCGAGTTTTTTGGCCATCGCAAAGGCAGTTTCACCGGAGCCGTCGAGGACAAACCGGGTCTGTTTCAGGCCGCGCATGGCGGCACGCTGTTTCTTGATGAAGTGGCGGACTTGCCGCTGTCGATGCAGGTGAAACTGCTGCGGGCGATTCAGGAGAAAGCCGTGCGCAGCGTCGGCGGTCAGCAGGAAACCGTGGTTGATGTGCGGATTCTCTGCGCAACCCATAAGGACCTCGATGCAGAGGTCACCGCCGAGCGCTTTCGTCAGGACCTCTATTACCGTCTCAACGTGATCGAATTGCGCGTGCCGTCCCTGCGTGCACGCCGCGATGACATTGAAGTGCTGGCGGCTCACATGCTCAAGCGCTTGGCCAAGGATACCGGCCAAGCGGCGGCACGCCTGCATCCGCAGGCCCTGGAGGCGCTGAAGAATTACCGCTTTCCGGGCAATGTGCGGGAGCTGGAAAACGTCCTCGAACGGGCGCATACCTTGTGCGAGAACCGCATGATCGAGACTGAAGATCTAAGGTTGAGCGAAGGTAACTGCGCGGCGGATGGCGCGATTGCGGATCTGACGCAGATCGACAACCTGGAAGATTATCTGGAAAACGTCGAGCGCAAACTGATCTTGCAGGCGCTGGAGGAAACCCGCTGGAACCGGACGGCGGCGGCGCAGCGCTTGAGTCTGTCGTTTCGCTCGATGCGCTATCGACTGAAAAAACTCGGTCTGGATTAGTCCCTGAAAGATCGCAGCCTTCGGCAGCTCCTACATTGGAATGCGTTTCCTGTAGGAGCTGCCGAAGGCTGCGATCTTTTGATCCTGACTTTAAATCCGCCCCGCAGGCGCATACGGCGCCGGATCAATGATCGGCGCTCGCCCCAGCATCACATCCGCAAACAACTGGCACGACGCCGGCGCCAGCACCAAACCATTGCGGTAATGCCCGCAGTTCAGCCACAAGCCCTCATGCCCAGGCACACGACCAATGTAGGGAATCCCTTCCGGTGATCCAGGGCGCAATCCGGCCCAATGCCCAACCACTTCGGCGTCCGCCAGCGCCGGCAGCAACTCCACCGCTGAAGCCTTGAGGCTTTCCAGCGCCACATTGGTCGGCGTCTTGTCGTAGCCTTCGTGTTCCAGCGTACTGCCGATCAGGATATGACCGTCGCGGCGCGGAATTGCATAACGCCCCTTGGCCAGCACCATGCTCGGAAGGAAATCCGCCGCACATTTGTAGAGGATCATCTGGCCTTTGACCGGCTCGACCGGCAACGTCAGATCCAGCGTCTTGAGCAGATCGCCACTCCAGGCGCCCGCGGTCAGCACGACCTGATCGCCAGAGATCACGCCAGTCGACGTCTGAACGCCGATCACCCGCTCACCCTCGCGAACAAAACCGCTGACTTCGCACTGTTCGTGAATGGTCACGTTCGGCAGCGCCAACAGCGCCGCTTTCAGCGATTTCACCAGACGTGGGTTACGCACATTGGCCACATCGGCCATGTAGATCGCCCGCGAAAATCCACTGCCAAGCACCGGCACCGCGTCATGTGCCGCCGAGATATCCACAGCACGCAACGGGCGATTTTCGCGCTCGGCCCAGGCCAGCGCTTCGGCTTCGTCATCCAGATCCAGCCAATACAGGCCGGTGGTGTGAACCTCAGGATCAACCCCGGTGTCAGCGAACAGGCGCTCGCCGAGCTGTGGATAAAAATCCTGTGACCAATGCGCCAGCGCGGTGACTGCCGGGCTGTAGCGCCACGGATACAGCGGAGAAACGATACCGCCACCGGCCCAGGACGATTCCTGGCCGACATTCGAACGATCGAGCAGCACCACGCTGCCCACTTCGGAAGCAAGATTGTAGGCGGTCAGCAGGCCAATCACCCCGCCACCGACAATCACCACTTGCTGTTGCCTGGTCATGTTTGATCCAACCGTAAAAAAGACAGTGGGCGCAAAAGACGCCCGAAAGTAAGCGCCTCAGCGGCCCCAGCAATCCTTGGTGGTCAGCCCGGTGGTCGCGTTGTTCATGCTTCTGACACCGGTGTTGGTCAGGGTGAAATCCCCGCATTTGTCGGTAGCCATGGTGCTGCCAACCTTGCGGGTGGCAGTCAGCAGGAAGGTCTGGTCGGTGATTGTCGGGGTAATAGTGTAGAAATCGTTACCCGCATTCAGTCCTGTCGCATTGGTGTAGACATTGTTCTTCGAGTAAAAGCGCTCAAGAATCTGCGCCTGTTCGGTCAGTGTCGAAACTATTTCGGCGCGACGGCCTTTCTTCACATATTCGGTGAGGCTTGGATAGCCGATGGTGATGACGATCCCGATGATCGCAATCACGATCATGATTTCGATCAGGGTGAAACCTCGGTTGGATCTACGCATGCCTCAAACTCTCGCTTACTGTATTTGTCGCCACATGATACGACGGCTGCCGCCGCCGCCCTTTTCCACCACCGTGGTGACAGCGCCACTGGTGTCTGTCACGACCTTGCCTGTCCCGCCATTGACGATGGAGTTCAACGTCGGAATGCCGCCGGTGAACACCACACCACTGGAAATCGTGTCGCTACTGCCCACTACGCCATCGGCATTGGTGTCGAGCACCGCGTAGTTGAGCATCTTACCGCTGAACGCATCGAGTTCGACCAGTTTGCCGGTACCGAAACTCGAACACGGGTCGGTAGTATCGACACTGGCGGTGGTGAACACTATTCGCCCGAGCACCAGACTCGCCTGATTGATCACCCGCTCGCCGGTCAACACGCTGTTGTATATCAGCGGCAGATACCAACCCTTTTCCGCTGGATAGGTCGTGTCGTTCTGTGTGGTCGTGATGAATTGCCCGGTACTGCCGGAAAACACCCCGGTGATCGCCTGCGCCTGCAAACTGCTGACGGTAATCTGCCCCGAACCGCCATCGGCGTCCCACACCGAATAGAACGCCTGCAAATCCTTGTTGGTCTTGTCGGCGGCTTCGTTGAACTTGCCGGTGCCGACGAAGATCTGTTTTCCACCGAGTGAGTTGTCCGCCAGCAACGGCTGAGCGGTGATTGGCTGTGTCGTGCCGCCGGCCGTGGTGAACAGCGGCTTACCGGAAAACGCTACGCCCCAGCTGTCCGTCGAAGTGGCACTCAGGTCGAACTTCCACAAGCGTCCTTTCAAGTCTCCGCCGTATGCCGCCTGCACCACGTTCGAAGAGTTGACCTTGAGCTTCACCGAAGAAAGGCCATTAGTAGATTCGGTACTGTCGATGACGATCTTCTTGATCAGCGAGCCGTCACGTACATCGAGCACATACAACGCCGCTACCCCGGAATTGCTGCCGTAACCATTGGAAATGAATGCGGCCCAGCGACCATCGGCCAAGCGTGCCACTTCCGGCCGCGCGTAGGCATAACCCAGGTCATTAAAAACGTTGGCGGTGTTAGCGGTGGTCGGCGCACTGACTTCCCATAGTGAATTGAGCACGTTGCCCGCAGAGGCATCAAATAATTGCAGCGCGTAAAAAGTCTTGCCGCCAGCGCCAGTGCCGCCAATGGCCAGGGTTTTCCAGGCACTGTTGAACTGCATGTCGTAAACCCCGACCTGACCGTCCACCAGAAACTTGTGGCTGACGCCGTTGATGTAAGTCGGATCGGCAATCAGCCGCAGCGACGGCAATACGCTGGATGGCATATAGGCATAACGCCGAGTGCCGTTGGCCGCGTTGATAACGTTGACGAAACCGTCGTTGGCATTCACCACCAGACTGGTATTCATGTTCGCCGCTTTGGTGCTCAGGTAAGTGGTGTACGTGGTGTCGCCGGAAAGATCGGATGCGGTCTTATCGCCAGGCGAGGCCAGCACCAGTGGCGAATTGATTATGTCGCCCAACAACACACTGCGCACCTTGAGCCCGGTTTTGTTGGTGCCCTTGCTCCACTCCACCAGATCGCTACCACTGATACCGGTGGGCAAACTCTGACTGAGCGTGGTCTGCTGCGCGGCAGAAAAGTTACCGTAAGCGAGGGTTACCGGCGCGTTGCTCGTGGTGTTCCACGATTGGTAGGTCGGCGCAGTAGCGCCAGGGACAATCGTTGTGTCAGTCGTCCAGAGTGCCGTCGTCGTATTCACCGCTCCAGCGGAGGTGAAGCCAAAAGACTTGATCGTGCCGCGCCAATCCTTGGGGTCATAGCTGGTCTGGAAAAAATTGCTGCTGCTGGTGAGCGTGGTGCCGTTGGTAACGCCGCTGCCGCCAGAGCCTGCCTTGGACGTAATGTCACTCAATGCCGACGACAGAGCGGTATTCAGACCAGTGCTGTCGTTCGCCTGGTAATACTTGCCCTGCCCGTAATTCGCCGCGTCTGACAACATGGCGTTGGCAGCCGTGAACCCCACGGTGTAAGTGTTCATGTACTGCTTGGGAAAATCCGCCGCAGTCCAGCTCTTGCCCGCTGCGTCAGTGCCGGTCGAACGCATGTCGATATCAAAAGCGAATTTGGCGATGTCGTCCAGATACAACGTATCCCCCTCGTTATCGCCATTGAGGTTGTTGCCGTCATTGTTGATGCCATCCCAGTTCGGCAAGCGGCTGCCGCCCAGCGGGTCGTTGCTGGGGAAGGTGCGGTCGAAGGTCGGCAGGCCGTCAGTGATGACCACGCCATAGTTTTTCTGACAGCGGTATTGGATCGGGCTGGTGTAGGTGCTCGGCGTGGAGTTGTAGTACGGCGTCATACCGCGCATGTAGCGGGTGATTTCGTAATAGGTTTCCGCCAATGGCGTGTTGGCCACAGCGCTCAAGCCATTAATCGACGAGATCAGTGCATTGTAGTTGGTGTCCGCCTGAGCCTGCGTCACGCTGCCGGTGACCGGGGCCAAATCGCTGATCGAACGGGCGATGTAGCCGCCATTCCCCTGGTTGCTGCTGGTGACCGGATTGAAAGTCGACAGGCCGATACGCAACGTACGGTTGCTGGTTACCAGCGCCGTGGACACGTTACGCGCGACGTTGATCCGATAGTCGTTGGGAATCGCACCGGTGGTGAAGTCACGCGTGCCATTGTTGATCGCCAACCCGACCACATAGGAAATGTAATCGTCGGTGTAACGGGTATTGCCGCTACCGACCGGGTCCGGCAGTTTCAGACACAGCGGCGCCAGACTGTTGTTGTAAAAAGCGTATGCCCCGCCCGAACAGCCAGAGGTCGGCAGGCTGGAAAGAAAAATGGGGTCGCCGGTAATCGCCGTCGAACTCAGGCACAAACCGAGTACGGCATTGCATTGCCTTGCCGCCGTCCGGGATACGGTCGGATCGAAGCCCGCGGCATAAATGATGCTGTTCATGCTGCCCGAATCATCGATCAGCAACATCACATTCGGCGGTACAGCAGCCGCACTCAACAGCGGCGAGTCGGAAGGCGTAAACGCATACGCCGGCGCTACCAGGTAAAAACCCAGCAACATGCCGACCAGCAACGACCGCCATCCGTAGCGGCACTCAGTACTTCGCATAGACACTCTCCACTACACTGCGCGAAGTGCCGGTGATGCCGACAGCGGTCACCCGATACAAGGTCGCCGAGGTATTACTCGGCACGTTCACCGCGGTCAAGGTGGTGCCAATGTTCTGCACACCATAGAAGCCGTTACCGGCAGCAATCCAGGTGACTCCGGAAGTCGAGTTCAGCCCCGCGGCACTGACCACCGATGATTCTGCAGGTGGCGCGCACTGCACCGTGCCACTGCACACGGCCAATGAGTAACTGGCGAGTTGCACTGCGCTTTCACCGATACGCAACGCGGCCTCGGCGGCCTGAAACGACTGATTGCGCAGGCTCACGCTTCCGGCCATTTTTTCCTGAAGGTTCGCGCTCTGCATCGATGACAAGCCAATCAATGTCAGCAGCAACAGAAACACCAGACTGACCAGCAAAATCATGCCGCGCTGCGCCTGACGCTGATGAAGAGAAATAGTCATCGACCCGGCCCTCACTGCAAGCGGTTGCGCAAAGCGGCAACCATGTTGAAAGTTTGAGTGGCCACCTGATTGTTCGGGTCGGTAAGGGTCAGGCTCAGGCGCACACTGCGAATGCGCGCCGGGTCGCCGGGATTGTTGCTGTAGGTCGAGGCCGATACGTCGGTCGCGGAAGTGGCCATACCGAAAGTAACGGTGAAGGCGCTGACATTATTAACCAGCACCTGTTGAGTTGGCGTGCCACTGCCGGTGCCCATCAGTATCTGGTTGTTGCTGAAACTGTAGATCAGGCGACGCAGCGGAAAGTTGATCAACCCACTCGTCGCGCTACGCACTCCGGTATACGCCGTGGCACTGTTGCGGCAATCGGAAACCACCGTCCAGGTCGGCGTCCCGCCACCGCTGCCGATGTCCGCCGTCACCATCGTCAGTTTGAGGTTGGCGTTGTCCCAAATGATCGGCGTGATCTGCGCAGCAGCAAAATCCCCCGCCGTACTCGAATCGGTAATGCTGCCGAGGCAACCGAACATCCCGACCATACGGATTTCCTGAATCATCTTGCTCAAGACGAAACGGGCATCTTCCTGCATCGCGGCGGCGCTGTTCTGGCTGACATAGGTGTTTTTCGCGGAAATGAATATCTGCACCACCCCTAGCACCACGATCAGCCCCAACGTCAGGGCAATGAGCATTTCTATCAGCCCGAAGCCGCGGTTATGCTGCCTCATGGCGTAGTCACCGGATCGACCGCAGCGCGGCTATTCAGCACAAAGCTACGCGTGGTCCCGGTGGCGTTGGCCGCCCGCGAGTCATTCCAGTTGATGGTAATGGTGTACACGCGTTGATTGAGGGTGATCGTGCCGGTGGCGGTCGGCCCACCGAAATTGGCGATATTGGTGGTGAAATCGTAGAGGTCCTGATCACGGGAAACGTTCAGGTTGCCCGAGGTCGGTGGGGTAACGGTGTAGTCAGCTCCGGAATTGGCCCGGATGCGATCCATCATGTCGTAGGCGATGAAACTCGCCTGACTGGTCATCCGTGAACTGTCGGTGTATTTCAGCGAATTCAATTGGACGGCTGCGGCCCCCAAAATCCCGACCGTCAGAATGAGCAACGCGACCAGTACCTCGATCAGCGTCATGCCCTCCTGCCCGCTTGTGCTCCCTGCCCTCATCCGCAATTTCCACCCAGTTGAATTCGTCCGTTCAAACACACGTTCAGCGTCCTGCTTTGCGTTCCCAGCGTGTAACTGATGGCCACCGCCGTGGACGGGGCCGCCAAACCGCCCAGATTGTTGAAGTCCAGTGCGGTCACTCCAGAGGGTAGCGTCAGAGTCGCACCGCTGCTCATCGCTGGAACAACCCGCAATACATTGGCCGGAGTGCCAGTACTGTCGTAGACCGACAATTCACCGGTCCAGACGCTACCGCCAGCGGTCGGTCGCAGGCGCAGGGTCACGCCTCGATCAATCGCTTCAAGCCGTGCGTAATTGATTGCCCGTTGCAGGTCACCCATTTCGGTGTCGGCCCTGCTGCCTTGTATCGATCGGGTAAACCCCGGCACCGCCAAAGTAATAAGGATCACAAACACGGCGACCGCGACCAGCAATTCGATCAGCGTGAAACCTTTTGAATGATGATCCATCGATGCCCTCCGTTGCCGTCGGCTATACCAGTTACACGCTAGAACATTCGGCCGACCTGTGTCGGTTGATTTGCCCTGCGCGGCGCATGGATTGCACCGCGCAACACCATTCATGGAGGAAATCGTCATGCCGCAACAGGGCTTCAGCCTGATTGAAGTGCTTATGGGACTGGCAATCGGCGCAATTGTTCTGCTGTTGGTCAGTCCGGCGTTCGCCGCGTTGAGAGAGTCGAATCATCGCGATCAGGCAGCGCAGTCATTGCTCGCCGGTATTCGCAATGCGCGCAGCATGGCCCTCACTCACAATCAGAGCGTGGTGATGTACGGCATCAACGGTGACTGGAGTCAGGGTTGGCGAATCATTCTGGATATCAGCGGCAAAGGGCCGGAGGACAGCAGCAATCCGCTGCTGATTGAGCGTGCAGGTGATGCGCGGGTGCCGATTGTCGGCAATTGGGCGGTCAGTCGTTATGTACGATTCAGCAGTCTGGGCCAACCACTGATGCCCGGCCGGGCGTTTCAGGCAGGGACATTACATATCTGCTCGGCTCACGAGCCGGTCAGCCAACTCCAGGTGGTGCTGGCGGCGACCGGTCGAGTGCGCCTGGGCAGTGAAAAGACTGAACAGGCGCTTTGTCAGAAGGCGAAAGGCGTTAAATCGAACGGACGCGCAGTTCTTTAGGCATCGAGAACGTGATGTTCTCTTCGCGCCCGGCCAGCTCATCGGCGCCGGTAGCGCCCCAGGCCTGCAACTGCTGAATCACGCCACGTACCAGGACTTCCGGAGCAGAGGCGCCGGCGGTGATGCCGATTCGCTCGACACCATCGAACCAGCTCTTTTGCAGATCTTCGGCGCCGTCGATCAGGTAGGCCGGCGTTGCCATGCGCTCAGCCAGTTCACGCAATCGGTTGGAGTTGGAGCTATTCGGGCTGCCGACCACCAGCACCACGTCACACTCGTCGGCCAGTTGCTTGACCGCGTCCTGACGGTTTTGCGTGGCGTAGCAAATGTCGTCCTTGCGTGGGCCGCCGATTGCCGGGAAGCGCGTGCGCAAGGCATCGATGACCCGGCTGGTGTCATCCATCGACAGGGTGGTCTGGGTGACAAATGCCAGTTTTTCCGGGTTATGCACTTGCAACTCGGCAACGTCTTTTTCGTCTTCGACGAGATAGATGGCGCCGCCATTGCTGCCGTCGTACTGGCCCATGGTGCCTTCGACTTCCGGGTGACCGGCGTGTCCGATCAAAATGCATTCACGACCGTCGCGGCTGTATTTCGCCACTTCGATGTGCACCTTGGTCACCAGTGGGCAAGTGGCGTCAAACACCTTCAGGCCACGGCCAGCGGCTTCGGTACGCACGGCTTGGGATACGCCGTGAGCACTGAAGATCACGATGACGTCGTCCGGCACCTGATCCAGTTCTTCGACGAATATCGCGCCACGACTGCGCAGGTCTTCGACGACGAACTTGTTGTGCACCACTTCATGGCGCACGTAGATCGGCGGCCCGAAGACTTCCAGGGCGCGGTTGACGATTTCGATCGCCCGGTCCACGCCGGCGCAGAAGCCACGGGGGTTGGCGAGTTTGATTTGCATGCTGTGCCTCGTGTCTTGCGCGCGAAAACAATGAATAACTACCGTGGGAGCAAGCCCTGTGGCGAGGGGATTTATCCCCGATGGGGTGCGAAGCGCCCCCAAGCCCATCACCGCGATTCTGAACGGATCCGCGGTATCAGGTATTGGGGGGTTGCTTCGCACCCATCGGGGATAAATCCCCTCACCACAAAGGCTCCCGTGTACTTTTACAGCGCTTTGACGTTGATGATTTCGACGTCAAAGGTCAGCGTCTTGCCCGCCAGCGGGTGGTTGAAGTCGATGGTTACTTGCGCGTCATCGAATTCTTTCACCACGCCCGGCAGCTCAGTATTGGCCGCATCGTTGAAGATCACCAGCAAACCCGGCGACAGTTCCATGTCGGCAAACTGCGAGCGCGGAATGATCTGTACGTTCTGCGGGTTCGGCTGGCCGAAAGCGTTTTCCGGCTCAACGGTCAGCGTACGTTTGTCGCCTGCCTTGAAACCGAACAATGCCGCTTCGAAACCCGGCAGCAGGTTGCCGTCGCCGACCTTGAAGGTCGCCGGGGCCTTGTCGAACGTGCTGTCGACCGTGTCGCCGTTCTCCAGGCGCAATGCAAAGTGCAAGGTGACTTCCGTGTTCTGACCGATGCGTTGCTCAGCCAATAACTGTTCAGTCATGAACGGCTTCTCCGGTTTTCTTGGATTTGAACATATCCAGTGCCAGCATCACCGCACCGACGGTGATGGCGCTGTCGGCGAAGTTGAACGCCGGGAAGTACCAGCGATTCTGCCAGTGCACCAGAATGAAATCGATCACATGGCCCAGGGCGATGCGGTCATACAGATTGCCCAGCGCACCGCCCAGCACCAGCGCCAAAGCGATGGCCAGCCAGGTTTCGTTACGGCCAAGACGTTTGAGCCAGACCACCAGCACCGCGCTGACCACGATCGCGATCAGGGCGAACAGCCAGCGCTGCCAGCCGGAGCTGTCAGCCAGGAAGCTGAACGCAGCGCCGGTGTTGTAGGCCAGGGTCCAGCTGAAGTAATCGGGAATGATCACGATCTGCTGGAACATTTCGAGCTTGCCTTCGAAGTAGAACTTGCTGGCCTGGTCGATGACCAGAACCAGCAAACTCAACCAGAGCCAGCCCAACCGTCCGAAACGGCCAATGGCATTAGGCATAGTGACGAACCTCACCAGCGCCGCTGATGTTGTCGACGCAACGACCGCAGATTTCCGGATGCTCCGGGTTCACGCCGACGTCTTCACGGCAATGCCAGCAACGGGCGCATTTCGGGAAGGCCGATTTGACGATCTGCAGCTTCAGGCCGCTGACTTCGGTGACTACCGCGTCAGCCGGGGCCTGCACAAACGGCGCGACGCTGGCGGTCGACGTGATCAGAACAAAGCGCAACTCGTTGCTCAGCTTGGCCAGATCGGCGCTCAGCGCCTCTTCGGCGAACAGCGTCACTTCGGCCTGCAGATTGCCACCGACGGCCTTGGCCGCGCGCTGGATTTCCATCTCTTTGTTGACCGCAACCTTCACTTCCATGATGCGATCCCAGTAGGCGCGACCCAGCTCGAAGCCTTCCGGCAGCTCGGTCAGACCTTCGTACCAGGTGTTGAGCATCACCGATTCGTTGCGCTCGCCCGGCAGGTATTGCCACAGTTCATCGGCGGTGAACGCGAGGATCGGTGCGATCCAGCGCACCAGCGCTTCGGAGATGTGGAACAGCGCGGTCTGGCACGAGCGACGAGCCTTGCTGTCGGCGCCAGTGGTGTACTGACGGTCCTTGATGATGTCGAGGTAGAAACCACCCAGCTCCTGCACGCAGAAGTTGTGGATCTTCGAGTAGACGTTCCAGAAACGGTATTCGCCGTAGTGCTCTTGCAACTCGCGTTGCAGCAGCAGGGTGCGGTCTACCGCCCAACGGTCCAGCGCGAGCATTTCTTCTGCCGGCAGGATGTCGGTGGCCGGGTTGAAACCGGTCAGGTTGGAGAGCAGGAAGCGCGCGGTGTTACGGATACGACGGTAGGCGTCCGCACTGCGTTGCAGGATCTGCTCGGACACAGCCATCTCGCCGGAGTAGTCGGTCGATGCCACCCACAGACGCATGATGTCGGCGCCCAGGGTGTCGTTGACTTTCTGCGGCGCGATCACGTTGCCCAGCGACTTGGACATCTTGCGGCCGGACTCGTCGACGGTGAAGCCGTGGGTCAGCAACTCGCGGTATGGCGCGTGGTTGTCGATCGCGCAACCGGTCAGCAGCGACGAGTGGAACCAGCCCCGGTGTTGGTCGGAGCCTTCCAGGTACAGATCGGCACGCGGGCCAGTCTCGTGGCCCATCGGATGCGAACCGCGCAGGACGTGCCAGTGCGTGGTACCCGAGTCGAACCAGACGTCGAGGGTGTCGCTGATCTTGTCGTACTGCGGCGCTTCATCGCCCAACAGTTCGGCGGCGTCGAGCTTGAACCAGGCTTCGATGCCTTCGACTTCAACGCGCTTGGCGACTTCTTCCATCAGCTCGACGGTGCGTGGGTGCAACTCGCCGCTTTCCTTGTTGAGGAAGAACGGAATCGGCACGCCCCAGTTGCGCTGACGCGAGATGCACCAGTCCGGGCGGTTGGCGATCATCGAGTGCAGACGCGCCTGGCCCCAGGCCGGAACGAACTTGGTGTCTTCGATGGCTTTGAGCGAACGCACACGCAGGGTGTCGCCGCTGACCGGCTCTTTGTCCATGCCGATGAACCACTGCGCAGTGGCGCGGTAGATCAGCGGGGTCTTGTGGCGCCAGCAGTGCATGTAGCTGTGTTCGATGACGGTGGTGTGCATCAGCGCACCGACTTCGGTCAGCTTGTCGACGATGGCCGGGTTGG
Source organism: Pseudomonas sp. TH06 (assembly GCF_016651305.1). Classification (GTDB taxonomy): domain Bacteria; phylum Pseudomonadota; class Gammaproteobacteria; order Pseudomonadales; family Pseudomonadaceae; genus Aquipseudomonas. The sequence continues at coordinate 2,475,114 of NZ_JAEKEC010000001.1, read as the reverse complement.
CCTTCCAGATGAACTGACCGCCAAAGAATTCCAGCGACGGCACGTAAACGCCGTTGCTCTGCACCGGATTGAGGATGTCGTCGTTGACCATCCCGTACTTCTTGCAGGTCACGAAGTCGTCTACGCCGTAGGCCGGGGCGGAGTGAACCACGCCGGTGCCAGCGCCCAGTTCGACGTAGTCAGCCAGATACACTGGCGACAGACGGTCGTAGAACGGGTGACGGAAGTTGATCAGCTCGAGTTCTTTACCGGTGGTGGTCGCGATCACCGAACCTTCAACGCCGTAGCGCGCCAGACAGGCTTCAACCAGCTCTTCAGCCAGAACCAGCAGCTTGTCGCCGATATCAACCAGTGCGTAGTTGAATTCCGGGTGAACGTTCAGCGCCTGGTTGGCCGGGATGGTCCACGGAGTAGTGGTCCAGATCACGATCGAAGCAGGCTTGCCCAGCGACGGCAGACCGAACGCGGCAGCCAATTTGGCTTCGTCGGCGATCGGGAAGGCTACGTCGATGGTCGAGGACTTTTTGTTCTCGTACTCGACTTCCGCTTCGGCCAGGGCCGAACCGCAGTCGAAGCACCAGTTCACAGGCTTGAGGCCCTTGAAGACGAAACCGCCCTTGACGATTTCGGCGAGGGCGCGGATTTCACCGGCCTCGTTCTTGAAATCCATGGTCTTGTACGGGTTGGCGAAGTCGCCCAACACGCCGAGGCGGATGAACTCGGTCTTCTGCCCTTCGATCTGCTCGGTGGCGTAGGCACGGCACAGTTCACGGGTCTTGTCCGCGCCCAGGTTCTTGCCGTGGGTCACTTCAACCTTGTGCTCGATCGGCAGGCCGTGGCAGTCCCAACCCGGAACGTACGGCGCGTCGAAACCCGAAAGGGTTTTCGAGCGGATGATCATGTCCTTGAGAATCTTGTTCAGTGCGTGACCGATGTGGATCGTGCCGTTGGCATACGGAGGGCCGTCGTGCAGGACGAACTTCGGACGATCCTTGCCAATCTCGCGCAACTTTCCGTACAGGCCAATACTGTCCCAGCGCTGCAGGATCTGCGGTTCGCGCTGTGGCAGGCCGGCCTTCATTGGGAAGGCGGTGTCCGGAAGGTTAAGCGTGGCTTTATAGTCGGTCATTTAAGGCTCTTCATTAGCGATGGGCGCTAGGTGCGGCTAGTGCACGGGCGGTGGCGACATCCGCATTGATCGCCGTTTTCAATGCCTCCAGAGAGGCGAAGCGCTGCTCTTCACGCAGCTTTTGGTGGAAAACCACCGTCAAACGCCGGTCATACAGATCGCCGGCAAAATCTAAAAGATGCACTTCAAGGTGGGCCTTGCCATCACCTTGCACCGTGGGCCGCACGCCGATATTGGCGACGCCGGGCCAGGTCTTGCCGTCGATATCGACCTCCACCAGATACACCCCGGTGAACGGCACGCGACGACGCTTGAGTTGAATGTTGGCAGTGGGCGTACCCAGTTGCCGGGCCAGTTTCTGGCCATGCAGCACGCGACCGGCGATGCGGTACGGGCGACCGAGCAAACGTTCGGCCAAGGCGAAATCCGCGGCAGCCAACGCGTTGCGCACCTGCGTGCTGCTGACGCGAATGCCATCCAGCTCGACGGTTTGCGCGGCCTCAACGGTAAAACCGTGCATCTGCCCGGCCTGCAGCAGGAAGTCGAAATCGCCGAGGCGATCGCAGCCGAAGCGAAAGTCATCACCCACTTCCAGATGCTGTACGCCGAGGCCGTCCACCAGAATGGTGTCGACGAACTCACTGGCGCTGAGTTTGCTCAGGCGCTGGTTGAACGCCAGGCACAGGACCCGGTCAACGCCTTCGGCCGCCAGCAGTTGCAGCTTGTCGCGCAACCGGGCCAGACGTGCCGGAGCGGTCTCTGGCGCAAAGAATTCCCGTGGCTGCGGCTCGAAAATCACCACGCAGCTGGGTACGCCCAACTCATGCGCACGCTCACGCAGTCGGGCCAGGATAGCCTGGTGACCACGGTGAACACCGTCAAAGTTGCCAATAGTGGCGACGCAGCCCCGATGCTGGGGGCGCAAGTTGTGGAGGCCTCGAACCAGCTGCATAACGCGCTTCTTGCTCATAAAGTGGTCGATTATAACCACACCCGGCGGTCGACGACAGGCAACACCGTAACGCAAAGTGATCGAGCCGACAAAACTGCCGGCCCGCGCCCGTTTATAAAGGGTGAAACCTCAGCTCAAGGCCTTGCGATTGAAGTCCCGCAGGCGGAAACCGAGCAGCAGCAACATGCCGAAATAGGCGACCACACCAGCAACCACCAAAGCGCCAAGACGCAGGAAGCGCTCAAGCATATGGCCTTGATCCCACGCAGGCATGAAATGCATGCCCAGCAGCAGCACCGCCGACATCACTATGACCGCCACCACCAGTTTGAAAGCGAACTTGGCCCACCCTGGCTGCGGCTGATACATCTGTTGCTTGCGCAGTTGATAGAACAGCAACCCGGCATTCAGGCAGGCACCGGCACTGATCGCCAGCGCCAGACCGGCGTGCGCCAACGGGCCAATCAATACCAGGTTGAACAATTGAGTGACCACCAAGGTGAAGATCGCGATTTTCACCGGGGTACGGATGTTCTGTTGCGCATAAAAGCCCGGCGCCAGCACTTTGATCACGATAATCCCGAGCAGACCGACAGAATAAGCAATCAGCGCCCGCTGGGTCATTTCGGCATCGAAGCCACTGAACTGACCGTACTGGAACAGCGATACGGTCAGCGGCTCAGCGAGAATCCCCAGTGCCAGCGAACACGGCAGCACCAGCACAAAGCACAGGCGCAGGCCCCAATCGAGGATTCGCGAATACTCGTGGCGGTCTTTGCTGGCGTAGGTTTTGGCCAGCGTCGGCAGCAGAATGGTACCCAACGCCACACCCAATACGCCGGACGGCAATTCCATCAAGCGGTCCGCGTAATACATCCACGACACCGAGCCTGCGACCAGAAACGAGGCGAAGATAGTGTTGATGATCAGCGAAATCTGACTGACCGACACACCGAGGATCGCCGGTAACATCTGCTTCATCACCCGCCAGACGCCGGTATCGCGCAGATTCAGGCGCGGCAACACCAACATGCCGATCTTTTTCAGATGCGGCAGCTGATAAAGCAGTTGCGCCAGACCACCCACCAGCACGGCCCAGCCCAGGGCCATGACTGGCGGATCGAAATACGGCGTCAGGAACAACGAAAACACGATCATGCTGACGTTAAGCAGGGTCGGCACAAACGCCGGTACCGAAAAGCGGTTCCAGGTATTGAGAATCGCACCGGCTAGCGATGACAACGAGATCAGCAATATATAGGGGAACGTCACCCGCAGCAGATCGGAGGTGAGCTGGAATTTTTCCGGAGTATCGGTGAAACCGGGCGCCGTGGCCCAGATCACCCAGGGCGCAGCGATCATGCCCAGCGCGGTGACCACAGCCAACACCAACGTCAACAAGCCCGAAACGTAAGCAATGAACGTGCGTGTCGCCTCTTCGCCCTGCTGGCTTTTGTATTCGGCCAGAATCGGCACGAATGCCTGCGAGAAAGCGCCCTCGGCGAAGATCCGCCGCAGCAGATTGGGCAATTTGAAGGCGATAAAGAAGGCATCGGTCGCCATCCCGGCGCCGAATGTGCGAGCAATGAGCGTGTCACGAACAAACCCCAAAACCCGGGAAAGCATCGTGATAGAGCTGACGGCGGCCAACGATTTGAGCAGATTCATTGAGGGAATTTGTGCCTGTCGATAAACAGCAGGCGAACAAAGCGCCTACTTGTGCGATACTCCGCGCCGCAGCAGCACAGAGCCAAAGCTCGCGAGTTTACAGGTCAAGCGCCGGAAATAAATATCCCGCCTCTTTATACCTACCACTTAGCGGAACGTTTCAAGTGCCCTTGACAAGACTTCAACTCATCGGCATGATTCGCGGCCTATTTTGTTTGCTATTTCCTAAAAAGTCTTTCGAGGAGCTCGACGGTGGCCAACTCACCTTCCGCCAAAAAACGTGCAAAACAGGCTGAGAAGCGTCGCAGCCACAACGCCAGCCTGCGTTCCATGGTTCGCACCTACATCAAGAATGTAGTTAAAGCCATCGACGCAAAAGACGCTGAAAAAGCTCAAGCTGCATACGTTCTGGCTGTGCCAGTAATCGACCGCATGGCCGATAAAGGCATCATCCACAAGAACAAGGCTGCTCGTCATAAGAGCCGTCTGAATGGCCACGTTAAAGCGCTGAAAGAAGCCGCTTAATCGACGTAGTCATTAAAAAACCGACCTTAGGGTCGGTTTTTTATTGCCTGCGATTTACTGAACGCAGAGCAAAAAAATGTAGGAGTGAGCCTGCTCGCGATAGCGGTTAGCCAGACAAACATTTGCTGACTGACACACCACCATCGCGAGCAGGCTCACTCCTACAGTTGGTTTTGCAGTGTTACTGCTGGACCGGCACCCACGGCAGAATCGGGATTGCGGTCACGGCGTTCTGCGGACTGCCTTCGATCACTCGATCGCTGTAGACCAGATACACCAGCGCGTTGCGTTTCTTGTCGAGGAAACGCACCACCTGCATGGTCTTGAACACCAGCGACGTGCGCTCCTTGAACACCTCATCGCCATCTTTCAACTCACCCTTGAATTTGATGGGACCCACCTGGCGACAGGCGATAGAGGCTTCCGCACGATCTTCAGCGAGACCCAACCCACCTTTCACGCCGCCAGTCTTGGCGCGCGACAGATAGCAGGTCACGCCCTCGACCTTCGGATCATCAAACGCTTCGACCACGATCCGGTCGTTCGGGCCGACGAGCTTGAACACTGTCGATACCTGACCGATTTCTTCGGCCGAGGCCAGCAATGGCAGCGCCATCAACAGACCCAACAATCCTTTTGCTACACGCATCAAGTTTTCCTTAAACCAGAATCAGGTTGTCACGGTGAACCAATTCCGGCTCAGCCATGTAACCCAGCAAACCGACAATCGCATCTGACGACTGACCGATAATTTTTTGCGCTTCCAGCGCACTGTAATTGGCGAGACCACGGGCGATTTCGCGACCATCCGGCGCCACACAGACCACCATCTCACCGCGACGGAAACTCCCCTGCACCAACTTCACACCCACCGGCAGCAAGCTCTTGTTGCCCTGGGACAATGCCGACACCGCCCCATCATCCAGCACCAGCGTGCCGCGAGTTTGCAGATGCCCGGCCAGCCACTGCTTGCGCGCCGCGAGCATGCCGCGCTCAGGCGACAGCAAGGTGCCGATGCGCTCGCCCGCTTTCAGGCGATCAAGCACACGTTCAAGACGCCCACCCACGATGATAGTGTGCGCACCGGAACGCGCAGCCAGACGCGCTGCACGCAACTTGGTCTGCATGCCGCCACGCCCCAGCGCACCGCCAGTTCCGCCAGCAACCGCATCCAGAGCCGGATCATCAGCGCGCGCCTCGTAAATCAGCTGAGCATCAGGATTGTTGCGCGGATCAGCGTCGAACATGCCATCGCGATCCGTGAGGATCACCAGTAGATCAGCTTCGACCAGGTTAGCTACCAGCGCCGCCAGCGTGTCGTTATCACCAAAACGGATTTCATCAGTGACCACGGTGTCGTTTTCGTTGATCACCGGGATGACTTTCAGCTCAACCAGCGCGCGCAAGGTGCTGCGGGCATTCAGGTAGCGCTTGCGATCGGAGAGGTCGTCGTGAGTCAGGAGAATCTGCGCAGTGTGCCGACCATGCTCGGCGAAGCTCGACTCCCAAGCCTGGACCAGACCCATCTGACCAATTGCAGCGGCCGCCTGGAGCTCGTGCATCGCACTGGGTCGTGCGGTCCAACCCAAACGGCTCATGCCGGCCGCCACTGCCCCGGAGGACACCAACACCAACTCGACGCCAGCCTCATGCAAGGCCACCATCTGCTCGACCCAGACACTCATTGCCGCACGATCCAGCCCTTTGCCATCAGCTGTCAGCAAAGCGCTGCCGATCTTCACGACCCAACGCTGCGCACCTGTCACCTTGCTCCGCATCATCTTCAACCTTAGCTTGAGGACAGCGCGACCTGGCACTGCCCGTGACGTTAATCGTGGCTATTGCTGACCAACGATCGATTTCCAGATACTAAAACGCCGCTCGATTGAGCGGCGTTCAAGTTTATCGCAACGGATCAGTCACGCACGTAAATGATTTCCGGACCGTCTTCGTCATCCACATCTTCTTCGTCCCAATCATCGTCACCGATGTCGTGGACCGACTTCACGCCACTGCGACGCAGGGCACGCTTGTCATCCAGCGCCTGCAGTTGCGCACGGGCTTCGTCCTCGATGCGCTGATCGAGATCGGCCAGCTCTTCTTTGTAAGCCGGGTCATTGGCCAGACGATCAGCACGATCTTCCATGTAACGCATGATGTCATGGCACAGACGCTCGGTACCGATCTTGGCGATGGCCGAGATCACGTAAACCGGACCAGTCCACTCCAGGCGATCAACGATTTCCTTGACGCGCTCTTCGTGCTCTTCTTCAAGGATCTGGTCGCACTTGTTCAGCACCAGCCAGCGATCACGCTCAGCCAGAGACGGGCTGAACTTGATCAGTTCGTTGACAATTACTTCCGCAGCATCCGGCGCACTGGTGTCATCCAGCGGCGCCATGTCGACGAGATGCAACAACAGACGCGTACGCGCCAAGTGCTTGAGGAAGCGGATACCCAGGCCAGCACCGTCGGAAGCACCTTCGATCAGGCCCGGGATGTCGGCCACGACGAAGCTCTTCCAGCGATCGACGCTGACCACACCGAGGTTTGGCACCAGCGTGGTGAACGGGTAGTCGGCAACTTTCGGCTTGGCGGCCGAGACCGAACGGATGAAGGTACTTTTACCGGCGTTCGGCAAGCCCAGCAGACCGACGTCAGCCAGCACTTTCATTTCCAGTTTCAGGTCACGCTGCTCACCCGGTTTACCCGGCGTGGTCTGGCGTGGCGCACGGTTGGTACTGGATTTGAAACGGGTGTTACCCAGACCGTGCCAACCGCCCTGTACGACCATCAACTTCTGGCCGGCCTTGGTCAGGTCGCCGATGACTTCCTGAGTCGCCGAGTCGATCACGGTCGTACCGACCGGAACGCGCAGGATCAGGTCCTCACCTTTCTTGCCGGTGCAGTCGGTGCTGCCGCCGTTGGAGCCACGCTCGGCATCGAAGTGCCGGGTGTAACGGTAGTCGACCAGAGTGTTCAGGTTTTCGTCAGCCATCATGTAGATAGAGCCGCCGTCACCACCATCGCCACCGTTCGGACCACCGTTTTCGATGAACTTTTCCCGACGGAAACTCATGGCGCCATTGCCGCCATCACCAGCCTTTACGCGAATCGATACTTCATCAACAAACTTCATAACCAACGCCTCTCGCCATACGGACGAGCCGAAAAACAATCAAGACATAAGACTCTTGCAAAAATGAGCGCAGCGACCCCAAAACACGACCTGCATCGCACGCCGACAGCCCATACAAACAGTTTTGCAAGAGACTCACCCCACAAACGAAAAAGCCCCGTCGCAAGACAGGGCTCTTCCAGCGATCTCGCGATTAAGCCGCGACAACGCTCACGTAACGGCGGTTGAACGCGCCTTTTACTTCAAACTTGATCACGCCTTCGATTTTAGCGAAGAGGGTGTGATCTTTACCCATGCCTACACCGTAACCGGCGTGGAATTGGGTGCCGCGCTGACGCACGATGATGTTGCCCGGAATGATTTTCTGGCCGCCATACATCTTGACGCCAAGGCGTTTGGCTTCTGAGTCGCGACCGTTACGGGTACTACCACCAGCTTTTTTGTGTGCCATGAGTTCAATTCTCCTAGTGAGGAATTAGGCTGAAATTAAGCCTGAATACCGGTGATTTTGATCTCGGTGTACCACTGGCGGTGGCCCATACGCTTCATGTGGTGCTTACGACGACGGAACTTGATGATGCGGACTTTATCGTGACGACCTTGGGAGATCACTTCAGCCACAACAGTAGCGCCAGCAACAACTGGAGCGCCGATGTTTACGTCGTCGCCATTGGCAACCAACAGAACGCGATCAAAGGTAACGGATTCGCCGGTAGCGACTTCCAGTTTTTCGATCTTCAGGTATTCACCTGGGGCGACTTTGTACTGCTTGCCGCCAGTAACGATTACTGCATAAGACATGGTATTTCTCCGATAATCCTGCTCACCCAGCTCTTTATAAGAAGAGGTATTGGCTGGCATGGCTGCATGGGGCTGGAAGGCCCGCTTGCAATTGCGTAAGGCAGGTGCTGCCCAGGAAGTTCAGGGTGCGCGATTGTACGCAAGGCGCCGCAGGCTTGCAAGTAGCCTTCAGGCGCTGTGAAAGCGTCGCGAGCGAAGGGAAGACAAGGAAAAAACAGGCGAGGAAGCGGAGTTTACGGTTTGTAAATGAGCATTCCGAGCCTGTTTTTGACGCAGGATTACGTGCGTAAAGCCGAAGGCTCCCAGCCCGCAGCAGCTTTCACAGTGCCCGACCGCGCCTTGACAGGTCTGGACGGGGGTCCTAGCATGCCGCGCAACCCTTCTGGAGCGACTCTCGCTGATGCAACCCCAAGCTTTCTACCGCGCGGTGGCGGACGATTTTAGCGCCGTCGACGGCATCATCAAGAAGCAGCTGACTTCCCGAGTGCCGCTGGTATCGAAAATCGGCGATTACATCACCTCGGCCGGCGGCAAACGTCTGCGTCCTTTATTAGTGTTGCTGTGTGGCAAGGCCCTGGGTCGCGAAGGCGACGACATGCGCCTGCTCGCCGCCACCATCGAATTCCTGCACACCGCGACCCTGCTGCATGACGACGTCGTCGACATGTCCGGCATGCGCCGTGGCCGCTCGACCGCCAACGCCATGTGGGGCAATGCCCCGAGCGTGCTGGTCGGCGACTTCCTGTACTCGCGCTCGTTCGAGATGATGGTCGAACTGGGCTCGATGCCGGTCATGAAGATCCTGTCCCAGGCCACGCGCATTATCGCTGAAGGCGAAGTGCTGCAGCTGTCCAAGGTGCGTGATGCCAGCACCACCGAAGAAACCTACATGGAAGTCATCCGCGGCAAGACCGCGATGCTCTTTGAAGCTTCGACCCACAGTGCCGCTGCACTGGCCGGTGCCAGCGCCGAGCAGAGCGAAGCCCTGCGTACCTTCGGTGATCACCTCGGCGTGGCGTTCCAACTGGTCGACGACCTGCTTGACTACAAGGGCGACGCCGAAACCCTGGGCAAGAACGTCGGTGACGATCTGGCCGAAGGCAAGCCGACCCTGCCGCTGATCTACACCATGCGCGAAGGCACGCCTGAACAGGCCGCTCTGGTGCGTCAGGCGATCCAGAAAGGCGGGATCGAAGATCTGGAAAGCATTCGCATCGCCGTGGAAGCTTCCGGGTCACTGGAATACACCGCACAACTGGCTCGTGATTACGTGGCCCGTGCGATCAAGTGCCTCGACGCACTGCCAGCCAGCGAATACCGCGATGCACTGGTTGAGCTGAGCGAGTTTGCGGTCGCGCGTACGCACTGACATCCAAAAGCATGATCAAGAGATCGCAGCCTTCGGCAGCTCCTACAGGGGTTTGTCGATGCTGCGATCTTTTGCTTTTGCCTGCCTGAAAAGCTAAAACCCTATACAATGTGCGACTTTTAGTGATCCACATCCCAAGGAGCCTTAGTGAGCACGTTGCCACCCTGCCCGAAATGCAATTCCGAATACACCTACGAAGACGGCGCCCAACTGATCTGCCCGGAGTGCGCCCACGAGTGGTCGGCCACTGGCGAAGCCGAAGTGGCCGCTGACGATGCTGTGAAGAAAGACTCGGTCGGCAATGTCCTGCAAGACGGCGACACCATCACCGTGATCAAGGATCTGAAGGTCAAGGGCACCTCGCTGGTGGTCAAGGTCGGCACCAAGGTCAAGAACATCCGCCTGTGCGATGGCGACCACGACATCGACTGCAAGATCGACGGTATCGGCCCGATGAAACTCAAATCCGAGTTCGTCAGAAAAGTCTGAACCCGTTGTCATCCATCCCGCGCCCGACGTGGGATGGAGCTTCACCCTCCCCGCTTTCCCCCAGCCAATCCACGCGATAGCCATACGCCAGCCGTTTTGACCTTACGCAATCTTTACCCGGAAAAATTCACAATCCGCCAATAGACACTTGCTATTTGATGAATAAGAATTATTCTCATTGAAACCCTTCAAGGAGATGAGAACCATGACTTATTTGATCGACGCCTGGCTGGATCGCCCACACCCGTATCTCAGAATCCTCCATCGGGAAACCGGTGAAGTCTGTGCGGTGCTTGAAGAAGAAGCTTTGCATGAGTTGCAGGATCAGGGGGATCTGGACGTCAGCAGCCTGAATTCCAGTGAACCGTTGGTGCTCAAGGAGCTGGTGCGCAATCTGTTCCTGTTCTGCTACGCCCGGGCGTTGCGCCCGACCAGCGAACTGCATCACAAGATCGAAGTATGAAACGCGGTAAAAACTGTAGGAGTGAGCCTGCTCGCGATGACGGGGTGTCAGACAACAAATCAGTCGACTGAAAAAACGCTATCGTCGGATCGCCGCCCGGAGCAGGCTCACTCCTACATTAGCCCGCCGTGAAGGCAGGCCAGGAATTACAGAACGTCGAGCAGCTCGACGTCGAACACCAGAACGCTGTGCGGCGGAATGCTGCCAACACCTTGCGCGCCGTAAGCCAGTTCGCTCGGCACGTACAGACGCCATTTGCTGCCGGCATTCATCAGTTGCAGGGCTTCGGTCCAGCCAGGGATCACGCCGCCAACCGGGAATTCGGCAGGCTGGCCGCGCTCGTAGGAGCTATCAAACACGGTGCCGTCGATCAGCGTGCCGTGGTAGTGAGTACGCACCTGGTCTTCACGGGTCGGCTTGGCGCCTTCACCCTGAGTCAGCACTTCGAATTGCAGGCCGGAAGCCAGAGTGGTGATGCCATCACGCTTGGCGTTTTCAGCCAGGAAGGCCAGACCTTCGCCAGCAGCGGCTTCAGCTTTGGCAGCTGCTTCGGCTTGCATGATTTCGCGGATAACCTTGAAGCTGGCGGACATTTCTTCCTGACCCACACGGCTTTCCTTACCGGCGAAAGCGTCGGTCAGGCCTGCCAGAATGGCGTCCAGGCTGACACCCGGTGGCGGGTTATCGCGCAGCTGGTCACCCAGCTGACGGCCGATACCGTAGCTGACGCGGGTTTCGTCGGTGGACAGATTTACTTCGGACATGACACTGCTCCGCTGTGCGGACGGCCACAAGACTTGCCGTGCGTGCACAGCGCGTCCCGGCGCGCCCGGAACCAAAAGGGCGAGCAGACTAGCACAGAAGCCAGACCTGTGGCGCGCCGGGCCTACAGGGCCGAGCGCCAGGCGAGCGGCACTTTCAGGCTTTCCTCGCCACTGGCGCCGAGGCCGCACATTTCATCATGTACCGAGGTGTGTACCAGGTTGAACGGCAACACCGGGAGGCTGTGCAAAAAATCCCGCGCGTGCTCGACCGAGCGTAGCGTCAGCATGTTGCCCTTGAAATCACTTAACGGGTACGCCGTGCCATGCATTCGCGCTTCGAGCAGGTAAATCCCGCCTTCCATGGAAATCAGGTTCAGCTCATCAACCTTCCTGGCGAAGGCAAACACACTTAACTCTTGCAGGTTCATGAACGCACCTCACGCAGTGGCGAGCCAAGACATCTACAGGGATATGCCCGCACGCAACAAAGCACAAGCCACAAACGACACCGCCCGTCTGTTTCGCAACAGACGGGCGGCTTTTTTTAGCATTGATCAATAGGGATCAGTGCTTGGTGACCTTGTCCAGATAACCCATCGCGCAGGCCGAGAGAACGAAGGTCATGTGAATGATCACGTACCACTTCAGGTGCTCGGGATCGACGTTCTTGGCATCCATGAAGATCCGCAACAGGTGGATCGAGGAGATCGCCACGATCGAGGCCGCCACTTTCATCTTCAGCGACGAAGAATCCATGGTGCCCAGCCAGTTGAGCTTCTCCTTGCCTTCATCGATGTCCAGTTGCGAGACGAAGTTCTCGTAGCCGGAAATCATCACCATGACCAGCAAGCCGCCCACCAGCGCCATATCGATCAGCGACAGCAGCACCAGAATCAGATCCGATTCAGCCATCGAGAACACATTGGGAATAACGTGGAAAACTTCCTGGAAGAATTTCAGCGCCAGCGCCAGCAACCCGAGGGAGAGCCCGAAGTAGATCGGCGCCAGCAGCCAGCGCGAGGCATACATTGCGTTTTCGATAAAGCGTTCCATTGAATCTCACACAAGGGGGGTGGTAATCGGCGGCGAGTATACCAGCCACCTGTGACACCCAGAAACTGCCCGAAAATCCGCCACCTGCGCGTGTGTGGCATTTTTTTCTGCTAGTGTCCAAACCATTGACAGCTCAGCGACAGCGGACAGGACGAGTGGAAATGGATGTGCGATTGCCGATAACGACCGCCGGAATTTGCTTGACCCTGCTTCTCGGCGGCTGCTCGCCAAGTGACGAGAAGCACGCGGTCAGCCTGGAAGAAAAAACCGCAAAGTTCGAACAGTCTCTCGATGCCATCAGCGATCCGAAGCTCAAGGACGCCGTCACCGAACTCGGCGGTTCGCTGCTGTTGCTTGAACGCGCCCAGCTCAAACTCGACAGCATTGCGGTAAAAACCGAATACGGCGAAGACGCCCTCGGCATCCTCAAGCACTACCCTGCCCCGCAGGCGCTGGTCGATACCTTCATCAATGGCCTGTTCGTGCTGCACAAGGACGCCAGCTCCGACTACCTCACCGATCTGCAACCGGTCTTCCCGTTCAACCTCAACATTCCCGGCGGCTTCCTGTTTCCCCATGGCGTGGAATGGCAGTCGGTAACCCTGAGCAACAAGCGCGTCATTGCCTACCAGCCAGAATGGTCGGAAACCGATCCGGGCATTCAGTTAAGCCCCTCAAGCTCCAACGTCACCAATCCCGATGACCTGACCGTGACCTACCCGTTCATCGACGGCCTCGACGTGGACAAGAAAACCCAACCACAACCGGTGAGCCTGCAAGGCAAACTGGAAGTGATCGCGCCGCGACGCCTGTTCAGTTTCGATCTGAGTAAAAAGGATGTCGGTCAGACACGTACCGATGACAACCTCAGCGTCAAAGTGCTGAAACTGGAAAAGAACTATGCCGAGGTCGAATTCAGCAACAGCCTGCCGCTGGCTCCGGAAGTCGCCGACGCCCAGCTCAATCCGCTGATCGTTCAGGCCCGTGACGCCACCGGGCAATATCTGGTGCGTGCCGGCTCGATCAACGAGAGCCCGGAGCAGGTGTCCTTCTACGAAAAACAACTGGCCCACCTGCAACAGCAGAAGACCTGGAGCGAGGCGCTGGAAAAACAGCTCGGCGACGAGCAGCAAGCCTTCGAACAACAACACCCGCGCCGTTACAACAAGGTCTACTTCAACGGCCCGATCGAAACGCTGGAAGTCAGCGTGCTCGACTTCTCGTCAGTGACCGTAACCCGAAAAACGCTGGATCTGCCCGTTCGCGCGTTTCAACAGCACACGACGGAAAAAGCCATTCAACCGCTGGATCTGCCGGTGGTGGTGTATGACGATCTGGCCGTGAACTGGCTCAAAGGCGCAAGCCTTACCGAAGAGCAGTTTAAGGCCGGAATTCGTATCCATCAATCGGTAGAGGACCCGAGCGCCGCGCGCATCGAGTTTTCCCATCGCCGTACCTTCAACGATGAATTACTCGGCGATGACTTCAATCCCGGTGAAAGCCCGGTGACGTTCTTCACTGAAAAGCGCAGCGGCAAACTCGACGAACCCATCGAACTGCCGCCCGAGGCTTATAAAGTTGATCCGTTGCGAGCGACGATCACCTACGATTTGAATCTGTTCCCGGAAACCCCGGCAATCGCCGTGGGCTCGATGCCGCTGTTCCTTGCAACGGTCGACAAGAAATCCTACGACGCCAAGTCTCTGCCCAAAGGCCTGGAGATCAAGAACAACACGTTGGTGGTGGACCTGAAACTGTTCCCCGCCAACGAGTGGCGGTTCTTCGTCAAGGACGACAGCGACAATTACCTGAAGCAGATTCTATCGGTCAGCCACGATGCGAGCGCGGAAGGCCCTGCGCTGTTTGGCGTGCATTACTTTTATGGCCATCCAACGCACGTGGAGACCTATCAGCGAACCGACCTCGCCACTGTGCAATACGGCTTTGAGGTCAAACTCGACAAGGCGTCGTTGCCTGAGACTGCGCCTTGAAGAGCACAGTCAAAATATCGCAGCCTGCGGCAGCTCCTGCATGGGTAGGCGTCAATTGAGGCTGCGGCCTCGGCCACCATTGATCTGCCGTAGCTGGGCTTGCAGGTGCAGGCTCCAGATCTGCGGATCGTCGGCCAACTGATAGCCATGCATCGTCAGGCTCTCAACGATAGTGTCGAGGATTGACTCGGCGGCAATCGGTCCGTGGAACGGGCCTTGAGCTTTGATGGCGGAAGGTTGTTCGCCAGCCATGCCGGCAGCGAAGAGCAGAGTCCACATGCCGTTATCGCCGGCCAACGGTTTGATGGCGCATTCGATGCGGGTCACAAGACCCAGGCATTGACGGGTGAGGCAGAGGTTGCGCGACATGGCGGCGACCCTCGGTGAAGCTGGTATTCAGCCCTCACGGGAGGACTGGCTCGATCCAGTGATACTGTCGATATCCTTGAGCTGAGAATAGAAGAAAAGTCCGCCGCGCAAACCCGATAGAACCAAAAGGCGCCGAATGGTCATTGTGTGAATATTGGCGCCAGAGTGATGGCACATTTCCCGAAGATCGACACAAAACAAATAGTGTAGGAGTGAGCCTGCTCGCGATGGCAGCGTGTCAGGCAACATTTCTGCCGACTGACACACCGCCATCGCGAGCAGGCTCACTCCTACAGTTTTACCGCGCCAGGCTTAGGCCGGTTTGGCTTCGGCCAACGCTTCCTGCGCCAATTCCTTCTCGGCTTCCTTGAGGTCTTCTTCGCTGATCATTTCGGCGATGTCGCGCAAGCGCTCGACCACCCGTGCGTTGATGCTGCCTTCAGGGAATTCGCCCTCCTCGTTCGGCGCACCCGCGGGCTCGCCGACCAGTAGACTCAACGCCTCATCAGCCTGACGCACCGCATAAACGTGGAATTGCCCGGCGCGCACCGCCGCCAGCACTTTCTCGTCGAGCATCAGCGTGGCCACGTTGGCTTGCGGAATGATCGCGCCCTGCTCGCCCGTCAAACCGCGTGCCTCGCAGAGACGGAAGAAACCTTCGATCTTTTCGTTGACCCCGCCGACCGCCTGCACTTCACCGAACTGGTTGATCGAGCCGGTGATGGCAAAGCACTGCTTGAGCGGGGTTTTCGACAGCGCCGAAATCAGCGTGCACGCCTCGCCCAGCGACGCACTGTCGCCATCAACGTAACCGTAGGATTGCTCCAGGGCGATGCTCGCGGAAATCGCCAGCGGGAATTCCTGGGCGTAACGGCTACCCAGATAACCGGTGAGGATCATCACGCCTTTGGAGTGGATCGGCTGGCCGAGATTGACCTCACGCTCGATGTCGACGATGCCGCTGCCGCCCGGGTACACCGTGGCGGAAATCCGCGCCGGCACACCGAACGCCGAGTCGCCGACCTCAAGCACCGTCAGGCCGTTGCACTTGCCGACCGCCGCGCCATCGGTGTCGATCAGAATGATCCCGGCGAGCATGTCATCAAGGATCCGCGCCGACACACGACCAGTGCGGGTGGCTTTGGCTTTCAGCGCTCGTTCGATATGACCGGCATCGGTCATTTCATCGCCGGCCAGATGACGGATGAAATCCGCTTCGCTCACCAGTTGGAACAGATCGCCAATACGCGCCGACAACCGCCCTTGGTGCTCGGCCAGCCGTGCGCTGTAAGTCGCCAGACGTGCCACCGCATCGGCGGTCAGCGGCGCCATGCCTTCTTCCGAAGTCCGGGTTTTCAACAGCTGGGCGAATTGCTCCAGGCTCTCGTCGACCATCGGGATGTCTTCGTCGAAATCGACCAGAACGCGGAACATCTCCTGGAAGTCCGGATCGAGGTCTTGCAGTGTGTAGTACAGCGACCGCGCACCGATGATGATGACTTTGACCTGCAACGGAATGTGCTGCGGGTTGAGCGTCACCGTGGCGAAACGGCCCATCTCGCCCAGCGGCGATTCCATTTTCAGCTTGCGCGATTGCAGGGCGCGTTTGAGCGCATCCCAGACAAACGGCTCGCTGAGCATTTTTTCCGCTTCAAGGATCAGGAAACCACCGTTGGCGCGGTGCAAGGCACCCGGACGCAACTGACGATAAGTGGTGTAGAGCGCGCCCTGGTCGGTGGTGTATTCGATGCGGCCGAACAGGTTTTCATAGGTCGGGTGCGGCTCGAATACCACCGGCGCACCACCGCTGGCCGGATGACCGACCACCAGGCTCGGCGCGTATTGCTCTTCCAGCAACTTGCGGGCGACGGCGTCGGTCTTGCTGTCGTCAACCAGTTGCTCGACCACGGTTTTCAGCAGGTAGACCTGCACCGCTTGCAGGTAACCGCAGACCGCAGCATTTTCTGCGTACTTCTCCGACAGTGGCGACAGCAACGGCTGCAAGGCCAGCGTGATGGTTTCTTCGTTGAGCGAACGCAGTTGATTGTTCGACTCGCGCTTCCACTGCGGCAGGCTGGCGAGTTCTTCGTTCAGGCGCTCTTCGAGGCCGGAGATGTCTTCGTGGAAACGCTCACGATCAGCTTCCGGCAACTGCGCGAATTCCGCCTCGTCCAAGGCTTTGCCGTCAAGCATCGGCGTGAAGGCGATGTTGCTGCTGTCGCGGTACAGGGCGACGTCTTTTTCCAGGGCCAGACGCTCGATGATGTCGAGGGCCTTGTCGTAGCGCTGGTTGAAGGCGCGGTCGATGGCGCTTTTTTTCTGCTGGTAGGACGGGTGCTCGAATACCGCCGGAAAAGTCGCCAGCAGATTGTCGATCAAACCGTTGATGTCACCGATGAACGCACCGGCAGTGCCCGACGGCAATTCCAGGGCGCGGGGCTCGCGTGGCTCATCGAAGTTGTTGACGTAGACCCAGTCAGCCGGGGTCTGCAGGCGTTTGCCTTCGGCTTTCAGGTAGCGTTTGACGAACGAGAAGCGACCGGTACCGGGTTCGCCCATGACAAAAACGTTGTAACCGGGGCGTGGCATCGCCACACCGAACTGCAAGGCTTCGACCGCTCGTTCCTGGCCGAGCACACCGCGAAAGGGCTCCAGATCATTGGTGGTAGTGAAGCTGAACTGTTCAGCGGAAAACGGACGGGTCAGCGCTTCGGGCGCTAGACGCAAGCTGGCAGCAACAGGATCAGGCATCGGGCTTCCTTAACAATCAGGCGGGGCAGATAGCGGCATTCTGGCGCTGCCCGTGCCCCACTGGCAAGGCGCGCCATGTGACAAAGCATAGACAACTCGCCCGCTGCGCAGCCGGCCCCCGGAAACCGGGCTTATGACCGAATCTTTTGTAAAAAATCACGGAACTGCGGGAACGTGCCTAAACTCCAAACTGCGCGGCTGGAACTAATACCGGCCCACTGGCTTCGTTTGGGTCTGTTTCGTACAGAGCTTGGGGGGCCAGAACCCTGTCCATTGGTATGCACACAAAGAGAACAAAGCTATGAAACGGATTCTTCTCGGTACTCTCTTCACCGCTGTATCCATCAACGCAATGGCGCAAGCTCCAGGCGGCCCGGATTGCGGTTGGGGCAACATGCTGTTCGAAGGTCAGCGTGGCACCCCGGCGCACTTCCTTGCTTCCACCACCAACGGCACTTCCGGTAACGCCACTTTCGGCATGACTTCCGGCACCAACGGTTGCTCGACCAACGCATCGCTGACCTACGGCGGCAAATCCTGGTTTGCCATGAATGGCATGATGAACGAGCTGTCCGAAGACATGGCCAAGGGCAACGGCGAAGCGCTAACGACCTATGCCGTGGTACTGGGCGTAGCGCCGGAAGACCGTGCGCATTTCGCTGCCGTGACTCACGAGCACTTCCAGCAGATCTTCAGCAAGGCTGACGTGACCGCTGAAGACGTGCATACCAACACCCTGGCCGTGCTGAAATCAGACCCACGTCTGGCCAAGTACGCAACGCAGGCTTAAGCTCGACCCCACCCGCTTCCTTCGGGAAGCGGGTTTTGTTTTTTATGCATTGATTCCACCGTGACGCTGAACCTGTGGTGAGGGGATTTATCCCCGATCGGCTGCGCAGCAGTCGTGAACCTGTGCATGCGGAGTATCTGATGCATTGGGGATACAGGTTTTGGGGCCGCTTCGCTGCCCAACGGGGATAAATCCCCTCGCCACAGGGTGGAGTGATCACACCCCGATCCGGGTTTTGTTTTCTTTCGAGTTAAGTTGCCACCTATGCTCAAACGCCTTGCCTGGCTGGCGCTCTGTGTCTGCGCCCCGCTGTCCGCCGCGCCAAACATCGACCCTCAACGTTTGCAGCAACTGGCCAACGACCGCTTCTGGATTTCCCTCGGTCATTACGAAACTGCCAAGCTCGGAGGCTGGCGCAGCTATGTCAGCGACAAGAAGTTCTTTCTCGCGCCCGATGGCAATGAACACCCCGATCACGAACTGGCTGCGACCGTGCAAGCGTTGTACGCCCCGGCCAGCCTCGGCGAGCAACACGCACAATGTGTTTATCCAGCCCGTACCCGTTGGCTGAAGGCGCAACTCAACCTCACCGATCTGCCGACGCCGGAATGCGCCGAATACAAGAAATGGTTCAAGGACGTCTCGCCGCACAGCGCGGTGATGATCTTCCCGGCGGCTTATCTGAACAGCCCGTCATCCATGTTCGGCCACACACTGCTGCGCATCGATCAGGCTGACGTGCAAAGCGACAAGACCTCGCTGCTCAGTTACGCGATCAACTTCGGCGCCTACATCGAAGGTTCCGACAACAGCATTCTGTACGCCTGGAAAGGCTTGATGGGCGGCTATCCCGGCCTGTTCGCGCTGGTGCCGTACCAGGAAAAACTCTCTGAATATCGCAGCCTGGAAAACCGCGACCTGTGGGAATACCGGCTGAACCTGACGCAAGAAGAAACCGCGCGCATGGTCGAGCATGTGTGGGAGTTGAAGCAGATTCAGTTCGACTATTTCTTCTTCGACGAAAACTGCTCCTATCGCTTGCTTGAACTGCTGCAAGTGGCACGACCGAGCCTGCGCCTGACCGAGCAATTCCCGCTGACCGCAATCCCCACCGACACGGTCAAAGCGGTAAAAGAAGCCGGGCTGGTGGAAAGCATCGAATACCGTCCTTCCCGCGAACGCGAACTGCTCAGCCGTGCCGAGCCGCTGAGTGGCGAAGAACAGCAATGGGTCCTGAAGGTCAGCGCCGATCAACAGCAGTTGCAGGACCCGGCCTTCAAGGCCCTGCCCCGTGATCGCCAAGCCTTGATCATCGACGCGGCTTACCGCTTGGAACGCTATCGCGCCAATGGCCAGGAACGCGATCCGCAACGGGCACAACGCAGTTTCGAACTGCTGCGGGCAATCAACAAGAACCCGGCACCGGATCTGCAAATCCCGCAACCCGGCCTACCGGAAGATGGCCATGAATCACGCACCTGGCAGGCCGGTCTCGGTACCCGTGGTGATCGTGCGTTCGGCGAATATGGCTTGCGCATGGCTTACCACGACCTGAATGACAACGCCGAAAGCTTCCCGCTCGGTGCGCAGATCGAAATCCTGCAGATGAAACTGCGCCAGTACGAAGGCAATCACTGGCAATTCCAGCAACTCGATCTGGCGACCATTCGCTCGCTGACGCCGCGTAACGAGTTGCTTCAGCCGCTGTCGTGGCAGGTGACCGGTGGGCTTGAGCGGGTGCCGGGCAAGCATGACGACGAAACGCTGGTCAGCCACGTCAATGGCGGCGGTGGCGGCACGTGGCAACTGGGCGAGGACGTACTCGGTTTTGCCCTCGGCACGGTGCGGGTCGAACACAACAACGATTTCGCCGGTTTCATCGCCCCGGCGGCCGGTTTCAACAGCGGCGTGCTGTGGAAGAACCCGCTGGGCAATCTCAGTGTGGAGGCCAAGGGCGATTACTTCACCAACGGCGAAGTGCGCCGAAGCCTGAGCCTGAATCAGCAGTGGGAATTGTCGCGCAACCTCGGTTTGCGCCTGAGTGCGCAGCGCGAGTTCAGTCATCTTGCCACGCCGGAAACCGAGGTCATGCTCGAAGTGAAGTGGTATCACTACTGATCTCGAACATGCCCTCCCCTGTAGGAGTGAGCCTGCTCGCGATAGCAATTCATCAGGCACTGTCGCTGTGACTGATACACCGCTATCGCGAGCAGGCTCACTCCTACAAGGGAATCGTAGCGCTCAACGAATTACTCACATGCCTTTCACCAACGCCCGACGAATCCCCTTCTAGACTTTCCCTATCAGCCGTGAAACGGCGCAGGAGAGTGCGATGTGGCGGTGTGCGGGTTTGCTGGGGGTGTTGCTGTTGCTGGGTGGTTGCCAGACCACCCATGAAGATCTGATCGCCAAAGGTTATCCACCGGCCTTCGCCGACGGTTTCGATGACGGTTGTGTCAGTGGCCGACAGGCTGCCGGCTCGATCAGCGGCGAGTTTCGCAAGAACGTGCCACGCTATCTCAAGGACAAACAGTACGCCGAAGGCTGGACCGACGGCTTCCGCCAGTGTCAGGCGATGCTGGAAAACAAGGATCGCGAAGACTACCGCAACGAACACTGGGACGAACGCGAGCGCGCCTGGCAGCAACAGAAAGATCAAGACGCCGGGCGGGCCTATCGCTCGCAGTAGGTCGCTTCCAGACATCCAGTGAAACCAAATGCCTGCGACCATGGCCAGACTCTTTATACAGAGGAGGACACCATGAGCCGCGCTTTCGTCAACGAAGACAACGCCGCCGCGCAAGCCGATCAACCGGTCGAGCGCCACGTCAGCGAACAGCCCAATTACGTCACTCCACTGGGTCTGGTGCAGTTGCAGGCAAAAGTCGCCGAGCTGCAAGCGCTGCACGCCGAACAGTCGGCCAAAGGCGACCAGGCCGACAAACAACGCCAGGCCGATCTGGAGCGTGATCTGCGTTACTTCAATCAGCGCCTGAGCAGCGCTCAGGTGGCCGTCGCCGCGACCTCCACCGACAAGGTGCAGATTGGCAGTTGGGTGACCTACGCCGACGAGCACAACACCGAACGCCGGGTGCAACTGGTCGGCGAAGATCAGGCCGACGCCAGCCAAGGCCTGATCAATTGGGGCTCACCGCTGGGTCGGGCATTGCTTGGCGCCCGACTCAACGATGAAGTGCTGTGGCAGCGTCCCGCTGGCGATCAGGTGATTGAAGTGATCCGCATCGAACCGGCTTAAACCACGCCCTGCGCCAACATCGCATCGGCGACTTTGACGAAGCCGGCGATGTTCGCGCCTTTGACGTAATTGATTCGGCCGTTCTCTTCGCCGTAATGCACGCAAGCGTGATGGATCGACTGCATGATCGCGTGGAGCTTGCTGTCCACCTCGCCCGCCGTCCACAGCAGGCGCATGGCGTTCTGCGACATCTCCAGACCGCTCACCGCCACGCCACCGGCATTCGATGCCTTGCCCGGTGCGAACAGAATCCCGGCCTCGATGAAGATATCCACAGCCTCCAGCGTGGTCGGCATGTTCGCGCCTTCGGCCACGCACACACAGCCGTTGCGCAGCAGGGTGCCGGCTGCTTCAGCGTCGAGCTCGTTCTGGGTGGCGCAAGGCAGCGCGATGTCGCACGGCAGCGACCACGGCAATTGACCGGCTCGGAACTCCAGACCGAATGCCGTCGCCAATTCGCTGATGCGGCCGCGTTTGACGTTTTTCAGTTCCAGCAGCGCCAGCCACTGGTCTTCGCTCAGGCCTGCCTCGCAATACAGCGTGCCTTCGGAGTCGGACAGCGAAATCACCTTGCCACCCAGATCCATGACCTTGCGCGCCGCGTACTGCGCAACGTTGCCGGAACCGGAGATCGCCACGCGTTTGCCTTCAACGGTTTGCCCGCGGCGCTTGAGCATTTCTTCGGCGAAATACACGCAACCGAAACCGGTGGCTTCCGGACGAATCAGGCTGCCGCCGTAAGTCATGCCTTTGCCGGTCAGCACGCTGGTGAACTGGTTGCTCAGGCGTTTGTACTGGCCGAAGAGGAAGCCGATCTCGCGCGCGCCAACGCCGATATCACCGGCCGGAACGTCAACATCGGCGCCGATGTGGCGGTACAGCTCGCTCATGAACGCCTGGCAGAAACGCATGACTTCGGCGTCGCTCTTGCCCTTCGGATCGAAGTCCGAACCGCCCTTGCCGCCGCCCATTGGTAGCGACGTCAGGGAGTTCTTGAAGGTCTGTTCGAAGGCGAGGAATTTCAGCACGCCCATGTTCACCGAAGGATGAAAACGCAAGCCGCCCTTGTACGGGCCGATGGCGCTGTTCATCTGGATGCGGAAACCGCGATTGACCTGGACTTTGCCTTGATCGTCGACCCACGAAACGCGAAACACCACCGCTCGCTCTGGCTCGCAAATGCGCTCCAGAATCCCCGAGGTCAGGTAATGCGGATTGGCTTCGAGAAACGGCCACAGACTGCGCAGGACTTCTTCGACGGCCTGGTGGAATTCGGGCTGATCCGGGTCGCGTTTTTTCAGGCGTGCGAGGAAGGATTCGACGGATTCGATCATGGGAAAAGTCTCGGCAAATTTATTGTCGTTGGAGGAGATTGAGCCGGACTGTAACAAACGAATTGCGCACAAGAACAGCGTAAAATGTCGCAGTTATGAAATTAAATGGTGCACAGAATATAAATCAGGCAGGTTTTTGCCCCTGTTTTGCACCTGAATGGGGAGCGCAAATCCAAGTCTTGCACCAACCGTTACACCGCTATCGCGAGCAGGCTCACTCCTACAACTGGAATGCGTTCCTCTGTAGGAGTGAGCCTGCTCGCGATGGCCACACCTCGGTCTCGCTGAAAAAACCCGGGCAAAAAAAACGGAGCCCGAAGGCTCCGCTCTTTGTGCAACCAACCCGATATCAGGCCAGTTTCTTGTGACGTACCCGGTGTGGCTGGGCCGCCGCTTCGCCGAGACGCTTTTTGCGATCGGCTTCGTACTCGGTGTAGTTACCTTCGAAGAAGATGGCTTGCGAGTCGTCTTCGTACGCCAGGATGTGAGTCGCGACGCGGTCAAGGAACCAGCGATCGTGAGAGATCACAATGGCGGCGCCCGGGAAGTCCAGCAGGGCTTCTTCCAGGGAACGCAAGGTTTCAACGTCGAGGTCGTTGGACGGTTCGTCGAGCAGCAGGACGTTGCCGCCCTCCTTCAGGGTCAGCGCCAGGTGCAGACGACCGCGCTCACCACCGGACAAATCCTTGACGAACTTCTGCTGATCGCCGCCCTTGAAGTTGAAGCGACCGACGTAGGTACGCGACGGGATCTCGTAGTTGCCGATGCGGATCTGGTCGGAGCCGTCGGAGATCTGCTGGAACACCGTCTTGCTGCCGTCCAGGTCATCGCGGCTCTGATCGACACAGGCCAGTTGCACGGTTTCACCGACTTCGATGCTGCCCGAATCCGGTGTTTCCTTGCCCATCAGCATGCGGAACAGAGTCGACTTACCGGCACCGTTACCGCCGATCACGCCGACGATGGCGCCTTTCGGCATCGAGAACGACAGGTTGTCGATCAGCACGCGATCGCCGTAGCCCTTGGTGACGTTCTTGAATTCGATGACCTTGTCGCCCAGGCGAGGACCGGCCGGGATGTAGATCTCGTTGGTTTCCGAACGCTTCTGGAATTCCTGCGATTGCATTTCTTCGAAGCGTTGCAGACGAGCCTTGGATTTCGACTGGCGGGCCTTGGCGCCTTTGCGCACCCACTCCAGTTCTTCTTTCATGGCTTTTTCGTGAGCCGACTGCTGCTTGGATTCGGCCGCCAGACGATCGGACTTGGCTTCGAGCCAACCCGAGTAGTTGCCCTCGTAAGGAATGCCCGCGCCGCGGTCGAGTTCCAGAATCCAGCCGGCGACGTTGTCGAGGAAGTAACGGTCGTGCGTGATCGCTACCACGGTGCCCGGGAAGTCGTGCAGGAAATGCTCCAGCCACGCCACGGAATCGGCATCCAAGTGGTTGGTCGGTTCGTCGAGCAGCAGCATGTCCGGGGCGGACAGCAGCAGACGGCACAGGGCCACACGACGTTTTTCACCACCGGACAGGTGCTCGACCTTGGCGTCCCATGCCGGCAGACGCAGCGCATCGGCGGCGACTTCCAGTTGGCGCTCAAGGTTGTGACCATCACTGGCCTGCAAGATCGCTTCGAGTTTGGCCTGCTCGGCGGCCAGCTTGTCGAAGTCGGCATCCGGGTCGGCGTACGCGGCGTAAACCTCGTCCAGACGCGCTTGCGCATCCTTGATCACGCTGACCGCTTCCTCAACCACTTCACGCACGGTCTTGGTCGGATCAAGTTGTGGCTCTTGCGGCAGATAACCGATGTTCAGGTCCGGCATCGGACGGGCTTCGCCCTCGAACTCGGTATCGACGCCGGCCATGATTTTCAGCAGCGTGGACTTACCCGAACCGTTGAGGCCGAGTACGCCGATCTTGGCGCCGGGGAAGAAGGACAGCGAAATGTTTTTGAGGATTTCCCGCTTCGGCGGAACAACTTTGCCCAGCCGATGCATGGTGAAGACGTATTGAGCCATGGAGAACCTTGGGTCAGTGACAGATGAATGATTGCAGCGCAGGCGATGCCCGGCCAGACCATGCGCGTCGTTCACTTGATGGTTATCAATGCGTGCGCGCTGAAAAAGTCTGAGTCTAGGAGCTGGAACGCTCCCGCGTAACCGGCAAAGCTACCTTAATGACCGGTGGCAGTCCAGCCGCGAGGGGCTGGCACTTCGCCACAACTCAAGGCATGCTAGCCGCCCTTCGGGCGTCCGGCTTATAGTGCACGTCGCGCCAGTCCAGCCAAACCGCAGGATTACAGCTTGTCCAACGTCACTCCGCCAGCCTCTGTGAGCAGCACCCAACCGGCGCCCGGCTCGCCCCTGCGCGGAACATTAAAGGGTGCGCTGGCGACGCTCGTGCTTTTGTTGCTGGCCTTGCTGTTCTGGCAACTGCTTGACCAACTGCGCGAAACCCAGAAAAACCAGCGCCAGTACACCATCGACTACACCGCCGACCTCGCCTCACAGGTCAGCCTGAACATGGCGCTGAACGCGCAAATCGCCCTCAACCTGCTACCGATCGTCGAGCAACCACAATCAGCCGACGAACAGCAGCAATTACTGCGCAAGCTCCAGCAATCGCTACCAGACCTGCGCAGCCTGGCGTTGCTCAGCCCTTCCGGCAGAATCATCAGCGACAGCGCTGCCGACAGCTCCGACGCCGAGTACCTCACCGAACTGGTCCGGCGCAGCCATGCCCAGGCACATTACTTCAGCAACGCCGACGACGGTTCGACGGTGCATCTGTTACTCCATCAGGCCAGCGGCAGCACCCGTGGTTATTGGGCACTGCGCCTGACACCGACGTTCTTCGATTCACTGACCAAACAGAGTGAAACCGGACTGCGTCCGCTGTGGCTGGTGGAAAACCGCATCAATCACCAGATCATCAGTCGCGACGAAGCCCTGCCTTCGGCCAAGCCCGGTGTTCTCAGCCCCGACGATCTGGCCAACACCGTACTCACCGTGCCGTTGAGCAGCAGCGATTGGCAATTGCGCGGACTGTTCGACCGCCAGCGCGTGCTCGAAGAACTGCTGCCGGCGTTCATTGGCAAATGCCTGCTGGGCCTGGCCTTCTCGATGCTGCCCGTGATCGCCTTGCTGAACATGCGCCGCCGTCAGCGCCAACTGCATGAAGGGCGTCGCCGTTATCAGGACATCTTCGAAGGCACCGGCGTCGCCCTGTGCGTGCTCGACCTGTCCGGACTGAAACAGGTATTCGACAAGGCACAGATCCAGACCAGCGATCAACTCAAGGCCTGGCTCGACCAACCGCAGCAGCGCCAGCAGTTGTTGCAGGAACTGCGCATCACCGAGGTCAATCAGGTGGCGTTGCAACTGCTCAACGTCAATTCCTGCGATCACGCCTGGCAGTTGCTGATCGACGGCCATCCACATCGTCACTGCGCCATCGGCAATCAGGTGCTCGACGCCGTGCTCCAGCAGCAAAAACAGCTGGAACTGGAAATCAAACTGCCGGACATCAACGGTCGCGACCAGCACCTGTGGATGGTTCTGCGCCTGCCAACCGAGCAGCACGACTACAAAGCGGTGATCCTCAGCATCAGCGACATCACCAGCCGCAAGCTGATCGAGTTGTCGCTGCTGGAGCGCGAAGGTTTCTGGTCGGACGTGGTGCGCACCGTGCCGGATCACCTGTACGTGCAGGACGTGATCAGCCAGCGGATGATTTTCAGTAACCATCACCTCGGCCAGACCCTCGGTTACAACCGCTCCGAGCTGCATCAGATGGGCGAGTATTTCTGGGAAATCCTTTTGCACCCGGAAGACGCCGATTACTACCACCGCTCGCGCCAGATGCAGCGCCACGCCGGTTACAGCCAGTTACTACAATGTCAGTTGCGCTTCCGCCATCGCGACGGCAAATGGCGGCGTTTCGATATTCGCGAACAGGCACTGGCTCGCGACAAGCACGATCAGGTGACGCGGATCATCGGCGTGGCCAAGGACATCACCGAACAGATCGAGGCCAGCGAATCCCTGCGTGACAGCGAGCAGCGCTACCGCATGCTCGCCGAAAGCATCAGCGACGTGATCTTCTCCACCGACAGCAAACTCTCGCTGAACTACGTCAGCCCGTCGGTGCAGGCGGTATTGGGCTACGACGCCGAATGGATTTTCCAGAACGGCTGGCAATCGACGATCGCCAACCCGCAGCAACTGAGCGGTATTTATCAGCTCATGGATCGGGTCAGCAAAGCGCTGGACAAGCCCGAGCAACTGGCGCTGTTGCGCAGCCAGGTGCAGACCCAGATGTTCCTGTTCGACTGCCTGCGCGCTGACGGCCGCAAGATTCCGATCGAACTGCGTCTGGTGTTGGTCTGGGACGAACACAATGCATTCGAAGGCGTGCTCGGCGTCGGCCGCGACATCAGCCAGCAACGTCGCGCCGAGAAAGACCTGCGCATGGCCGCCACGGTTTTCGAACACTCGACCTCGGCGATCCTGATCACCGACCCGGCCGGTTACATCGTTCAGGCCAACGAGGCGTTCAGTCGGGTCAGCGGTTACGCGGTCACTGAAGTGCTCGACCAGTTGCCGAACATGCTCACCGTCGACGAACAGCAGGACGCGCACTTGCGCTACGTGCTCAAGCAATTGCACCAGCACAACACCTGGGAAGGTGAAGTCTGGCTCAAGCGCCGTAATGGCGAGCATTACCCGGCATGGGTTGGCATCACCGCCGTGCTCGACGACGAGGGCGATCTGGCCAGTTACGTGTGTTTCTTCAGCGACATCAGCGAGCGCAAGGCCAGCGAGCAACGCATCCATCGCCTCGCCTACTACGACGCCTTGACCCATCTGCCCAACCGCACGCTGTTCCAGGATCGCCTGCACACCGCGCTGCAATCGGCCGAACGGCAGAAGTCGTGGGTGGTGCTGATGTTCCTCGACCTCGACCGCTTCAAACCGATCAACGACTCCCTCGGCCACGCCGCCGGCGACCGCATGTTGAAAGATATGGCCACGCGCCTGCTGGCCTGCGTCGACGATGACGACACCGTGGCGCGGATGGGCGGCGATGAGTTCACCTTGCTCCTGCAACACCGTTCCAGCCGCGAACTGGCGCTGAACCGGGCGATTCATGTCGCCGAGCAGATTCTCGGCAGCCTGGTGCGGCCGTTCGTGCTCGAAGGGCGTGAGTTCTTCGTCACCGCGAGCATCGGCATCGCCCTGAGCCCGCAGGATGGCAACGAACTCAGCCAGTTGATGAAGAACGCCGACACCGCGATGTACCACGCCAAGGAGCGCGGCAAGAACAACTTCCAGTTTTATCAGGCCGACATGAACGCCAGTGCGCTCGAACGTCTGGAGCTGGAAAGCGACCTGCGCCACGCCCTGGAGCAGAACGAGTTCGTGCTGTACTACCAACCGCAGTTCAGCGGCGACGGCAAACGCCTGACTGGCGCCGAAGCCCTGCTGCGCTGGCGCCATCCACGGCGCGGGCTGGTGCCGCCGGGGGATTTCATTCCGGTGCTGGAGGAGCTCGGGCTGGTGGTGGACGTCGGCGACTGGGTGATCAGCGAGGCTTGCCGCCAACTCAAGACCTGGCACCAGAACCGCGTGCGTGTACCGAAAGTCTCGGTGAACATCTCGGCGCGACAGTTCTCCGACGGTCAACTCGGTACGCGGATCGCCACGATCCTGCGCGAAACCGGCCTGCCGCCGGCGTGCCTGGAGCTTGAACTGACCGAAAGTATTCTGATGCGTGAAGTCAGCGAGGCGATGCAGATTCTCGCCGGTCTGAAAAACCTTGGCCTGAGCATTGCGGTCGATGACTTTGGCACCGGTTACTCATCGCTGAACTACCTCAAGCAATTCCCGATCGACGTGCTGAAGATCGACCGCACCTTCGTCGATGGCTTGCCGTCGGGTGAGCAGGACGCGCAGATCGCCCGCGCGATCATCGCCATGGCGCACAGCCTGAATCTGGCGGTCATCGCCGAAGGTGTGGAAACCCATGAGCAACTGGACTTCCTGCGCGAGCATGGTTGCGACGAGGTTCAGGGCTATCTGTTCGGACGGCCGATGCCCGCGAGCAGGTTCGAGGCGCAGTTCAGCAATGACGCGCTGTTCATGTTTGACTGAAAATCTGTGGCGCTGCCATCGCGAGCAGGCTCACTCCTACAAGGGATTGATGTCGGTCACGGTTTTTGTGTACGCCTCAGATAATGTAGGAGTGAGCCTGCTCGCGATGAGGCCGGCACAATCACCATCTATCTGCGCATGAACGCCACTTGTCTGCGACATGATGTCGTTTCATATGCCATCCAAAACCCATTGGGTTAGAATGCCCCCCTTTTCTGCCCCCGATCCTTGAGGACCGCCATGTTCAGCCGTGATTTGACTATTGCCAAGTACGACGCCGATCTTTTTGCCGCCATGGAGCAAGAAGCTCAGCGCCAGGAAGAACACATCGAGCTGATCGCTTCGGAGAACTACACCAGCCCAGCGGTGATGGAGGCTCAAGGCTCGGTTCTGACCAACAAGTACGCCGAAGGTTATCCGGGCAAGCGCTACTACGGTGGTTGCGAGTACGTCGACATCGTTGAGCAACTGGCCATCGACCGCGCCAAAGAGCTGTTCGGTGCCGATTACGCCAACGTTCAGCCACACGCCGGTTCGCAAGCCAACGCTGCGGTCTACCTGGCACTGCTGCAAGGTGGCGACACCATTCTGGGCATGAGCCTGGCCCACGGCGGTCACCTGACCCACGGCGCCAGCGTTTCCTCCTCCGGCAAGCTGTACAACGCTATCCAGTACGGCATCGACGCCAACGGCCTGATCGACTACGACGAAGTCGAGCGTCTGGCTGTTGAACACAAGCCGAAAATGATCGTGGCCGGTTTCTCTGCCTACTCGCAGATCCTCGACTTCCCGCGTTTCCGCGAAATCGCTGACAAGGTTGGCGCTTACCTGTTCGTCGACATGGCCCACGTGGCCGGTCTGGTCGCCGCTGGCGTCTACCCGAACCCGGTACCTTTCGCTGACGTCGTGACCACCACCACGCACAAGACCCTGCGCGGTCCACGTGGCGGCCTGATCCTGGCTCGCGCCAACGCCGACATCGAGAAGAAGCTCAACTCCGCAGTATTCCCGGGCGCCCAAGGTGGCCCGCTGGAGCACGTGATCGCCGCCAAGGCGATCTGCTTCAAGGAAGCGCTGCAGCCTGAGTTCAAGGCCTACCAGAAACAAGTGGTGCTGAACGCCCAGGCCATGGCCGAAGTGTTCATCGAGCGCGGTTTCGACGTGGTGTCCGGCGGTACCAAGAACCACCTGTTCCTGCTGTCGCTGATCAAGCAGGACATCTCCGGTAAAGACGCCGACGCCGCTCTGGGCAAAGCGTTCATCACCGTGAACAAGAACTCCGTGCCTAACGATCCACGCTCGCCGTTCGTCACTTCCGGCCTGCGTTTCGGTACTCCGGCTGTGACCACTCGCGGCTTCAAGCAAGCCGAGTGCAAAGAGCTGGCCGGCTGGATCTGCGACATTCTGGCTGACCTGAACAACGAAGCGGTGATCGACGCCGTTCGTGAGAAAGTCAAAGCCATCTGCAAGAAACTGCCGGTATACGGCGCTTGATAGTTAGCAACTGAAACACAAAGCCCGGCCAATTGGCCGGGCTTTTTTTTGCCCTGAACAAACCACACAAGAAAAACAATTGAACACATCAACGGCAACTTGCCGACTGTTGAAAAACACGGAAACAGCATAAAAAAAACAACCAGCACGAACACTGGTAAGTTTCCTTCAGCACAAATTGCACCTAAAAAATATTATTTACCTATCATCTATGGATGGAGATACCCATGAGCACGAATATAGAAAAGTCTTTCACTGCACGTCTGCAGACCCAGTATGGCAACTTGCACGTGCCGCGCATTTCCTATGGACAAAAGACCTTCATAAAACGCTGGTACTACGAAGCCTTCACCTTCGACGCCCACGTCGATGTATCCAACACACTGTGCGTGCATCCGGAGGTGCCGGCAGACCAGCTCCGATTCCACTTCCGCTGTATTGAAGACTACTACTTCATTTATTTGCTGACGGGCAGTCACTATCACAATTACGCCTTGAGTAACGAGCACCGTGACCTGATCAGTGCCTTTACCGACAATGCCGATCAAACCTCATACAACTTGCTGGATGCCAACAACCGGATTGTCACCCTCGACCAACTCCATGGGGACACACACAACCTGAAGATTCAAACCCGCGGCGGCCGTAAACTCAGTGTTCGTGAAAACTCAAAAGTGGGTGGACTAGTGTGCACTGGCAAAGAAGGCGGGCAGGTACTCGACTTTAAACTCGACATCATCAAGCGCGGCGCTAAATAACGACCGCATACAATTTCAATAAAACCGGAAGAAGTTCTCACCGCCACTGCGCTTTAAAGTCCGCGGTGAGGACTTCGACAACAACCCTCGACAAGCATTTTCGCGACTTCATCCTGTCAACGGAGCGGCATACACATTCCGGAACTGCCAATCGCCAACAAAAATTGTCTTCACGCCTTGTCCGCTCAAGAATGGGTCTCACAGACCAACTGGTCAGACCGGTCAAACCAATTTGTCATTTTTCACTTGCGATCACCAAAAAACCACGCCTACACTGCACCCGCACTGGACATACCGGTAAGACCACAATAATTAAGTTCTGAATCTGATGTGCTCCGCACACGGCAGCCAGGACACCGACCAGGATTCCTCCCATGCTCAGATGGTGCTCGCGTTCAATCTTCCTCCAAGTGGTTCTCGGACTGATGCTCGGCATCGTCTGCGGGCTGACCCTTCCTGAATACTCGGCCCAGCTCAAACCGCTCGGCGACGGTTTCATCAAACTGATCAAGATGCTTATCGGCCTGATCGTGTTTTGCGTGGTGGTCAGCGGCATCAGCGGCGCAGGCGACCTGAAGAAGGTCGGCCGCATCGGCCTCAAATCGGTGATTTACTTTGAAGTGCTGACCACCATCGCGTTGGTGATCGGCCTGGTATTCGCCTTCAGCACCGGCATCGGCAGCGGCGCGAATATCCATCTGGAGCAGCTGTCCGCTGCGGACATGGGCGACATCGCCGAACGCGGCCAGCACATGCACACCACCACGCAGTTCCTCATGGACCTGATCCCGACTTCGGTGATCGGCGCATTTGCCGACAACAACATCCTGCAAGTGCTGCTGTTCTCGGTGCTGTTCGGCAGTGCGTTGAATCTGGTCGGTGAAGCGGCCTCCGGCATCTCGCGGCTGATCAACGAACTGAGCCATGTGATCTTCCGGATCATGGGCATGATCGTGCGTCTGGCGCCAATCGGCGTGTTCGGTGCCATCGCCTTCACCACCAGCAAATATGGCCTCGACTCGCTGCAACATCTGGGAAGTCTGGTCGGCCTGTTTTATCTGACCTGCATCGCGTTCGTCAGTGTGATTCTCGGTCTGGTGATGCGTGCTTCCGGCCTGCGCATGTGGCCGCTGCTGAAATACCTGCGCGAAGAACTGCTGATCGTCATGGGCACCGCATCGTCCGACGCCGTGCTACCGCAGATCATGCGCAAACTGGAACACCTGGGCATCGGCAGCTCGACGGTCGGCCTGGTGATTCCCACCGGCTACTCATTCAACCTCGACGGTTTCTCGATCTACCTGACCCTCGCCATCGTGTTCATCGCCAACGCCACCGGCACGCCGCTGGCCATGACCGATTTGCTGACGATCCTGCTGGTGTCGCTGATCACCTCCAAGGGCGCCCATGGGATTCCCGGTTCGGCGCTGGTGATTCTCGCGGCGACGCTGACGGCGATCCCGGCGATTCCGGTGGTCGGCCTGGTGCTGGTGCTGGCGGTGGACTGGTTCATGGGCATCGGCCGGGCACTGACTAACCTGATCGGCAACTGCGTTGCCACCGTGGCCATCGCCCGCTGGGAAAAAGACATCGACGTACAAAGAGCCAACAAAGTATTGAGCGGCCAGCAGGGCTACACCTTTCAGCCGCGTAAAACAGCAACTCCGGCGCACCAGCAAGAGTTCTGATTTTCAACCCTGCCGGGATGGCCGCTGGCTGCGATCTTTTGATCTGGCCTGCGGCATCTCATGCAGGCACATGGAGCTAGACAAGTGATAACCACATCAACCGTCGTCAACTCAGTGGTAGAAAAACTCCGCACGGCATTGGCCCGTGGTCAGTGGCGCTCCGGCGACATGCTGCCGGGTCAGCGCGAACTGGCCGAACAACTGGGCATCAGCCGGCCGAGCCTGCGCGAAGCGGTGATCGTTCTGGAAACCCTCGGCCTCGTCCGTTCGATGCCGGGCAAAGGCGTAGTCGTACTTGAGGCGCAACTGAGCGACAGCCAAAACCACGACAGCGCTGTCGCCGGCGCCAGCCTCGAAGACGTGCTGCAACTGCGTTACACCCTTGAACCGTTCATCGTCGGGCTGGTTGCACAGTCGATCAGCAGCAAGGAAGTCGGCCAGTTGCGCCTGACCCTGATGGACATGCGCGAAGCCCTCGAAGCCGGCGACAGCGAAGCCGGAGTCAGTGCCTACATCGCGTTCCACGAGGAGTTGTTCACCCTGACCTCGAATCCGATTTTCCAGAGCGTGGTGCAGCAAACCAGCAACGCCCTCAAGCAAAGCGCCGAAGTGCTGCGCAACTCCCCGGAGCACCTGGCCGAACGGCTGGAGGAAAACGAAGCCGTGGTCCGCGCTATCCGCAGCAAGAACAGCGCCCAAGCCAGTGCCGAAATGCGCCGGCACATTCTGCGTGAAGGTCAGCGGATGGGCATCGAGCTGAACATTCCGGAAGACAACTTGAGTAACTGAACCCCTTCACACTGGAGACCGGCCATGAACAGTCTTGCCACGCCGTCGCACAACCGCCAGATGTCGGCTGCCCTGCCCTTCTCCCGCCTGCTCGCGCCGGTGGAGGACCTGTATCCACGGCTGTTCGATGCAATTCTGGAACAACGTATCGAACCCGCCAGCCGCTTCACCGAAGAAAGTCTCAAGCAGATGTTCGGTGTCAGCCGCGCGGATGTGCGGCGGGCGCTGACGCAACTGGCGCATGAGCACATCATCGTGCTGCGCGCCAATCATCGGCCACGCGTTGCCGAGCTGGATGCAGAGCACACCCGACAGACGTTGCACGCACGGCGACTTGCCGAAAACACGTTGGTGCGGCTGGCTTGTCAGCGGCCATCGGTTGATGGGGTGAAGCGCCTGCGAGCCTTGATCGAACGTGAGCGTCAGGCCGTGGAGCAGGATCGGCGTGGCGCGGCAATTCGTTTGTCGGGAGAATTTCATCTGCAATTGGCGCAGATGGCGGGGAATGCACCGTTGGCGCATTTTCTCGGCAGTCTGGTGCCGCTGACGTCGCTGGCGATTGCGCGAAGCTCGCGGAGCACGCATAGCTGCTGCGTCTGGCAGGAGCATTTGGCGTTGGTAGAGGCTGTGGAGTGTGGCGATGTTTGCAGAGCCAGCATGCTGATGAATCAACACCTGGCTCATCTTGAGCAGACGCTGCTGGATTCAGCCAGTGAAGTCTGTGTTGCCGGTTAGATTGCCTTCGCGAGCAGGCTCACTCCTACAGGGGAACGCATTTCAACTGTAGGAGTGAGCCTGCTCGCGATGGCGTCATCATTGGCAATACAAACCCATCAGCATGCCGCCACCCGCGCAAACCCCGCCCGAATCTTCTCTTCCGGCAGATCATCGGCAATAAACACAATCACACTTTCCCGCGCCTCACCCTCGGCCCATTCGGTATCCCAGTCGAAACCGTACAACTTCAGAACGCCCTGAAACACCAAGCGCCGATCTTCCCCGGCAATATTCAGCACGCCCTTGTAACGCAGCAATTGCTTGCCGTGCTCTTCCAGCAGTTCATTCATGAACTCGCTGAGCTGATCGATATCCAGCGGCTGGTCGGTGCGCAGCACCAGACTGGAGATGCGATCGATGGACGGCGCTTTGCTCACCGGCCGCAGGCTCAACCCACCGCCGAGATCGGCGTTGAGGTTGAAGCCACGCACGTCGAGCAGTTCGGCCAGATCGATGTTGCCGTGCTCGACCACGCGGATCGGTGCACGACGATTGATCCGGGTCAGACGCTCGCTCAACGCAGTGAACGCCGCTGCGTCGACCAGATCGGTCTTGCTCACCAGCAAACGGTCGGCGAAACCGATCTGTGCCTGGGCGATGGTCTGGGTCAGATGATGCTCGGCATGCGCGGCATCGACCAGGGTGATGATGCCGTCGAGCAGGTAACGCTCGCGCAGTTCTTCGTCGATGAAGAAGGTCTGCGCCACTGGCGCCGGATCGGCCAGACCGGTGCACTCGATGACCAAGCGATCAAAGGCGATTTCACCGCTGTCCAGCCGTTCGAGCAGCAGGTACAGGGCTTTGGTCAGGTCTGTATGAATGGTGCAGCAGACGCAGCCGTTGGCCAGCGTCATGACTTGCACCGGCTCGTCGCCCAACAACTGGGTGTCGATACCGGCGTCGCTGAATTCGTTCTCGATCACGGCGATTTTCAGGCCGTGCTCGGCTTTCAACAGGTGACGCAGCAAGGTGGTCTTGCCGGCACCGAGGAAACCGCTGAGTACCGTTACGGGTATGGGAGAAGACAAAACAGATCCCCTTCACAAAATGAATGAACAACACAAAACAAATGTGGGAGCGAACCTGCTCGCGAAAGCGGTGTGCCAGTCAGATTATTCATCAACTGACACTCCGTATTCGCGAGCAGGCTCGCTCCCACAGAGTTGGCACTGGCCTCTGGCTGTCAGCTCAACAGCACTTCGGCCCACCCTTGCCACCGTAACGGGCTTCCTGACGTTCACGAAAGAACATCTCGTAGCTCATCACCGGTTTGTCCGGGTGCTTGGTTTGCATATGCTCGACGTAGGTGTCGTAGTCGGGCATGCCGACCATCAGGCGTGCGGCCTGACCGAGGTATTTACCGAGGCGACTCAGGTCATTGAACATGGTGCAATCCTCTGGTTACGCATCCGGCAGAGCCTGGAATGGCGATTCTTTATCCGTACGCTCTTTTTTGCCCCAGGCGGCGATGCCGACCTTGAGCGCATAGAACAGGATGCTGAAGACCACGAACAGGAACAGCGCCGTCAGCGTTGCGTTGGTGTAAGCGTTGAAGATCACGTGCTGCATCTGATCGATGCTCTTGGCCGGAGCGATCACTTGACCGGCGGCCAGTGCATCACTGTACTTCTTGGCCAGCGACAGGAAGCCGATCGCCGGGTTGGCGTCGAACAGCTTGATGAAGCCTGCGGTCGTGGTGCAGATCAGCAGCCAGGCGGCTGGCAGCAAGGTCACCCAGATGTAGCGTTGACGCTTCATTTTGATCAGCACAACGGTACCGAGCATCAACGCGATACCGGCGAGCATCTGGTTGGAGATACCGAACAGCGGCCACAAGGTGTTGATGCCGCCCAGTGGGTCGATCACGCCCTGATACAGCAACCAGCCCCACATCGCTACGCAACCGGCGGTGGCGATCAGGTTGGCAGTCCACGATTCGGTACGTCTCAGTGCCGGAACGAAAGAGCCGAGCAAGTCCTGCAGCATGAAACGTCCGGCACGGGTACCGGCGTCTACCGCTGTGAGGATGAACAGCGCTTCGAACAGAATCGCGAAGTGGTACCAGAACGCCATGGTGTTTTCACCCGGCAGGACACTGTGCAGGATCTGCGCGATACCGACCGCCAGGGTCGGCGCACCACCGGCACGGGCCAGGATGGTGGTTTCGCCAATGTCGTGCGCGACCGCTTGCAACGCTTCCGGCGTGATCGCGAAGCCCCAGCTTGAGACCACTTGCGCAACCGAGGCAACATCACTGCCAACCACGGCGGCCGGGCTGTTCATGGCGAAGTACACGCCAGGCTCGATTACCGAAGCAGCAACCATCGCCATGATGGCGACGAACGACTCCATCAGCATGCCGCCGTAACCGATGTAACGGGCGTTGGTTTCGTTATCCAGCAGCTTCGGCGTGGTGCCCGAAGAAATCAGTGCGTGGAAACCGGAAACCGCACCGCAGGCAATGGTGATGAACAGGAACGGGAACAGGCCGCCCTTCCATACCGGGCCGGTGCCGTCGACGAATTGGGTCAGCGCGGGCATTTTCAGCTCGGGCATGGTCACCAGAATGCCGATCGCCAGAGCGATGATGGTGCCGATCTTGAGGAAGGTGGAGAGGTAGTCACGCGGCGCCAGAATCAGCCAGACCGGCAGCGATGCCGCCACGAAACCGTAACCGACCAGCATCCAGGTAATCTGCACACCGGTGAAAGTGAAGGCCTTGGCCCACACCGGATCAGCGGCAATCTGCCCACCCAGCCAGATCGAACCGAGCAGCAGCAACACGCCGACCACGGAGATTTCGCCAATGCGGCCCGGGCGGATGTAGCGCATGTAAATGCCCATGAACATCGCGATCGGGATGGTCGCCATCACGGTGAAGATGCCCCACGGGCTCTCGGCCAGTGCCTTGACCACGATCAGCGCCAGCACTGCGAGGATGATGATCATGATCAGGAAGCAGCCGAACAGGGCAATGGTGCCGGGGATCCGGCCCATTTCTTCACGCACCATGTCGCCCAGGGAACGGCCGTTGCGACGGGTCGACATGAACAGCACCATGAAGTCCTGCACCGCGCCCGCCAGCACCACCCCGGCAATCAGCCATAGCGTGCCGGGCAAGTAACCCATCTGCGCCGCCAGTACCGGGCCGACCAAAGGGCCTGCGCCAGCAATCGCTGCAAAGTGGTGACCGAAAAGTATGTGTTTGTTGGTTGGAACGTAATCCAGACCGTCGTTGTTGATCACGGCGGGGGTGGCCCGACGCGGATCGAGTTGCATCACATTGTTTGCGATGAACAGGCTGTAGTAACGGTACGCAACCAGATAAATGGCCACGGCAGCGACCACAATCCACAAGGCGTTGATCGCCTCGCCTCGGCGCAATGCCACTACGCCCAGGGCGCACGCTCCTACGATTGCCAGCACTAGCCAGGGTAAGTGGCGTAGCAGGCTATTATTATTTTTCATTTTATTATTCCAGCCAGGGTGGACAAGAAAGACAGCCACCCCGAGTTTAGCGCTACTGGCGCCAAAGACCATACCCCGACATTGGTCTAGACGCCTGTCTGCACTGGCACGGTTGAAGAATGCGGGTCTATAGTCAGCGAACATCCAGAGGATTGCGCCATGAGCGAGCACCCTGCCAATCGTCGCCGTTTCAAACGAATTGCGTTCGATGCCAGAACAGAATTGCGCCAAGGTGAATATATTTGGCCGGTGAAGCTGATCGACCTGTCACTCAAGGGGCTGTTGATTGAGCGGCCAGAGCCGTGGTTGGGCGATGCAGCGCAAGACTTTTTCGTCAGTATCCATCTGAGCCCGGACGTCGAAATCGAAATGGATGTGCATCTGACTCACAACGATCATGGACACTTGGGTTTTGTTTGCCGGCACATTAGCCTGGATTCTATTGAGCGCTTGAGACGGGTGATCGAACTGAACCTGGCTGATCCGCAAGAACTGGAGCGCGAACTCGGCGCCCTGATCGAAATCTAGCGCCAACACAAATCAATCTGCCCTGTGGGGGACTCTGTGGCGAGGGGATTTATCCCCGATGGGTCGCGTAGCGGCCCCAAAAAAAGGGGCTGCTGCGCAGCCATCGGGGATAAATCCCCTCGCCACAGAATTCACCAGAAGATAGTTTTTTATTCGAAGAGTGCGTCGAGGGCCTGTTCGAGGCGAGTGACGGCGATGATCTGCAAGCCCGGAGGCGCTTCTTTCGGCGCATTGCCCTTGGGCACGATCGCCCGTTTGAAGCCATGCTTGGCCGCTTCTTTCAAGCGCTCCTGACCGCTCGGCACCGGGCGCACCTCGCCGGACAGGCCAACTTCACCAAACACCAGCAGATCATGCGGCAATGGCCGATTGCGCAGGCTCGACATCACGGCCGCCATCAACGCCAGGTCAGAGGCCGTCTCCAGCACTTTTACCCCGCCGACCACATTGAGAAACACATCCTGATCGTGGGTCGGAATGCCACCATGGCGGTGCAGGACCGCGAGCAACATCGCCAATCGATTCTGATCCAGCCCCAGCGTCACCCGTCTCGGGTTGGCCAAGTGGCTGTCATCGACCAATGCCTGCACTTCCACCAGCATCGGTCGCGTGCCCTCCCACGTTGCCATCACTACGCTGCCGGGGACTTCTTCCTGGGCACGGGTGAGGAAAATCGCCGAAGGGTTGGAGACTTCCTTCAGGCCTTTGTCCGTCATGCCAAACACACCCAGCTCGTTGACCGCACCGAAACGGTTTTTCACCGCTCGTAGCAAACGCAAACGACCGTCGGATTCACCTTCGAAATACAGCACGGTATCGACCATGTGTTCCAGTACGCGCGGGCCAGCGAGCGCGCCTTCCTTGGTGACGTGACCGACAAGAAAAATCGCTGTGCCGCTCTGTTTGGCATAGCGCACCAGCAACGCCGCACTTTCGCGCACCTGGGAAACGCCGCCGGGCGCCGATTGCAGCTGTTCGGTGAAGATCGTCTGGATCGAGTCGATCACCATCACCTTGGGCTTTTCCTGACGGGCGGTGGCAATGATGGTTTCGATGCAGGTCTCGGTCATCACCCGCAGTTGGTCCTGCGGCAAGCCCAGGCGTCGAGCGCGCATGGCCACCTGCTGTTGGGATTCTTCGCCGGTGACGTACAGCGCCGGCATGCTTTTGGCGAGGTTGCACAGGGTCTGCAACAGGATCGTCGATTTACCGATACCCGGATCACCGCCGATCAACACCACCGAACCATCGACCAGCCCACCGCCGAGCACGCGATCCAGTTCACCGGAAGCCGTGGAGAACCGTGGAATCTCCTCGATGCTGACTTCGGCCAGCGTCTTGATCTGCGCTTGTTGCCCGGCCCAACCGGTGCGACCGGTCGGCGCCGTGGCACCGCCGCTTTCGATCATGGTTTCGGTCAGGGTGTTCCAGGCACCGCATTCGCCGCACTGGCCCGCCCACTTGGGAAAGGTTGCGCCGCACTCGGTGCAGCCGTACATGCGCTTGGCCTTGGCCATCAGAACCCCCGACAAAAACCGCGATGATAACGCACGTACCGGTAATCAGCGCGGCGCAGCGGTGCGGATTTCCCCGTTGGCCAGACGCGCGGCGCTGTTGCCCAGCGGATCTTGCGCATCCAGGTCGGCACCTTTGGCCTTGAGTGCGTCGAGCAACTCCAGTCGCTTGAACAGACCGGCATACATCGCTGCCGTCTGACCGGCACCGTTGCGTTGGTCGGGGCTGCAATCGGTGGCCATCAAGCGCCGGGCAATCTGTAACTCGCCCTTGAAAATCGCGCCCATCAACGCCGTGTTACCCCGCTGATCCTGAGCACAGGCGTCGGCCCCGGCGGCCAGCAATCGTTCCACCGCCGGCGCCTGACCGTGATACGCCGCCAGAATCAGCGCGGTGTAGCCCTTGTCGTCACGGGTATCGAGGGAATAACCCGATTCGATAAAAGTCTCGAGCATCGGCACATCACCGCGCCGGGCAGCGTCGAAATAGTAGCTTTGCAACTGAAGCTGGATCGCGTCAGGGCGCTGCGCAGGTGTTGCCGCCCACGCGGTGAATGACCAGCAACCGGCTAACAGTAAAAGACAGATACGCATCAGCGATCTCCTTGAGCGAAACGGGGCCTGGCTCAGGCCCCGCGTCGTATTGGCGCTAGATCAATCGACCAGTTTGGCCGCCAGTGCCTTGACCCGGCTGAGGTCCCCCTTGGCCACGTCGGTCACGCCGGTGCCGTATTCCGGGTCAGCCTTATAAAGGAAGGACAGGATGATGTGCTTGCTCTCGTCATCCGTGCTGGCCAGCGAGCCACCGAAGCTCTCGATCAGATCGCGACGTTCTTTCTTGCTGAACGAGCGATACAGATCACCGGCCTGCTTGAAGTTCTGTTCACGCTGGATTTTCGCTTGTTGAGTACTGCCCGACAGCGCCGATTGGCTGTAACGCGCGGTTTGCGTTTCTTCACGCGGTTGCAAACGACTCGGCTGATAGTTCACGCCGGAGTTACTTGCGCCCAGGTTCATCGCACCATCCTGATTGCCATTGTTCACCGCAACTTTCGGCGCGTTGATCGGCAATTGCAGGGCGTTGGCACCGAGGCGATACATTTGCGTATCGGCGTAAGAGAACACCCGTCCTTGCAACAAACGGTCTTCGGAAGGCTCGATACCTGGCACAACATTGGACGGTGCCATGGCAACTTGTTCGGTTTCCTGGAAGACGTTTGCCGGATTACGGTTCAACACCATTTGTCCAACTTTTCGCTCTGGAACACCCGGCCAGACCTTCGTCGCATCCAGCGGATCAAAATCAAACCTGGACAAATCTTGTGGCTTCAGCACTTGAACGTACAAGTCCCATTTAGGGAAGTCACCTTTATTGATATGCGTGACCAAGTCATTCGTCATGTGACTGTAGTCTTG
The DNA here is from genome assembly GCF_016651305.1 of Pseudomonas sp. TH06. GTDB lineage: Bacteria > Pseudomonadota > Gammaproteobacteria > Pseudomonadales > Pseudomonadaceae > Aquipseudomonas. Next base: position 2,433,691 of record NZ_JAEKEC010000001.1, on the reverse strand, counting down.
CCCCTGAACTTTGGCGACTTGCTTGGGCGTCAGATTATTGATCCCTTGTAAACTCTTCCAATGGAACTTCACATAATGAACTTCGCCTTTGGCATTGACCAACTTGTAAGCATGTACACCGTTGCCGTCCATCTCTCGATAACTGGCGGGAGTTCCTGAGTTTGAATACAGCTCGGTCAGCGTACGCGTGGCTTCCGGAACATGAGAGAAGAAGTCGAAGCGGCGCGAGTCGTCATCCAGGTTAGTGCGCGGGTCGGGTTTGAACGCATGCACCATGTCCGGGAACTTGATTGCATCGCGAATAAAGAAAGTCGGAAAATTGTTACCGACCAGATCCCAGTTGCCATCGGCGGTGTAGAACTTGGTGGCGAAGCCACGCGGGTCACGCAGGGTTTCCGGAGAGTGGTTGCCATGAACCACGGCGGAAAAACGCACGAACACGGGTGTGCTCTGGCCGGCGGCAAATACCTTGGCCTTGCTCAGGTCGCCAAGATCATTGGTCACGGTGAAGGTGCCATGGGCACCCGTGCCGCGTGCGTGCACCACACGCTCCGGGATGCGCTCGCGGTCGAAACGCTGCAGCTTCTGGATCAGTTGCACATCCTGAAGCAGCACCGGGCCATTGGCACCTGCGGTTTGCGAGTTCTGGTTGTCGCCAACCGCGGCACCGTTGTCGCGGGTCAGGGGAGCAGCATGCACGGAGAAAGTCAGCAGGCTGGCGGTGAGTAAGCCAAACGTACGGCGATGGGGAAAAGCCCCCAGTCCAAGAGCGGAATTCATATCAGGATCCTCTATTTTTTTTGGGCGCATCCAGGTGCGCCACACCAAGGCTAGAGGCCTGTGCCACCGAACATAAATAGAAAGAACGTAATCCCATGATTGAAAAATTTGGCTTCCCGATCATTGGCTTACGGCGTATTTCGCGCGCGATTAGTGGCACTTTGCAAACTAATCGTCGATTAGTGTGTCGATAAAAACGGGCATTGTAAGAAGGTGTTTCGCGCAGAACGCGTTTTGCTGATTTACACTGCGTACACCAAACTCATCTGTAACAAGGAAATAACCTATGGGCGTGCTAAGTGAGTTCAAGGCCTTCGCGGTCAAAGGCAATGTGGTCGACATGGCCGTCGGTATCATCATCGGTGCCGCGTTCGGCAAAATCGTTTCGTCTTTTGTCGGTGATGTGATCATGCCGCCAATCGGCCTGCTGATCGGCGGCGTTGACTTCAGCGATCTGGCCATTACGCTCAAAGCCGCCGAGGGCAACGCCCCTGCGGTGATGCTGGCTTACGGCAAGTTCATCCAGAGCATCCTTGACTTTGTGATCGTCGCTTTCGCGATCTTCATGGGCGTCAAAGCCATCAACCGCCTGAAACGCGAAGAAGCCGTGGCGCCTACCCTGCCACCGGTGCCGACCAAGGAAGAAGAATTGCTGGGCGAGATCCGCGATCTGCTCAAGGCCCAGAACACTCGGCCCTGAACCTTCTGCACGATAAACAACGGCGCCTGTGGGGCGCCGTTTTTTTTACCAGTAGTTTTCCACCGCAACCTGGCCAGGCCTGCGGGTCAGGCTGAGGCTCATGTGACGTTGTTTCAACAGCGCGCGAGTGTCGTCGATCATCTGCGGATTACCGCACAACATGACCCGCGAGTATTCGGCAGTCAGCTCTACGCCTGCTGCACGCTCCAGCTCACCGTTCTCGATCAGCGTGGTGATCCGGCCATGCAACGCGCCGGGGTGCTCCTCACGGGTGACGGCGGGAATAAACTGCAGTTTGTGAATGTGCTCAGCGAGGTAATCACGCTGTGCCAGTTCGGCGATCAGTGTCTGGTAGGCAAGTTCGCGCGCCTCCCTGACGCTGTACACCAGGATGATGCGTTGAAATTTCTCCCACACTTCGAAGTCCTGCAGGATCGACAGGAAGGGCGCCACCCCTGTACCTGTGGACAACAGCCATAAATCCCGACCGTCGACAAACCGATCAAGGGTCAGATAGCCGAAAGCCTGGCGATCGACCAGCAGGGTATCCCCGACCTCAAGCCTACTCAGCTCACTGGTGAACTCGCCCCCAGGCACCACAATGGAAAAGAACTCGAGAAACTCATCGAACGGTGATGACACCATGGAGTAGGCACGCCACACGGTGCTGCCATCGGCCTTGGTCACGCCTAGTCGAGCGAACTGACCCGCCCGAAAACGAAACCCCGAGTCACGGGTTGTACGCAAGGTGAACAGGCTGGGGGTCAAGGGTTGTATGTCCACCAGAGTCTGACGGGTGAACTTCTCTGCGCTGGCTGTCATAGGGCACTCCATTTAACGGTTGCCACCAGTTTCCCGCAAAGTCACTCGCTTAAATACCACTGTTTTGTAATGGTATTCAGTACATCTTGCAATTTGTAAAAGCTGTACAACCCCATGACATTTATCACTAATTAGTAAAAGATTCACGAAAGATGTCAACCCCCATATAAAACAATATGTACTTAAGAATTAGTTATTCAGTTTTCGCTCAACTCAAGTGCAAAAAAATTAAAACAGCACGTAGGAAAAGTCCTACACTCGGTGGCGTGCGGATTCGGTTGGATCCAAAAAAGCACCCCGGTCATTGCTTGGAGCATTGGTATGGAAACGTGGAAGGAGTCGCAATCGAAGCAACTGACTTTCGCCAAGGGTATAGATACGGCATATCCGATATTGCTCAGATTTGCCGAAAATCTGGGTTTTAACTTTTGTGCAATTTCAGTTACTTCGCCCCGGCAGGTCACGCAATTAAACGCCCTGCAAATCAACAACTACCCTCAAGACTGGAATCAACAATATGAAAAAGACAACTTCAATCAGATCGACCCGGTAATAGCACACTGCAATCATTCAATGATTCCCATCGTCTGGAATGAAAAGGCATTCTCAAATGCACCACAATTATGGCAAGGCTTGAAGCAACAGGGCCTGCAACATGGCTGGTCGCAATCTTTCCACCATGAGGAAAGCGGCTTGTGCTGCATTCTCAGCCTGGCGCGCAAACACTGCCCGATCAGCCCGCTTGAGCTGTATGAGCATTTTGGCTACATCTTTTACGCCGCCAGCCACCTCAGTGAATTGTTCGCCCGGACCCTGCCCAAGCAACCTGCCAAACCCCGACAGCCAAATCTTTCGCCACGAGAACTAGAGGTTCTGCAATTGTCCGCCGGCGGAAAGACGGCCTATGAGATCTCGAAGATCCTCAGCCTGAGCGAACGCACCGTGAACTACCACGTGCAAAACGTGATCGAGAAGCTCAACGTCTGCAACAAGATCTCTGCTGTCATCGCGGCCGCCAGAGCCGGGATTATCTGAGTGGTGCCCTTGTCACCACCTGAAAACCTGCGGGTATTTCGCTGAAAAAAAACGTACCATTTGCGGCCTTCCTGAGTGATGGCGTGATTTCCTCACGTTGCAGTCCACTCGGTCGGTTCCGCCGCACAGCTCAACGGCTGCGGGACATCCGTCGATTACCCTGAGTCCCCGCCCCATGCCTTTGTTTGAAACGCCCTTCGCCCAACTCGATCTGATCCGCCAGCCCGAACAGCAGAACGAACCGCTGCAAGCTTTCGATGCCGCCGACGAATATCTGCTCAATCACCTGGCTGCGCAGCAACCGACGACCGACACGCGGGTATTGGTGCTCAACGACAGCTTCGGCGCGCTGGCTGCCAGTTTACTGGGCAAGGTTGACGTCACCAGCAGCGGCGATTCGTTTCTGGGTTTTCAGGGGCTGGAAAAGAATCTGCTGCGCAATGGCCAGGCATTCGACGCGATCCGCGGGATCCCGGCCAGCGAGCCGTTGCTCGGGCCATTCGACCGCGTGTTGATCCGCGTCCCGAAAACCCTCGCCTTGCTTGAAGAACAACTGATTCGGCTGCAAGGGCAACTGGCACCCGGCGCTGAAGTGATTGCGGCGGCGATGATCAAGCATTTGCCGCGCGCCGCTGGCGATCTGCTGGAACGCTATATCGGCCCGGTGCAGGCATCACTGGCGGTGAAAAAAGCCCGCTTGCTGATTGCCATCCCAGAGCCGAAGGCACCGGCGATATCGCCCTACCCGAGCCGTTATCGCCTCGACACACCGGCCATTGAACTGCTCAACCATGCCAATGTGTTCTGCCGCGAGGGACTGGACATCGGCACCCGCGCCTTTCTCCCGCATTTGCCGAAAAACCTTGGCAGCGCACGTGTCGCCGACCTCGGCTGCGGCAATGGCGTATTGGCGATTGCCAGCGCCCTGCAAAACCCGGATGCGCAGTACACGCTGGTCGACGAATCGTTCATGGCCGTGCAATCGGCCACTGAAAACTGGCGTGCCGAACTCGGTGATCGCGAGGTGATAGTGCGTGCCGGGGATGGTCTGGCCGGTCAAGAGCCGCAATCGCTGGACGTGGTGCTGTGCAACCCGCCGTTCCATCAACAGCAGGTGGTCGGCGATTTCCTTGCCTGGCGCATGTTCCAGCAGGCGCGCGAAGCGCTGGTGGTGGGCGGTGCGTTGTACATCGTCGGCAACCGTCATCTGGGTTATCACAGCAAGCTGGCGCGGCTGTTTCGCGGCGTCGAGCAAGTGGCTGCCACGCCGAAATTCGTGATCCTCAAGGCCCGCAAGTAACCTTCAGGCAAAAAAAACCCTCCAGCAGGAGGGTCACAAATCCGTGCCCGAAGGCGCCGGGACGGAATCTTTCAGTGAGTGGTCAGGCCTGCCGCATTCATGAACATGCGCATCAGGCTGGCGGCGATAAACAGCACGCCGACACTGCCTGCCCAAATCAACGCCAACCAACCAAGCCGCTGCCACAGCGGCTTTTTTTCGGCTTCTTCAATGTCGTGCAGGGAATGTTTGCCGGTCATTGTTTCGATCCTCATTCAGAGCGGGCGTCGCAGTCGACGCCATCGTCGGAACGCCGCCCGGAGCAAGCCCGCTCCCACAGGTTTAGTGATAACCGTCTTCATGGGTGACCTTGCCGCGGAACACGTAGTAGCTCCAGAAGGTGTAACCCAGGATGAACGGAATGATGAATAACGTGCCCACCAACATGAAGCCCTGGCTTTGCGGCGGTGCGGCAGCGTCCCAGATCGAGATCGACGGCGGTACGATGTTCGGCCACAGACTGATGCCCAGACCGCTGTAACCGAGGAAGATCAGCACCAGGGTCAACAGGAACGGCATGTAGTTGGCATTGCGCGCTACGGCGCGAATCAGGCCGTACATCGTCACCAGTACCAGAATCGGCACCGGCATGAACCAGAACAGATTCGGCATGCTGAACCAGCGTGTGGCGATCTCCGGATGCGCCAATGGAGTCCACAGGCTGACCACACCAATCACCGCCAGCAGCACAAAGGCCAGTGGCCGAGCCAGATTGTGCATCTGCTCTTGCAGCTTGCCTTCGGTCTTCATGATCAGCCAGGTGCAGCCGAGCAAGGCGTAAGCCACCACCAGTGCGGCGCCGCAGAACATCGTGAACGGTGTCAGCCAGTCCAGCGAACCGCCGGCGAACTGCCGGTTAACCACTGGCAAGCCGTCGATGAACGCACCGAGTGCCACACCCTGGAAGAACGTCGCAGCCACCGAACCGCCGATGAACGCCTTGTCCCACAAATGACGTTTATCGTCCTTGGCCTTGAAGCGGAACTCGAACGCCACACCGCGGAAAATCAGCCCGATCAGCATGAAGATCAGCGGCAGGTACAGCGCCGACAGCACCACCGAGTACGCCAGCGGAAACGCGCCGAACAAGGCCGCACCACCGAGCACCAGCCAGGTTTCATTGCCGTCCCATACCGGGGCGACGGTGTTCATCATCACGTCACGGTCGGTCTTGCCCGGGATGAACGGGAAGAGAATCCCGATCCCCAGGTCGAAGCCGTCCATGACCACGTACATCATGATGCCGAAGATGATGATCACGGCCCAGATCAGCGGAAGATCAATACCCATGGCTTAAATCTCCTTGGTCAGGCTGGAGCTGTGGTCAGCGTCGGCGCCATCGTCGTCGGCAGCAGACAACGGCCGGGCCGGTGTGCGTTTCTGGCCAGGTCCACCGTCGTTGGTTTCCTTGCCTTCGTCGGTTTTCGGCCCTTTGCGCACCAGACGCATCATGTAGCCGAGACCGGCACCGAACAGGGCGAAATACACCACCACGAACATGATCAGAGTGATGCTCATCTGCATGAAGCTGTGATTGGACGAAGCATCCGCTGTACGCATCAGCCCGTAGACCACCCACGGCTGACGGCCGATTTCAGTGGTGAACCAGCCCGCGAGGATCGCGATCAGGCCGGACGGCCCCATCCACAGCGCCAGATAAAGGAACGGGCGCGAGGTGTAGAGGGTGTCGCGTTTACGCAGCCACAGGCTCCACAGACCGGTGAAGATCATCAGGAAACCGAGGCCGACCATGACCCGGAACGACCAGAACACGATGGTCGAGTTCGGCCGGTCTTCCGGCGGGAACTCCTTGAGCGCCGGCACCTGCTTGTCCAGCGAGTGGGTCAGGATCAGGCTGCCGAGGTACGGAATCTCCACGGCGAATTTGGTTCTTTCCTCTTTCATATCGGGCCAGCCGAACAGGATCAGCGGCGTCGCTTCGTCGCCCTTGTTTTCCCAGTGACCTTCGATTGCAGCGATTTTGGCCGGTTGATGCTCAAGGGTATTGAGGCCGTGGAAGTCACCGATGACGGCTTGAATCGGCGCGACGATCAATGCCATCCACATCGCCATCGACAGCATGGTGCGGATCGCCGGGTTGTCCTTGCCGCGCAGCAGGTGCCAGGCCGCCGACGAGCCGACAAAAAATGCCGTGGCAACGAACGCCGCAGTGGCCATGTGCATCAAGCGGTACGGAAACGACGGGTTGAAAATGATCGCAAACCAGTCGGTTGGAATCACTTGCCCATTGACGATCTCGAAGCCCTGCGGTGTCTGCATCCAGCTGTTGGATGCAAGAATCCAGAAGGTCGAAATCAACGTGCCGATCGCGACCATGACCGTGGCGAAGAAGTGCAGTTTGCGCCCGACTTTGTTCCAGCCGAACAGCATGACCCCCAGAAAACCGGCTTCGAGGAAGAACGCCGTGAGCACTTCATACGTCAGCAAAGGCCCGGTGACGGAACCGGCGAAGTCGGAAAATCGGCTCCAGTTGGTGCCGAACTGATAGGCCATGACCAACCCTGACACCACCCCCATGCCGAAGTTGACGGCAAAGATCTTCGACCAGAAATGATAGAGGTCACGGTAGGTGTCATTGTGGGTTTTCAGCCACAGGCCTTCGAGTACCGCAAGGTAACTCGCCAGACCGATGGTAATGGCCGGGAACAGGATGTGGAACGAGATGGTGAACGCGAATTGAATTCGGGCGAGATCGAGTGCCTCTAAACCGAACATATGGCTTCCTCTGTCAGGTAAAACCGGCTGCGGGGCTTGTGGCCCCTGCACCTACTGCCCCCACGGATATGGAGTGCGGCGAATTCTGATTCGTTCTTTTTAAAACCATCGCAACGCAGGGAGTCTGGCCGACTGGCCACCGGATCAATTCCGTCTGGGGTCTTGATCTGGATCAAGCAACGTTGAAAGAGTAGTCCCATTTCAGGCGATGAACTGCGTGGTCGTTTGCCGCGTGACAAGTTGCCTCACAGCTATGGCAACACTCTGAAATGCATTTTTCAGATGAATGAAGTCCCCTGTGGCGAGGGGATTTATCCCCGATCGGCTGCGCAGCAGTCGCAAATCCGACCACGTTATTCATCTGAAACAACTGAGTTGAATGCTATCGGGGCCGCTTCGCGCCCCATCGTGGATAAATCCCCTCACCACAAGGGAAATCTCACAGGCACGGAAAATCGATGTCTTCCTAACTAAATTTTTTGTCATAGCAACTTCCTGTTACAGACTGGTGATAACCTCGCGGTTCCCCTTCGAACCAGACCTGCCTTCAGATGCCCAGCCAAGAGCCTTTGCTGTTACGTCACCATCGCCCTTTCCTTGCGTTCTGGTTCGCCCGGATCTTCACCGCCAGCGGTTTTCAGATGCTCACCGTGGCGATTGGCTGGAACCTCTACCAACTGACCGGCAACGTGCTCGATCTGGGTCTGGTCGGCTTGGTCGAGTTCGCCCCGCGTGTGCTGTTCATGCTGCACACCGGACATGTCGCCGACCGCTACGACCGGCGCAAAGTCGCGGCGATCTGTCAGTCATTGCAGGCATTGATTGCCCTGGCACTGGCGATCGGCAGTGCCACTGATCACGTCACCCGGGAAATGATCTTCATCCTCGCCTTCCTGCTTGGCGCGGCGCGGTCGTTCGAACTGCCGACCACCCAGGCGCTGCTGCCGAGCATTGTGCCCACTGCGCTGTTCCCGCGGGCCGTGGCGGCGGCACAATCGGCGCAACAATCGGCAACTATCGTGGCGCCAGCCCTCGGCGGGTTGCTCTACGCATTCGGCAGCGTCTGGGTTTATGGCCCGACGGTGCTTCTGTACGTGATTGCCTGCTCGCTGATGCTCAACCTGCCGGCGCGGCAGACACCCTTGAACAAAGGCAAAGCCACGCTGGATTCGCTGCTGGCGGGGATTCGCTTCATTCGCAGCCGTCCGGACATCCTCGGCGCGATTTCGCTGGATCTGTTCGCCGTACTGCTCGGTGGCGCCACTGCGCTGCTGCCGGTGTTCGCTAAAGACATTCTGCTGACAGGACCGTGGGGCCTGGGCCTGCTGCGCTCGGCACCGGCAGTCGGCGCACTGGCGATGTCGCTGTTTCTGGCGCGGTTTGCCGTAGAGCGCAACGTCGGTCGGGTGATGTTCACTGCGGTCGGTGTATTTGGCGTCGCAACGATTGCCTTCGGCCTGTCGACCTCGTTCTGGTTTTCGCTGGCGGTGCTGGTGGTGCTCGGCGCGGCGGACATGATCAGCATGGTGATCCGCGCCTCCTTCGTGCAACTGGAAACCCCGGACGAAATGCGCGGCCGGGTCAGCGCGGTGAACGGCTTGTTCATCGGCGCCTCGAACCAGTTGGGCGAATTCGAATCCGGCCTCACCGCCCACTGGTTCGGCACCGTGCCGGCGGTGGTCATGGGCGGGATTGGTACGCTGGTGGTGACGGGGACGTGGATCAAGCTGTTCCCGACACTGGCCAGACGGGACCGGATGACCGAGTTGGTGGAAGAGGCGAAAGTCTGAAGACTTTCAAACCAGCAAATCCCCCGCCACTTTCGACCGCAAGGCCTTGCCGCCGAGTTGCCCCACCAACTCCAACGCAAATGCCAGTGCGGCGCCTGAGCCTTGGGCGGTGATGCAATTGCCGTCGACCACCACCGGTTGATCAACAAACGTACAACCGGAGAGTTGATGACTGGCATTCGGTAAGCAGGTCATACGCCGCTGGCGTAATACGCCGAAGGCTTGTAGGGCGACCGCGGGGGCTTCGGCGATGGCGGCAAACAGGCGTCCGGCGCTGGCCTGGTCCTTGAGCAGTTGTTGCAGAGGTTGATGCGCCGCCAGGTGCTGTGAGCCGACGGCGCCACCGGGCAGAACGATCAGGTCGAAGGTTTGTGCCAGCACATCGACCAGCATGCCGTCGGCAGTCAGGCGAGTGCCGCGTGCGCAGGTCAGCATGCGCCGTCCTTCAATGCTGGCCGCCACCACTTCGATGCCGGTGCGGCGCAACACGTCGATCAGGGTCACGCTTTGCAGATCATCGATGCCCTCGGCGAGGGTAATCAGGGCTCTAAAGGTCATGGGCGCTATCCGCTGGGTGATACTTGAAGCGTAGTCAGCTTCAACCGGATCGCGCTGCAGCAGCCGTTACTTGATGTAAAGCTGAGTCGACATCGTGTTGCGTGGCGCGTTGATCGAGGTGTTGCTGAAGGTGAAGGTGCCTTCCTGTTTGCCCGCCAGATCGAAGGTATAAAGAGAACCGACGGTTTTGTCGCCGGGAGTGCATTCGGTCAGGTTGCCGTTATCAAAGGCACACACCGGGGCACGGGTGCCGTTCACTTCAAAGCCGTCCAGTGCGACCTGAGGCTGGCTCTTGCCATAGCCGACTTCGAGCACGTAGACCTTGATGTTCGGTCCGCTGTGATTGCATTGGGTCTGCTTCTGTCCATCGCCAATGTCTTCAAGACCGCAGGCCGGCGATTGCACCTTGATCACTTTCACCTGGGTCAATGGCGGTGCCGATGCCGCGAACGCAACAGAGGCTCCAGTCATCAGCCCTGCGATTAATCCGAAAGCCGTCATCCAGCGCTTGTTCATGCGTTGCATATCCTCAAAAAAACTGCGCGCAGTATGGCGCAGTTGGCTCCAGCGCAAAACTTCGACGACGATCGACACCAACAACCGCCATATTCCTCACGCTGCTGGTATGATGCGCGGCTTTTTCCGGCCCACCACAATTTTCCAGGCGCTTGCGACGGTCTGTGCTTTGCTGTTGAGGTCGATACATTCACGGCGCCACGCGCGCCACGGGGAGCAGACATGCTGGAAAGGCTGTTTCAACTCAAGGCACATAACACCAACGTGCGCACCGAGATTCTCGCGGGCATCACGACTTTCCTGGCCATGGCCTACATTCTGTTCGTCAACCCGAGCATTCTCGGCGAGACCGGCATGGACAAGGGCGCGGTGTTCGTCGCGACCTGTCTGGCAGCCGCCATCGGCTCGACGGTCATGGGCCTGATCGCCAACTACCCGATCGCCCTCGCTCCGGGCATGGGCCTGAATGCCTTCTTCACTTATACCGTCGTGCTGCACATGGGTCACACCTGGCAAGTGGCACTGGGCGCGGTGTTCATCTCGGCCGTATGCTTCTTCCTCCTGTCGATCTTTCGCATCCGCGAATGGATCATCAACAGCATCCCGCTGCCACTGCGCTCGGCGATTGCCGCTGGCATCGGCCTGTTCCTGGCGCTGATCGCCCTGCATAACGCCGGCATCGTGGTCAGCAACCCGGCAACCATGGTCGGCCTCGGTGAGCTGAGAGCACCGGCACCGATCCTTGCCACCCTGGGTTTCGCCCTGATCGTCGCCCTCGAAGCGCTGAAAGTGCGCGGCGCGGTGCTGATCGGCATTCTGGCAGTGACCATCGTCTCCATCGCCATGGGCTTCACCCCGTTCGGCGGCGTGACGTCGATGCCGCCTTCGCTGGCCCCGACCTTTATGCAACTGGACATCAAAGGCGCACTGGACATCGGTCTGGTCAGCGTGATCTTCGCCTTCCTGTTCGTCGACCTGTTCGACAACTCCGGCACCCTGATCGGCGTCGCCAAGCGCGCCGGCCTGATGGGCAAGGACGGCCACATGCCGAAAATGGGTCGCGCACTGATCGCCGACAGTACCGCCGCCATGGCCGGTTCGCTGCTGGGCACCTCGACCACCACCAGTTACATCGAGTCGGCTGCCGGCGTGAGTGCTGGCGGCCGTACCGGTCTGACGGCCGTCGTCGTGGCAATACTGTTCCTGCTGGCGTTGTTCTTCTCGCCGCTGGCGGCCAGCGTTCCCGCTTTCGCCACCGCACCGGCGCTGCTGTTCGTCGCCGTATTGATGATGTCGGGCCTGGCGGAAATAGACTGGGACGACATCACCGTTGCCGCACCGGTTGTAGTCACTGCGCTGGCCATGCCGTTCACCTACTCCATCGCCAACGGCATCGCGTTTGGCTTCATCTCCTGGACCGTGATCAAGTTGCTGTCGGGCCGCGCCCGTGAACTGAACCCGGCGCTGGTGATTCTGTCGATTCTGTTTGTGATCAAGTTGGGTTGGTTCAACGCATGACTTTCGATTCCCAGGCCTACGCCACACAGCTAGAAGACAAGGTCACGCGTTTGCGTGACCTGCTGGCCCCATTCGATGCGCCAGAGCCGACCGTGTTCGACTCGCCGCTGCAGAACTTCCGTCTGCGTGCCGAATTCCGCCTGTGGCGCGAGGCCGGCGAGCGGCATTACGCGATGTTCTCGCAGGACGATAAACGCACGCCGATCCTGATCGAAGAGTTCCCGATCGCCAGCCTGCGCATCAATCAACTGATGCCGCAACTCAAGGCTGCGTGGCAGGCCAGTTCGGCGCTGAGCCACAAGCTGTTTCAGGTCGAGTTCCTGACTACGCTGGCCGGCGATGCGATGATCACCTTGTGCTATCACCGTCCACTGGACGAGCACTGGCATGCGGCAGCGACCCAGTTGTCGACCGATCTCGGGGTCAGCATCATCGGTCGGTCGAAGGGCAAACGCGAAGTGCTCGGCCTCGATTACGTGGTGGAGAAACTCGAAGTCGGCGGTCGCACCTTCAGCTACCGCCAGCCAGAAGGCGCGTTCACCCAGCCCAATGGCACCGTGAACCAGAAGATGTTGAACTGGGCTTACGAAGCACTGGGCGATCGCACTGACGATCTGCTGGAGCTGTATTGCGGCAACGGCAACTTCACCCTGCCGCTCGCCACCCGCGTGCGCAAAGTGCTGGCCACCGAAATCAGCAAGACCTCGGTCAACGCTGCTTTGAGCAATCTCAGCGAAAACGCTGTGGATAACGTCACCCTCGTGCGCCTGTCTGCCGAAGAGCTGACCGAAGCGCTCAACGAAGTGCGTCCGTTCCGTCGCCTTCACGGCATCGATCTGAAGAGCTACGAGTTCGGCAGCGTGTTCGTCGACCCGCCGCGCGCCGGCATGGACCCGGACACCTGCGAGCTGACCCGGCGTTTCGACAACATCCTGTACATCTCCTGCAACCCGGAAACCCTGGCGGCCAACATTGCCCAATTGCACGATACGCACCGCATCACCCGCTGCGCATTGTTCGACCAGTTCCCGTGGACACATCACATGGAATCGGGTGTATTTCTGACCCGGCGCTGAGTGCAGATGCCAGATACGAAAAAGCCGTCGTGATTGACGGCTTTTTTGTGGGCGATTACAGCGCAGGATCGGCCTTGCGTGGGCGCCCGCCTTTTTTGCCGTTTGCCCGTGCGGCGGCGGACTTTGCCGCACTGCTCTGACGACCGTTGCGCGAAGCCACTACCGAGGCAGCCATCAGCATCAATGACGGATTAGCCGAAATCATTCCGGCAATGGAAACGTCGAGATCTTTGCCTTCGTGGCGAAGAGCCGTGCCGGCGAAGTCGATTATCAAGTTCTCATAATCCTCTGCGTCGAATCCGTCGAATTCCGCATAACTATCCACCGGTAACAACACACCGCTGCCATCTTCAAAACGAATGACCAGAGAAGGCTTTTCGAAGGTTACAGAGACAGCCCGCAAACTGTTCGCTTGTCGTGCTTCCCCACGCTGGATCGCGGTATCAATCATTTCCTCCGTCAGCGGTCGACGTGCGGACGGCTTTGCCTTGATGGCTTTCATAATTCGATTTCGACTCCTGCCAATGCGCCTATCAACGTCAGAAGGGTCTTGCCCTCTTCTGGCTCATAACGCGCTGAACCCACTCTGTACGTCGTGCCGGTGAGGAGTCGCATCGTCAACACTTCGTTTGATTGGCTGTCCCACAACTGATTGTCGAGACAGACTGTTTGCAATCCTGACCACCAGATCCCTCGTGCCCGTCGCAGATGAGCGGGCTGTTCAAGGGATCGACACAAGCCTACCAGCACGGCCAACAGTGGCCGACGAGAGAGCGGAACGACATCCCAAAGCTCAATGTCGTTGTGCAAGAAACTGAACTGTAATCGGGCACTCCAACTACCAGCGTTCACGTGAACGTGCGGCGGGCAATGCTCATCTCGCAGCATGATGACAATCGACAATCCTTTGTAACTGCACACCTTCATGCTAACCCATCCGTAAGGTTAATAAGTTTCAGGATTCGATATTCCTTTCAAATCCGACCACTGGTGAGCGAGCACACGACTCGCCTCACTGCTTTGAGGCTAGCGTCGGAGCAGGCGAAGAGGTGCCCGATCTTCAGCAAAAAACGTAAGCAAAGCTGTCGTTACATCGTGATCAAAACTGAATCTTAAATTTGCTTGTGTGCGATCACCGAACAAAATACGCCGAGGTCATCTTCGTTCAATTGACCAGTGTAACCATCTAGTACATTTTATCTCCACAGGCTGACACCCTCGGCCAAAGCCAAAAACAATAAGTGGAGTTCCCCCCTCATGCCCCCTATCGTTCTGGTGCTCAACGGCCCGAACCTGAACCTGCTCGGCACCCGTGAACCCGCGACTTACGGCCACGAAACCCTGGCTGACATCTCGGCTTTGTGCGGTCGTGCCGGCGAAGAATTCGGCCTGGCCGTCGAGTTTCGCCAGACCAATCACGAAGGTGAATTGCTCGACTGGATTCATGCGGCACGCGGCCGTTGCGCCGGGATCGTGATCAATCCGGCGGCCTGGACCCACACTTCGGTGGCTATTCGCGATGCGCTGGTGGCCAGCGAATTACCGGTGATCGAAGTGCATTTGTCCAACGTCCACGCGCGTGAGCCGTTTCGTCATCATTCGTTTGTCTCGGCGATTGCCACTGCGGTGATGTGCGGGTTTGGCAGCCATGGCTATCGCTTGGCGCTGGAACATTTCAGTCAGCGGCTGAAGGGGTGAGTCATATGGCGGGCTACAACGTGATACTCGCGGGACTCATCGGTGCCGGCATTCAAGCCTCGCGCACGCCTGCACTGCATGAGCACGAAGGTGATGCGCAGGGCATGCGTTATCTGTATCGCTTGATCGATCTTGATCAACTGCGCATGGACATCAACGCCCTGCCCGACTTGTTGCTGGCGGCCGAGCGAATGAACTACACCGGTCTGAACATTACCTTCCCGTGCAAACAGGCAATTATTCCACTGCTAGATGAATTGTCGCCGGAAGCCAAAGGCATCGGCGCGGTCAACACCGTGGTGCTGAAGGATGGCAAACGCGTCGGCCACAACACCGATTGCCTGGGTTTCGCCGAGGGTTTTCGCCGTGGCTTGCATGACGCTGCCCGCAAACGTGTAGTCCAGATGGGCGCCGGAGGCGCAGGCGCGGCAGTGGCTCACGCGCTGTTGAGCGAAGGCGTAGAGCAATTGAGTATTTTCGACGTCGACACTGATCGCGCCGAAAGCCTGGCGAACAATCTCAATCAACATTTCGGATTTGGCCGCGCGGTTGCCGGGCACGATTTGCCGAGTGCAATGAGTCTGGCTGACGGTCTGGTGAACACCACGCCGATGGGCATGGCCAAACTGCCGGGCATGCCCGTGCCGGTCGAGTTGCTGCGCAAGCAATTGTGGGTGGCGGATATCGTGTATTTCCCGCTGGAAACCGAACTGCTGCGCAACGCCCGCGCATTGGGTTGCCGCACTTTGGACGGTGGCAACATGGCGGTGTTTCAGGCGGTGAAGGCGTTTGAATTGTTCAGCGGCGTGGTGCCGGATGCGCAGCGAATGCTGGCGCATTTTCAAAGCATGAAAGGTTGAAACAATTTGCTTCCCTGTAGGAGTGAGCCTGCTCGCGATGGCGTCCTGTCAGCCAACACATTAGTTGCCTGACACACCGCTATCGCGAGCAGGCTCACTCCTACAGGGGTTCAGTGTCAGGCTTGCAGATACCGCAACACCGACTCGCAAATCATCTCGCGGTGGCGCTGCTTGATGCTCTCGTCCGGCAGATCGATCTGAAAAATCTCACTGAACGTGTGGCGGTTCGACACACGGTAGAAGCAGAACGAGCTGATCAGCAGATGCACATCCAGCGCATCGAGGCCGCTGCGGAACACGCCTTCCTCGGCGCCCCGACGGAGAATCTCGCCGAGTGAGTCGAGGATGGTGTTGTTCATTGCCTTGATGGCATCGGAACGCTTCACGAACTCGGCGTTGTGGATGTTCTCGATGCAGACGATCCGCACGAAATCGACGTTGCGGTCGTGATGATCGAAGGTGAATTCCACCAGCCGTCGAATCGCCACCACCGGCGGCAGCTCAGCCAGGTGCAGACGGTTTTCCGTACTGCGAATGTCACCGTAAAGCTTCTCCAGCACCTCGACGTACAACTGCTCCTTGCTGCCGAAGTAGTAATAGATCATGCGTTTGGAGGTATGGATACGTTCAGCGATCGCGTCGACGCGGGCGCCAGACAATCCTTGCTGGACGAACTCGACGATCGCCTCCTGCAGGATGTTCTCGCGGGTCTTTTCCGGATTGTTCTTGCGACTCTTGCGCGGCTCTACGGCGGGTACGACGGGGGCTGCGGGGAGTTCTGATGTCATTGTCATTGCGGGCTCACGGCCATCACTGCACAGGCTGGCGATTATGGGCCGCGCAGCACAGTGAAGGAAGCTGCGCGACCCGTGTTTAATCCCGCGTTTACGAATTTCCTACAACTTCGCCTGACGTACGGCACCACTGCGTGATTTGGCCATCGCCGCCAGACGCACCGCGACGTTGGCCGCGCCGTAACCGGCATAGCCATTTTTACGCTGGATGATCTCGAAGAAGAAGCGCCCCTCGAACGGCTCGGTGTACACGTGAAACAGTTCGCCGCCCTGCGCGTCGCGATCATAGAGGACGTTGTAGTACGCCAGCTCGCTGAGAAACTCATCGTCGAAATCGAAGCGTGCAGCCAGATCGTCGTAATAGTTCAGCGGGATATCCAGCAACGGCACGCCGGCTTCTTTGGCACGGCTTACTTCAGCGAAGATGTCGTCGCAATCGAAGGCGATGTGATGCACTCCGGAGCCACGGTAACTAGACAGCGCATGCGAAATCGCGGTGTTGCGGTTCTCGGAGATGTTCAGCGGCAGGCGAATCGAACTGTCGCGACTGCGCAGGGCGCGGCTTTTCACCAGACCGTACGGGTCGGGCAGCACCACTTCGTCATCGGCCTCGAAATCCAGCAGGCTCTTGTAGAACAGCACCCAACTGTCGAGGCTGTCCGCCGGCAGCGCCATGGCCATGTGATCGATACGCTTGAGACCACCACGGGCTACCGCGCCTGACAGCAGATTGAAATCGGTGCCGTAGACATCGGCTTCCTCATCCACCAGATAAATCAGGCTGCCATCCGGTGCACGCACTGCCGCCAGTTCCAGTTCATTGGGGCCAACCAGTCCGCGATACGGTTGGCCTTTATAAGCCACGGCACGCGCCAGCGCGCTGGCGCTATCGTTGACCCGTACGGCGGTGGCACACAACGATGGGCCATGAGCCTCGAAAAAACTGTGTGCAAACGAGTACGGCTCGGAGTTGAGGATCAGGTTGATATCGCCCTGGCGCAGCAGGCTGACACTCTTCGAGCGGTGTTGCCCGGCCTTGACGAAGCCCAGACGCTCCAGCCAATTCGAAAGCTTGGCGCCGAGGCTTTCATCGACGGCGAACTCGAGAAACTCGATGCCGTTGTACTCGCTGGCCTTGGGTGTTTCGAAGAGGATTTCGCGATTGGCGACAGGCTGGGTTTCCTGTTCCAAGCGTTGCCGGGTTTTCTCCTCCAGGTACAACAGCGAACGCAAGCCGTCTGCCGCGTTGGCCCGTGGCGGTGCGGCGCGGAAACCGTCGTTGAAGATTTCCAGCGACAGTGGCCCGGTGTAACCACTCTTGATGATCGGCGCGAGAAACCCCGGCAGATCGAACTCGCCCTGCCCCGGAAAACAACGGAAATGTCGGCTCCACTCCAACACGTCCATGGCCAGGATCGGCGCGTCGGCCATTTGCACGAAGAAAATCTTGTCGCCGGGAATGTCGGCGATGGCGCGCGGATCGCCTTTCAGCGACAGGGTGTGAAAGCTGTCGAGCAGCACGCCAAGGCTTGGGTGATCGGCCTGGCGCACGATGTCCCACACCTGTTGATAAGTATTTACATGACGGCCCCATGCCAACGCTTCGTAGCCGATGCGCAAACCGCGCGCACCGGCGTGTTCGGCGAGCAAGCGCAAATCGTCGATCAGGATTTGCTGATCGCCAACGCTGTCGGCCGACGCGTTGCTGCACACCAACACAAGGTCGGTGCCCAGCTCCTGCATCAGGTCGAACTTGCGTTCGGCCCGCTCAAGGTTGCGCGCCAGACGATCACGTCGGCAGCCTTCGAAATCGCGGAATGGCTGAAACAGAGTGATGGCGATGCCGAGGTCGGCGCACATCTGTTTAATTTCCCGTGGACTGCCGTCGTAGTACAGGAGGTCGTTTTCGAAAATCTCCACCCCGTCGAACCCGGCGGCGGCGATGGCTTCGAGTTTTTCCGGCAGGGTGCCGCTCAAGGAAACGGTGGCAATGGAACGCTGCATGCTTCAACTCCCGGACTGCGCCGCTGTATGGCGGGGGATCGTTTTTGTCGTGGGGGAAATTATTCGCTGCATCCCTTCGCGCAGCAATTTAAAGTGTACTACCCGGTTAGTTTTGCGTGCGATTATCGAACACAATGGCGGTTTGGCGAATTGACGGTTTTTCGTCCACTGCCCAACATCGACCGCACATTGAGTCCGGATCTGAACCACCGGTCGCAGCGTGCAAGAAAAAGCACACCAAATAAAAAATCCAAAAACGGGTGGAACACATGATTCCTTCACAGACTTCCCGCATGGCTCCGGCCATGAGCACTGCCACGGGTGGCATCGGCGACAAGATCCGCGGCGCCATGGCGGTCGGCAAAACCCGTTGGGGGATGCTGGCGCTGGTGTTTTTCGCCACGACCCTGAACTACATCGACCGCGCCGCGCTCGGTGTCATGCAGCCCATCCTCGCCAAGGAAATGAGCTGGACGGCGATGGATTACGCCAACATCAATTTCTGGTTTCAGGTCGGTTACGCCATCGGCTTCGTGCTGCAAGGGCGATTGATCGACCGGGTCGGCGTCAAACGCGTGTTCTTCTGCGCAGTTTTGTTGTGGAGCCTGGCCACCGGCGCTCACGGTCTGGCGACTTCGGCGGTCGGCTTCATGGTTTGCCGGTTTATCCTCGGTCTGACGGAAGCGGCGAACTACCCGGCCTGCGTGAAAACCACGCGCCTGTGGTTCCCTGCCGGCGAACGTGCAGTGGCCACCGGCATCTTCAACGCCGGGACCAACGTCGGTGCGATGTTCACGCCGATGCTGTTGCCTCTGGTGCTGCATGTGTGGGGCTGGCAGGCCGCGTTCCTGTGCATGTCGGCGCTGGGCGGCATCTGGCTGCTGTTCTGGGGTCTGAAGTACTTCAACCCGGAAGACCACCCGAGCGTCAAACAATCGGAACTGGATTACATCCAGCAGGAAGTCGAACCGGAACAGGCCCGCGTACCGTTCTCGAAAATCCTCCGCATGCGTGGCACCTGGGCCTTCGCCCTCGCCTACTCGCTGACTGCGCCGGTGTTCTGGTTCTACCTGTACTGGCTGCCGCCGTTTCTCAATCAGCAATACAACCTGGGCATCAACGTGACCCAGATGGGCATCCCGCTGATCATCATCTACGTCACCGCCGACTTCGGCAGTGTGGGCGGCGGCATTCTGTCTTCGTTCCTGATCGGTCGCGGGATGAACTCGATCAAGGCGCGGCTACTGTCGATGTTCCTGTTTGCCTGCTGCATCATCGGCGTCGTCATGGCCGCAGGCTCCGCCAATCTGTGGGTTGCGGTGGCCGCCATCTCTCTGGCGATCGGCGCGCATCAGGCGTGGACGGCGAACATCTGGAGCCTGGTGATGGACTACACGCCCAAGCACATGATGAGCACGGTATTCGGCTTTGGCGGCATGTGCGCGGCGATCGGCGGGATGTTCATGACCCAGATCGTCGGCCATATCCTGACGGTTACCAACAATAACTACACGGTGCTGTTCACGCTGATTCCGGCGATGTACTTCCTCGCGCTGACCTGGATGTACTTCATGGCGCCGCGCAAGATTCCAACCGTCACTGAATAACGCTTGCGCCCCTCTGTAGGAGTTGCGGCACGCTGCGATCTTTTGATCTTGTTTTAAAAATCAAAAGATCGCAGCGTGCCGCAGCTCCTACAGGGTTTTGTATTCGGCAAAAAAGCGTGTGGATTCCTTCAGCGGCGGCTCTGCTGCCACGCCGCCGCCAGGCCGCTGCAACAGATCACCGCAATGCCGATCACCGTCAACAGACTCGGTGTGTGATTGAACAGCAGCCAGCCCAACAACCCCGCAAAGACGATCTGGCAATAACCGAACGGCGCCAGCAATGCCGGTGCGGCATGCCGGAACGCCTGGGTCAGAAACAAATGCGCGGTCATCCCGCACGTACCCAGCGCCAGCATCAACCCGGCGTGAGTCAAGGTCGGCACCTGCCAGAAGAACGGCACCAGCGCGCTCATCACCAACGTATTGCACAACCCGGCAAAGAAGTTGCTGGTGGTCGGGCTGTCGATTGCCGCGAGCTTGCGCGTCAGTAGTTGGTAGAAGCAGAAAAACAGTGCCGAGCAGAACGGCAGCAACACCGCCGGCGTAAACAGTTCACCGCCGGGGTGCACGATGATCAGCACGCCGATAAAGCCGCAAATCACCGCAATCCACTGCCCCCGCGTTACCCGTTCCTTCAGCAGCGGCACCGACAGCGCCGTCACCAGCACGGGTGCCAGGAAGTTCACCGCGGTGGCTTCCGCCAGCGGGATATACAACAGCGCCGTGGTGAAAAAGAGGCTGGTGCCCAGCAGGCAAAGTGCGCGGGCCAACTGCCACAAAGGCTTTTTTGTACGCAGGACGCGTAGACCGGACTGCGGCAGGAAAATCCCCGCCATCAACAACGTGTGCACCACATATCGCGCCCATACCACCATCACGATCGGATAGAAGCCCGAGAGGTACTTCGACAGGGCGTCATGACTGGAGAACAGGAAGGTCGCCACGACGATCAGCATAATCCCTTTGAAGGGCTGGTTTATTCCGGATAACGGTGTGCTGACGGTCATGGGACCTCCCTGTAAATACTGCGCAACAATCTAGAGCCGGAGTTCTGGCTCTTACAGACAACATTCGAAATACCGGGCGAACAGCGCACAGCTTCATTCGATCACAACACTTCGGACACTTCCGGGGCGATGGCTGGAAGGTTTCCTGAGCGCATAAAGAAGCCCTGCCCGGATTACATCCGGACGTAGTCATTTTCGACAAGTTAATACTGAAAAGAACGACATTTATTTCATCAGCCGAAAGTGGCTTACGCGCTCTTACACATTGCGCCTGCAACACCCTCCACATGCGGATATTCATAGGCCGGGCAATAAACGCCCATAAACCTATGAGAGATAAGCAAAATGTTATGGAACAAATCTGAACGCAGCAACAACGTGGACGATCAGCGAAAGCAAAAGGAGCGCCGTAGCGCGACAGGGATAGCCTTGGCCACAGGGCTGATTGCCTCCCTTGCGGTCGCCTACGGAGGGTACTGGGCAGCGCTTGAAACTACCGTCGGTCCTGCGGCGGCGGCCGTAGTCAAGGCGCAGCACGACGCAGAGATCGCCGCCCTTTTAAAAGACGATCCGCATCGCGTATTCATCGAGGCGGTACTGGGAAGTACCGAAGAGGTATGGACTGAGTTTTTCGCCGAGTCAGGTCAGGCATATTCCCCACCGACTCTGGTGTTATACAACGAAAAAAAACCCTCGGCCTGCGGTGTAGTAGACGCGCAAAAGCACGGTGCGGTCTATTGCCCCACTGATCAGCAAATCTATATTGATCTGCGCTGGCTAGATGAACAGACGACAACCCCCTCAACCGTCAACGACTTCGCGCAGGCCTACATCATCGCTCATGAAGTCGGACACCACGTCCAGAACTTTTTGGGAAGCCACAAAAAAATAAATGAGGCTAAAGCGCGCGGGGAGACTGTCGTCGGCGAGAGTGGACTCGATGTGCGCCTGGAATTGCAGGCCGACTGCCTGGCCGGAGTCTGGGCCTTCAACGCTCAGCAGCGTCTGAACTGGCTGGAGCCCGATGATATCGAAGAAGCCTTGGACGCCGCCTTCGACGGCGGTGATGATCTCCTGCTGGATGAGGATGTAGATCCGAACTCGTTTACTCACGGCACCGCCGAGCAAAGGGTGAGCTGGTTCAACACCGGATTCGCGCAGGGCCAGGTTGGCCAGTGCGACACCTTCGCGGCGAAGAATCTGTAAATGCATAAATGGCTTTTGCCACCTGCGTCATGTGGTCGTGAGTGGTTACTCGTGCAACTGGTTCAATGAACAGCGACCCGTGACGTTCAATCACACGCGATTCACGGGTTTCAATCGCTGGAAGTGAAGCACATGAAAAACAGCAGGCCTGACGGCACACCGTTATAGTTCACGTCGGGCACATGATCCTTGACTGGCCATCGAACCGTCGGGGCCGTTCAGGTGTCTGACGACCGGACTGGCGCCGCTCTCGCACACCAGCAACACTCATCACCACGTTTATTCAGAGGATTCCCACATGCTATGGAAAAAAGGCCGACGCAGCGACAACGTCGTCGATGCCCGTGGTGATGATACCGGCGGTGGCGGTGGCGGGATGCGGTTTGGCGGCGGCAAGGGCCTGAGTCTGGGCGCCATCCTGTTGATCGTTGGTATCGGCTGGATCACCGGGCAGGATCCTCTGCAAATTCTCGGTCAGCTCGTCGGGCAATCGGGACAGCAGTCGGCGCCCACCTCGCAAACCCGCCAGGCACCGCCGGCCAACGATGAACAGGCTGAGTTCGTCCGCTCGATCCTCGGCGACACCGAGGACACCTGGGGTTCGATTTTCCAGCAGGCCGGCCGGCAATATAAGGATCCGACCCTGGTGCTGTTCAGCAATCGGGTCAACTCCGCCTGTGGTCTGGCCACTTCCGCCACCGGGCCGTTCTACTGCCCGGCGGATCAGAAGGTCTATCTGGACATGGCGTTTTTCCAGGAAATGTCGCAACGCTTCAAGGCCGCGGGCGACTTTGCCCAGGCCTACGTGATCGCACACGAAGTCGGACATCATGTGCAGACGCTTCTCGGTGTCTCGGCGAAAATTCAGGCAGCCCGCCAGCAAGGTCGGCAGATGGAAGGTGACGGTGGCTTATTGGTACGCCAGGAGTTGCAAGCCGACTGCCTGGCCGGCGTCTGGGCCTACAACGCGCAGAAACGTCTGAACTGGCTGGAACCGGGCGACATCGAAGAAGCCTTGAACGCCGCCAACGCCATCGGTGATGATCGCTTGCAGCAACAGGGTCAGGGCCGTGTGGTGCCAGACTCGTTCACCCACGGTACGTCGGCGCAAAGGGTGCGCTGGTTCAAAACCGGATTCGCGCAGGGCCAGGTCGGCCAGTGCGACACCTTCGCGGCGAAAAACCTGTAAATGCATAAATGGCTTTTGGCTTTACTGATCATTGGCAGCACCGCTCAAGCGGCCGGCGTCGACGCGATCAGTCCCGGGCGCTTGCAACTGAAGGCCGGGGAAATGGCAGTAGGCATCGGCCCGGCGCCTGAAAAAATCGAGCGGGTGCTGATCGTCATTCATGGCCGTTTGCGCAACGCCGAAACCTATCGCAAGAGCGCCGAGAGTGCCGCCGAACTGGCCGGGCAAACCGCGCACACGCTGGTGATCGCGCCGCAGTTTCTCAATGAAAGTGATGTCGCCCTGTACTCGCTTCCCGCAACATTGTTGCGCTGGAAGGGTAACGAGTGGATGGGCGGTGGTTTATCCACAGGGCCGAATCCGTTGAGCTCCTACGCGGCGCTGGATGAAATCGTCGCGCGTGTCACTGACCGCAAGCAGTTTCCGGACGTCAAGCAGATCGTGATTTTCGGCCACTCCGGCGGTGGCCAAGTGGTGCAGCGTTATGCCCTGCTCGCCAAGGATCAACCCGCGCTGAAGGCCAATGGCATCCGCTTGCGTTATGTGGTGGCCAACCCGTCTTCCTACGCTTATTTCAACGAGCAACGGCCGGTGGCGTTCGATCACGCGAAGTGCGTGGGTTTCAATCGCTGGAAGTACGGTCTGTCAGATATGCCGGTGTACGCCGGTGGGCAAACGCCGTTGCAGCTTGAAAGCAGTTACATCAAGCGCGAGGTGATTTATCTGCTTGGGCAGCAGGACATCGACCCGCAACATCCGGCACTGGACAAGGGCTGTGCCGCCGAAGCGCAAGGTGCGTATCGGCTCGAGCGCGGCAAGTTGTACTTCGGCTATTTGCTGCGCCGCCATCCGGAAGGGGTGAATCAGCGGCTGGTGGAAGTGCCCGGGGTCGGGCATAACGGCGATGGGATGCTGACCTCGCCGGAGGGGCAGAAGGCTCTGTTCGAGCAGTAATTTTTGTGGCGACTGTGCGGGCCTTTTCGCGAGCAGGCTCGCTCCCACAATGGATTTACGCATTGCACAAAATCTCTGTGCACAGGAGATCTAATGTAGGAGCGAGCCTGCTCGCGAAGGCGCCCCTTCTGACAACAAAATTCTCAGGCCAAAAGCATCCGCCGTAATTCGAGACAATCCTGCGCATGCCAATCCGTCAGCTCCGGCCACGGATTATCCGGCAGGTTCACCAGCACTGTCCGTGCGCCCGCCGCTCGCCCGCAATCCAGATCAAAGCGGTAATCGCCAACCATCACCATCTCACTGGCCGGCACTTTCCAGGCTTCTGCCAACTTCAGCAATCCACCCGGATGAGGTTTCGGCGGCGCTTCATCGCGGCCCAGCACATCGTCCACCGCAAAGCAGTCAGCGAGGCCGATGGCCTCAAGGGTGACGTGCGCCAGCTCCCGCGCATTGCGCGTCAGAATGCCGAGGCGATACCCGCGCGAATGCAGGTCACGCACCAGTTCCACAGCGCCGGTGGCCGGTTTCGATCCCAGCGCCAGATCGCGCTCATGTTCCAGCAACCAGGCATGTTTCGCCGCGGCTTCATCCGCCGGCAGCGCGGCGAGATGCGTGAGGATGTCGTCCTCGGGCGGGATCGCCAGCGCCACGCGAATCGCCGCAAAATCATGCACGGCGACGGTCAGCGTGCCGTCCATGTCGAACACCCAATGACGAACTTCAGTCAGGCTCATGCCCAATCCTTGCGATGACGGATCAAGCCTTCCTGGGTTACCGAGGCCACCAGTTGTCCGGCACGGTTGTACACGCTGCCACGGGAGAAACCACGAGAGTTGCCGGCCCACGGACTGTCCATCGCGTAGAGCAACCAGTCATCGGCGCGCAGATCGTTGTGGAACCACAACGCGTGATCGAGGCTGGCGACCTGCATGTCTTTCTGCCAGACCGACTTGCCGTGGGGCAGCATCGAAGTGGTCAGCAGACCGAAATCCGAAGCGTAAGCCAGCAGGTATTTGTGCAGTGCCGGAATGTCGGCCAGTGCACCATCGGCGCGGAACCATACGTATTTCACCGGATCCGCTGGCTGCGGGTTGTAGGGGTCTTTTTCGGTGACCGGGCGCACTTCGATCGGTTTCGGGCACAGCAGTTTTTCACGCATGTGCTCCGGGATCAGGTGCGCGCGTTGCTGGGTCAGCTCCAGCTCGGACGGCAGGTTTTCCGGGCCGACCACGACAGGCATCTGGCTCTGATGTTCGAAGCCTTCTTCGTCGTATTGAAACGAAGCGCTGCAGGTGAAGATCGGATGCCCCTTCTGGATCGCCGTCACGCGACGGGTGCTGAAACTGCCGCCGTCGCGCACGCGGTCCACCGAATACACCACCGGCAACTTCGCGTCGCCCGGGCGCAGGAAATAGCCGTGCATGGAATGCACATGGCGGGCTTCCTCAACAGTCTGACTGGCCGCCGATAGCGACTGACCGAGCACCTGACCACCGAACAACTGACGGAACCCCAGGTCCTGGCTGCGGCCACGGAAGAGGTTTTCTTCGATCGGTTCCAGGGTCAGCAAATCGACCAGATCTTCCAACACTTGGCTCATTCAGACTCTCCTCACACAAAGCTATGCCGCGCAGTCTTGGCTGCGGCGGCCGATTCTGGTTCTGGCGCGGGCCAATGATTTGGCGGCCATTGTAAACGTCCGTGTCGGCTTATCCATGCAAGGTTTGCAGCCACTGCTCCCGGGTGATGCGATACAGCACATGTCTTTGTAAAGGATGATCGGCGGCGAGTTTCGGATGATCAAAATCATTGGCCGCATCGTGATGCATGCCGATCGCCTGCATGACTTTTTCCGACGGCAGATTGCTTTGTGCCGTGAAGGCCACGATCTCCTTCAGGGCCAACCGGTCAAACCCGCAGCGCAGAGCGGTCCAGGCCGCTTCGCTGGCGTAGCCGAGGCCCCAATGTTCCTTGGCCAGACGCCAGCCGATTTCCACCGCGGGGGTGAACGGCGCATCGAAACCGACCACGCCCAGGCCGGTGAAACCGATAAATTCGCCGCTGTCCTTGCGCTCCAGTGCCCAGAGGCCGTAACCGTGCTCGGCAAAATGCCCACGTACGCGGCCGATCAACGCAGCGCTTTCCAGTCGACTCAACGGGGCCGGAAAGTAGCGCATCACCTGAGGATCGGCACACATCGCGGCAAATGCCGGCAAATCCTCGTCCTGCCACTGACGCATCAGCAGGCGTGCACTTTCAAGTTCCAGTATTGGCTCCATCGTGCCCCTCCGTTTCCATGCCGCAAGTCTACATCGCTGGTAGGATCCTTCACTCTTTCCTACGTTTCCCACATGAAATCACCATGCCACTGCCGCTGATCTACCACGAAGACTACAGCCCGGAGTTCCCGGCGGATCACCGTTTTCCCATGGACAAGTTCCGCTTGCTGCGCGATCACCTGGTCGACAGCGGCCTGACCAGTGACGCCGAGTTGCTGCGTCCGCAAATCTGTCCCAACGACATCCTCGCCCTCGCCCATGACCGTAGCTATATCGAACGTTACATGAGCGGCGAGTTGTCCCGCGAAGACCAGCGGCGCCTCGGCCTGCCATGGAACGAAGCGTTGGCCCGGCGAACCGTGCGAGCGGTCGGCGGCTCGATACTGGCGGCGGAAAAAGCACTGGAACATGGTCTGGCCTGTCACTTGGCGGGTGGCACTCATCACGCCCATTACGACTACCCGGCCGGTTTTTGCATCTTCAATGACCTGGCGATCATCAGCCACTATCTGCTGCAAAGCGGCCGGGTGAACCGGGTGCTGATCTTCGATTGCGATGTGCATCAGGGCGACGGGACCGCGCGGATCCTCCACGACACCCCTGAAGCGATCACCGTTTCCCTGCACTGCGAGAAGAACTTTCCTGCACGCAAAGCTGAAAGCGACTGGGACATTCCGCTGCCCAAAGGCATGGGCGACACCGAATATTTGCGCGTGGTGGAGGATGCGCTCAACTATTTGCTGCCGCTGTATCAACCGGATCTGGTGCTGTACGACGCCGGCGTCGATGTGCACAAGGACGACGCCCTCGGTTATCTGCAACTGACCGATGAAGGCGTCGCCGCCCGCGATGAAAGTGTGATGCGCCATTGCCTGGGTCGCGACATCCCAGTGGTCGGCGTCATTGGCGGTGGCTACAGCAAGGATCGCCGCGCCCTCGCCCGCCGCCACGGCATTCTCCATCACAGCGCGCAGCGGGTCTGGCAGTCACACGGTTGTCATTGAGTTGTGCTGCGTTACCCACAATCGCTGTGGAACGGCCTGTGGATAACCTGAGCGAAAGGGACTACAGCCCATGCTGGCTATGGCGTACAGAACTATGGTTAATATTTAACCAACTCTGTGTAGGAGCTGCCGCAGGCTGCGATCTTTTGATTGGCTGCTAAAAATCAACAGCAAAAGTTCGCAGCCTGCGGCAGCTCCTACAGGAATCCCGGCTGTTAGAATGCGCGCCTTATCCCGCCAGACCGCAGCGCACGCCATGACCCAGACTCCCGCCTCCCTCCCCGCTCACATCGCCATCATCGGCGGTGGCCCCGCCGGCCTGATGGCCGCCGAAGTGCTGAGTCAGGCCGGAGTGCGTGTCGACCTCTACGACGGCATGCCCTCGGTGGGCCGCAAGTTCCTGCTGGCCGGCGTCGGCGGCATGAATATCACCCACTCCGAACCTTATCCGGCCTTCCTCTCGCGCTATGCCGAACGCGCCCCGCACATCGCTCCGCTGCTGCGCGGCTTCGATGCCGACGCACTGTGCCGCTGGATTCACGACCTGGGCATTGAAACTTTTATCGGTAGCTCGGGCCGTGTATTCCCCACCGACATGAAAGCCGCCCCGCTCCTGCGTGCCTGGCTCAAGCGCCTGCGCGACAGTGGCGTAGTTATCCACACCCGCCATCGCTGGCTCGGTTGGAATCAACAGGGTGCGTTGCGCATCGCCAGCCCCGACGGCGAAATAACCCTCAAACCGGACGCCACTCTGCTCGCCCTTGGCGGCGGCAGTTGGTCGCGACTGGGTTCCGACGGCGCGTGGATGCTGCCACTGGAACAGCGCGGTGTAGGACTGGCGCCGTTGCAGCCGAGCAATTGTGGCTTCGAGGTGCAAGCCTGGAGCGAACACCTCGTCAGCAAATTCGCCGGGGCGCCGCTGAAAAACATCGCCATTGGTTTGAACGACGACATCCCGCGTCTGGGCGAATGCGTCATCACCGCGACAGGGATTGAAGGAAGTTTGATCTACGCGCTGTCGGCGCCGATTCGGGAGGCGATCAATGTGCATGGCTCAGCCACTGTCCACATCGATCTGCTGCCGGGCCGGCCTGTGGATAAATTGCAGGCTGCGTTGAGCAAACCGCGTGGTTCGCGCTCAATGGCCAAGCATCTGCACAGTCAGGTCGGGATTGATGGGGTGAAAGCCGCGTTGTTGCGGGAGTTGACCGACGCGGCGACCTTCACCGATCCAGCGCTGTTGGCCCGGGCAATCAAGGCGTTGCCGCTGACATTGATCAAAACCCGGCCGCTGGACGAAGCGATCAGCAGCGCCGGTGGCGTGATGTTCGAAGCAATGGATGAGCGATTGATGCTCAAAGCGTTGCCGGGGGTGTTCTGTGCGGGGGAAATGCTGGATTGGGAAGCGCCGACCGGGGGATATCTGCTGACGGGATGTTTTGCCAGTGGCCGGGCTGCGGGTTTTGGGATGCTGGAGTGGTTGCGCAAGGACTGAAGACCGCGTTGCGCCCTTCGCGAGCAGGCTCACTCCTACAGGGAAATTCGTTCCAATGTAGGTGTGAGCCTGCTCGCGATAGCGGCCTTACAGGTGCAGCGAATATTAAGGTTTACGCTTGCGCGGCCCGGTGTTGAATACCGGCACCTTGCGCACTGGCTTGATCGAAGGCTCCGGCGCCTGGGTCTCGCCGCTGTCGACCCACTTACCGAGATTGCGCTTGCCGCCACCGCCAGAGGTTTTGGGCTTTTTCGGCTTCTTCGGCTTTTTGATTACCTGACCGCTGGCATCGGTGTCCGGCACACGGTGCTCAGGTTCGAAATCCGGC
The DNA here is from genome assembly GCF_016651305.1 of Pseudomonas sp. TH06. Taxonomy (GTDB): domain Bacteria; phylum Pseudomonadota; class Gammaproteobacteria; order Pseudomonadales; family Pseudomonadaceae; genus Aquipseudomonas. The sequence continues at coordinate 2,404,393 of NZ_JAEKEC010000001.1, read as the reverse complement.
TCGTTCTGGCGCTTCAGGGTCTGACGCGTGAGCATTTCAATCGCCGACAACATGTTCACCTCATCGGCACACACCAGCGAAATCGCCTCGCCGGTTGCGCCCGCACGACCGGTACGGCCGATCCGGTGAATGTAATCCTCGGCCACGATTGGCAGATCGAAGTTGACCACCAACGGCAGGTCTTCGATGTCCAGACCACGGGCGGCAACGTCAGTCGCGACCAGAATCTGCACTTCGCTGAGCTTGAAACGATCCAGTGCACGCTGACGCGTCGCCTGCGGCTTGTCGCCGTGGATGCCATCGGCGTTCACGCCAAGGCCCTGAAGTTTTTCCACCAGTGCATCGACGCCATTGCGAGTCTTGGCGAACACCAGTACCTGCTTCCACTTGTTCTTGCGCATCAGGTGCACGAACAATTCGGCCTTGCGCTTCTTGTCCACCGTCACCACCCATTGCTTGACGGTGTTGGCGGCGACGTTGCGCGGGCTGACTTCAATGCTCAGCGGATCGTTGAGCATCTGTCCGGCCAGCAGGCGGATGTCGTCGGAGAAGGTCGCGGAGAACAGCAGGGTCTGGCGTTTTTTCGGCAGCATGCGGTAAATGTTCGCCAGCTCTTCGGAGAAACCGAGGTCGAGCATACGATCGGCTTCATCCAGCACCAGAGTTTGCAACTGATCGAGTTTCAGCGCGTTCTGGCGGAACAGGTCGATCAGGCGACCAGGCGTGGCAACCAGCACATCAACGCCGCCGCGCAGTTTCATCATTTGCGGGTTGATGCTGACGCCGCCGTACACCGCATAAGTACGCAGTGGCAGGTTTTCGGCGTACTGGCGCACGGATTCATGAACCTGCTCGGCCAACTCGCGGGTCGGCACCAGAATCAGCGCACGCGCCGAGTTGGCGGTGACTTTCGGCCCTTCCATGGCCAGCAACTGTAGGAGCGGCAAAGCGAAACCGGCGGTCTTGCCGGTGCCGGTCTGGGCCGCTGCCATCAGGTCACGACCGGCCAGAACGGCCGGAATGGCTTGCGCCTGAACCGGCGTCGGGGTCTGGTAGCCGAGCTTCTCGAGGGAGCGCAGCAAGGGTTCGATCAGGCCAAGGGAGGCGAAAGTCATGGGAGTACCGTAGGAAAAATCAGCGCGGTTGCGCAAAACAAGGATGCAATTGCGCGCAGTTTACCCTAATTCACCCGCTGTTCTTCGTGAACGGCTGTCGGCGCCACGACCGGCGGCTGTGCTGGCCGACGCCACTGCGGCAAGCCAATCAACACCACAGCGCTGATGATTACCAGCATCGCCAGTGCTTCTTCGATCCCGATGGTCTCACCGACAAACACAATCCCCAGCAACACCGCCACCGCCGGGTTGACGTAGGCGTAACTGGTCGCCGCTGCCGGACGCACATGCTTGAGCAGATACATGTAGGAATTGAAGGCGATGATCGAGCCGAAAAAGATCAGATACGCCAACGCCAGCCAGCCTTCAACGGGCGGCACCGCTTGCAGGCGTTCGCCACTCACCGCGCTGCCGATCAGCAGGACCACCCCTCCGACCAGCATTTCCACGGCGCTGGCCATCGCGCCCTGCGGCAACGGCAGATGCTTGCTCCACACCGAACCGAAGGCCCAGGTCGCCGCCGCGAAAATCAGCAACGCCGCACCCATCGGACTCGATTGCAGGTTGGAGCCCATGTTGAGCATGGCGATGCCAATGATCCCCAACGCCACCCCGGCCCATTCGAGGCGGGTATTGCGCGCGCCCCAGAAATATCCACAGAGCAAAGTGAACAGCGGCACCGTCGCCACCGCCAATGCCGCAACGCCGGAGGCCACCCCGGTGTGCTCGGCAACACTGACCGCGCCGTTACCGAAGCTGAGCAGCAAAATGCCGATGATCCCCGCCGCTTTCCACTGCGCCCAGGTCGGTGCCGGTGCCCCACGCCAGCGCAGGAAGGCGTACATCAACGTCCCCGCGATGACAAAACGCACGCCGCCGAGCATCAGCGGCGGCCAGTATTCAACGCCGATGCGAATCACCAGATAGGTCGATCCCCAAATCACATACAACGCAAAAAACGCGGCGATCAGAGGCAAGGAAAAACGGCGCAAGGCAGGCATGGGCAGCTCGAACGTCAGAGTCAGGAGATTGGTTATTCTAGAAAGGCACGCAGGCAAAAATAAGTTACAAAACCTGTTTATCGCGCCGGTACACTTTTGAAAACACGGAGATCGGCGGGATAAGCCGCGATTTCGAAAGTCTGGCATTTTCAGGAGTCCGGCCTTGGACAAATACGACCGCATGCTGCTCAGTGCCCTGCTCGAAAACGGTCGCGCGTCCTACGCTGATCTGGCACGCAAAGTGAACCTCTCCGCCCCAGCCGTCGCCGAGCGCGTGGCCAAGCTTGAGGCATCCGGGGTGATCACCGGGTATGAGGCGAAAATCGACCTGTCGAAAATCGGTCTGCCGATCCAGTGCGTGATTGAACTGCGCCTGCATCAGAACGGTAGCCAGAAGGTCTACGACGAACTGGTGAAAATCCCGCAACTGACCGAGTGCTTCCGGGTCACAGGCGATCCGTGCGTGATCATGAAGGGCGCGGTGGGTTCGATGCCGGAACTGGAGGAGTTGATCAACCGAGTGGCGAAGTTCGGCTTCAGCAAGACGTCGATTGTGCTGTCCAGCGCCATCGAAAAGCGCGTGCCGTTAGGCCAGATCGAAAGCAACGGCAAATAGATCGAACCAACACAAATCCAACGCAGGAGTGAGCCTGCTCGCGATAGCGGTGTGCCAGTCACCGATGATGTCGAGTGACAGACCGCTTTCGCGAGCAGGCTCACTCCTACAAGGGTTCTGTGTGGGGTGCGTGATCAGCGATAGCGCTGCAGGTGTTCGCTGACTTTGGCGGCGGGGACTTTCTGCAGTTTGCACAGCAGGTCGTGCGATAGCTCGCGCACGCCATGCTTGTGGCGTAACTCTTCAGCCAGATGCGCCATCAGGTTGGCCGCCATCTCGGCGTCGGCCATGGCCCGGTGAGCCTGGCCGGTGTGCGGCAAGCGCGCGAAGGTGGTGAGGGTGCCGAGTTTGTGGTTCGGCGCTGCTGGCATCAAGCGCCGGGCCAGCAGCAACGAACAGGCAAAGTTCTGCAAGCGCGTGCGCTTGATCCGCCCCAGTTCGAAGTCCCAGAATTTCTGGTCGAACGAGGCGTTGTGCGCGACCAGTGGCGTGCAGCCGACGAATTCGTTGATCTCGTTCATCACCTGTTCAGCCGACGGCGCGGTGCGCAGCATGGCGTTGCTGATGCCGGTCAGTTGCTCGATGAAGGCCGGGACGCGCACGCCGGCGTTCATCAGGCTCTGGTAGCGCTCGACGATGCGACCGTTTTCCAGCATGACCACGGCGATTTCCGTGGCGCGACAGCTGCTGTTCGGCGACAGGCCGGTGGTTTCAAAGTCGATGACTGCAATGCGTTCCAAACCGGGTTCAACTCCGTACAAATTCTTCAATAACTGCTTAATTCTTCAGCAGCAGCGCGCCTTCGATCGGCACGTAACGGCTGGCGGCGCGGATCAGCGAGTTGGCGGTCAGGCCGGGCACACCGTAGGCCACCGCTTGCACACCGTGTTTGCTGATGATGCGTTCGAGCAGCATGTCGAAATCGCCGTCACCGGAAGCCAGGACGATTTCGTCGACATGGTCGGCAGCGTCCATGATGTCGAGGGTGATGCCCACGTCCCAGTCGCCCTTGGCCGAGCCGTCGCTGCGCTGGATGTAAGGCTTGAGCTTCACGGTGAAGCCGAGGTTGCGCAGGATCTGCTGGAACTGCTGCTGTTTGCTGTCGCCACGGTCGATGGCGTAGGCGTACGCCTCGACGATCTGCCCGTCCTTGCTGATGTCGGCCCACAGCGCGGCGTAGTTGAAGTGGCAACCATAGGCCTGACGCACGGTGTAGTAGAGGTTCTGCACGTCGGCGAACACTGCGATTTTTTTCACCGGAGTTCCTGTGAGCGCGCAAGCGCCCGAAGCGGGATCAGGCGCCAGGCCCGAAAAAGGCGCCCAGTATGCCAGCCAAGAGGAAGTTTCAGCGAATAAACACCGGCAGGCGCCGAAGTGCTACTGACGAATGGTGAATGTGGTGAGGGGATTTATCCCCGATGGACTGCGTAGCAGTCCCATCTTTGGGGCCGCTGCGCTGCCCATCGGGGATGAATCCCCTCACCACAGGTTTGGTATCAAACCTGAGAAATGTGGGGGTCAGACGAAGGAATCGTCGTCATCGAAGAACGATGAGTTGTCATCGCTGTAGTCGGTATCGGTGAATCCACCCTGGTCATTGCCGGCCATGCGCTGATCGTTGCCCCAGTCGTTGTTGCTCTGGTCGGCAACCTGCGCCGGCTCTTCCTTGATCACCTCAACAATTTCTTCCGGCTGCTGATTGTGATGAAACAGGCTGCTGATGCCCTGCGCCAGCATCACACCACCGGCCACACCCGCGGCGGTTTTCAATGCGCCGCCGAGGAAACTGCTGCCTGCCGCCGGGGCCGCTTGCTGCGCGTAGTTTGGTGGCGGTGCGCTGAAATTCTGTTGCGGGGCCGGATTCCCAAAATTCTGCTGCGGCGCTGGCTCACGCCAACCGCCCGTGGACGCCGGGGCGCTCTGGGTCGGCGCCGGACGTGGGCTGCCACCAAAGATGCTCGACAGGAAACCACCGCCGCCGCTTGGCGCCGGTGGCGCACTCTGCGCCTTGGCCGATTGCAGTTCGGCCTGCAAACGCTGGACTTGTTGGGTCAGTTGCTTGTTTTGCTCGTCGAGGCTCTTGAGCGCAGCCTCTTGCACCAGAATCGCCTGGGTCATGAAATAACCTGCCGCCGGCTGGCGTGTCAGGTGTTCCTTGATCCGCGCCTCGGCCTGGGCGTCACGCGGGGCTGCCTCCGTTTCGGCCTGTTGCAGCCGGGAAAACAGTCCATCGATCAGGGTTTGCTCTTCGCTGTTCATGGCGACCTCGTAGATTGCCGGGGATAACGTTGCCCTCGCCCACTGTGGACAAGGTGCTCTCCTGTAATGGAGACAGTGACAGGATGTTTCAACGACCTTTACCGAATGTTTACGTTTGTGTCCGTCCGCGCATCATCGGTTAAAGTGAGCCACTGTTTTCGACCTGCGATACCGACTGATGAATGCCTTCGAAGTGCTGCGCGACTCTCTGTATTTTTTCAAACGCCATTTGGCCAGCATCGTGCAGCTGTGCCTGCCGCTGGTGATCGTCGAAGCGCTGCTGCAACAAGTGGTCGATCGCGCCAGCGATCCGGACAGCTTCTCGGCTTACAGCATCATTGTCGGGCTGCTGGTCTATCCGTTGTACACCGCCGCACTGATCCTGTTTCTCGATGCCCGTACCCGTGGCGAAGCGCCGCGCACCCTCGACCTGCTGGCCATGTCCGCCCGGTTATGGCCGCGTTTCGCTCTGCTCACGGCGCTCAACACGTTGCTGATTCTGCTGGGGCTTTCGCTGTATTTCCTGCCGGGCCTGATCCTGATGGTGATGCTGGCGTTCGGCGAGTACCTGCTGGTGCTGCGTGGCCTCAACCCATTGCACGCGATGAAAGAAAGCCTGCGCCTGACCCGTGGGCATTTCTGGCGAATCCTGCTGTGCATTCTCTGTGTGATGGGGCCGTTGTGGCTGCTCAAGGGTTTGACCCTGCAGGTCTATCCCGACCCGCAGAACCCGGCGCTTGCCGTACTGATCGACAGTGCGCACAGTTTCCTGCAACTGTTCACCAGCGTGGTGTTGTTCCGGCTGTTCATGCTGATCAGTGAACTGCCTGACAAGCGCGACAGTTCGGTCTGACTGCTTTGCTCTTGGGCGATGGCGGCGCACTCGGGTATGCTCGGGGCCACTTTTTGTAACGCTATAAGTCGAGCCATGACCCGCCTACTGCGCTACACCCTGCTCCTCATTGTGCTCGCCATCGTTCTGGTGGGCGGGCTCATCTTCGGCCTGACCTGGCGCCCCGACGCCCGGGAAACCCTGCCGGTCAGCTGTACCGGAACCCCGCCGATGCTGGTGCCCGGGCAGGCGCTGAAAGTCATGACGTGGAACGTGCAGTACCTCGCCGGCAAGCGTTACGTGTTCTGGAACGACCTGGCTCAGGGCGAGGATGAAGCGCCAACGCTGGAAGACATGGCCTTCAGCCTCGATGAAGTGGCACGGGTGATCCGCGACGAGCAGCCCGATGTGGTCTTGTTGCAGGAACTGGATGATGGCGCCAAGGCCAGCGACTATCAGGACCAGCTCAAACTGTTGCAGGAACGCGTGGCCGATCTGTATCCGTGCAGCGCCAGCGCGTTTGACTGGAAAGCCGATTTCGTCCCTGAACCGCATATCTTCGGCAGCGTTGGCCGACAACTGGCGACACTCAGCCGCTACCGCATCGAGCATGCCGAACGCCTGCAACTGCCAGTGGCATCGGCCAATTTCATCAACGGTCAGTTCCAGCCGAAAGATGCGCTGCTGGCGACCAAACTGCCGCTCAGCGACGGCGGGCAACTCACCGTATTCAACACCCATCTTGAGCGCGCCCGCCAACCGGACGACACCTTGCAGGCGCAAGTGACCGCAGTGGCCAAAGTGCTCGACAAGTATGAAAGCCAGGGCTTGCCGTGGCTGATCGGTGGCGATTTCAATCTGTTGCCGCTCGGCCAGTATCGTCGCTTGCCTGCCGAACAGCGCCGGCCGTACTCCGCCGACAGCGAGTTGCACCTGCTGTGGGACAAATACCCGATGATCCCGACCAACAACGAAGCCAGCGGCATCGACCGTGCGCAGTGGCTGACCCACTACCCCAACGACCCCGGCCTCAACGGCCCGGATCGCACGGTCGACTATCTTTTCTACAGCCCGAAGATCAAGCGGATCGAGGCGACGGTGCGTCAGGACGATACGTTGCGCATCTCCGATCACCTGCCAGTGATCGCCCGCTTCCTGCTTCCCGCCGCGCCTTGAGCCTGGTTTTCCTCATAACCTTCAATACAACAATGCCCCTGTAGGAGCTGCCGAAGGCTGCGATCTCTTGATCTTAAAAAACAAGATCAAAAGATCGCAGCCTTCGGCAGCTCCTACAGGGGTATTGCGTGATCAGTGCACTTCTTCCAGATCGTCGTGCAGCAGGCCGAAGATCTGCCGTTTCATGTCGATGAATGAGCGTTCCATGACCATGTCCAGCGAGCGCGGACGCTCGATCGGTACGTCGAGAATCTGCTTGATCCGCCCCGGCTTGGCGCCCATCACATAGACCCGGTCACCGAGCAGAATCGCTTCGTCGATGTCGTGGGTGACGAACAGCACGGTTTTTTTGCTGTTGCCCCACACCCGCAGCAACAACTGCTGCATCTGCAAACGCGTTTGGCTATCCAGCGCACCGAACGGTTCGTCCATCAGCAAAATCTGCGGATCATTGGCCAGCGCCCGCGCAATCGCCACGCGCTGCATCATCCCGCCCGAGAGCTGTTTGGCGTAGCTGTCGGCGAACCCGGCGAGGCCGACTTCGTTGACGTAGTAATCGACAATCTCTTTGCGCCGCGCCGCCGGCAGGCCACGACGCTTGAGGCCGAACTCGACGTTCTGTCGTACCGTCAGCCACGGGAACAACGTATAGCTCTGAAAGACCATGCCGCGATCCGCGCCGGGACCTTGCACCTGCTGGCCGCCGACGTAGATCTCGCCGGAGGTGGGTTCGGCCAGGCCAGCGGTCAAGTACAACAGGCTCGACTTGCCGCAACCCGACGGCCCGACCAGCACGGCGAACTGCTGATCCGGCACTTCGAATGAAACCTCTTCCAGCGCGGTAAACGTTCCGCCATCGGGCTTCTTGTAGCGCAGGCTGACCTTGTCCACCTGCAAGCGTGGCGCGGCCTGCACCGGTGCCGCGACCGGTTCGATAAAACGATGATTGGCAGCAGTCACTGAGCCCATGCGGCAACCCTCAAGCGGAGAAAACGGAACAGTTGATCAGTCACCAGACCGAGCAGGCCGATGATCGCGATGGCGAGGAAAATCACGTCAACCTGAAAGCCGCGCATGGCTTTCAGACTCAAATAGCCGAGGCCACTGGACGCCGCGACCAGTTCGGCCACCACCAGATAGGTCCAGGCCCAGCCCATGGTTACCCGCAAAGTGTCGAGCACGCCGGGCACCGAGGCCGGGGCGATCACATGCAACACCGCATCACGGCGGTTGGAACCCAAGGTGTAGGAGGCGTTGATCAAGTCCTTGGAAATACCTTTCGACACATCGGCAATCATCACCAGTTGCTGGAAGAACACACCGAAGATAATCACCGACACCCGCTGTTCCAGACCGATGCCGATCCACAGGATGAACAGCGGCACGAACGAGGTCACCGGCAGATAACGAATGAAGTTCACCAGCGGTTCCAGAAACGCCTGGACGATGCGGAAGCTGCCCATCAGTAATCCCAACGGTACCGCCACCAGCGACGACACAATGAAGCCGACCATCACCACTTCGACACTGGCCCAGACATGCGTGCCAAGGGTGCCGTCGCGGCTCAACCGCACGGCCGCTTCGACCACCGCGCCCGGCGTAGGCAAGAACATCCCCGGCACGATGCCGCCGTAGGACAACCCGGCCCACAGACCGACCAACAACACCCAGGCCAGACCGCTGGCGCTCCACACCACGGGTACCGGCAAAGCGGTTTTCGGCGTGAGGCTGCGGCTCAGCCACGAATTGCGCTTGAACATTGCAGACCTCCTAGAGCGGGCTGACGAAACGGTTGTCGACCAACTCGTCATGACTGACGTTGTAGGGTTTGCCTTGCAACTCGCTGGCGGTTTCGTTGGCCAGTTTGATCAACGCGGCGCTGTCACCCGGCTGGCCCGGTGCGCCGAGGAGCTTCTCGCTCATGGCCTGATCGTAGAAGCGCACGCCTTGCGCGGCGGCAGCCAGTTCCTTCGGATCGGACAGGTAACCGCCGACGCCTTTGGCCATGATTTTGTAAGCGTCTTCCGGGTGATCCTTGGTGTATTGCACGGCTTTGTACAAACCGGCGACCAGCGCCTTGACGTCCTCCGGCTGTTTTTCGATGACGCTGCAGTTGAGCGCCACCACATCGACGATCACTCCGGGCGTGGTGCTGCTGTCGATCAACACCTTGCCTTGCTGCTTGTCGCGGACCATCGACAGATGCGGTTCCCAAGTCACCGCAGCGGGCACGCGACCGGCGATGAACGCGGTGGCGGCATCGTCAGCGGTCATGTTCTGCACGGTGATGTCGCTCATTTTCATGCCGTTCTTTTTCAGCAGATACGAGAGCCAGAACTGCGAGGTCGAGCCTTCGTTCACCGCGACGGATTTGCCCTTGAGTTCTTGCAGGCTTTGCACATCCTTGCCGACCAGCACGCCGTCGCCGCCATGGCTGTCATCCAGTGCCGCGACCGCCTTGAAGCAGAATTGCGGCCGGTACTTGAGCACTTCGTCGATGGTCGACGCCGAGCCCGAGAGTTGCCCGGACGCCTGCGCGGCCATGTACATCGAGGCTTCTTCAACCACGGGCAATTCGACGGTCAGACCTTTTTCCTTGAAATAGCCCAGGTCCTGAGCCAGATAAAGCGTGCCGTAACCGACCCACGTGGTGTGGCCGATGGACAGGGTGCCGGCCTGGGCGCTGGTCGCGACCGTGGCGGCAAGGGCGGTGATCGCCAGAGGATGAGCGAGACGGATACACAAGGACTTGATCATGGAGCACTCCCGACGCTGTTGATTTAGTTTTGTCATGGGCAGTACGGCCAGCGCCAAATGATGTGAATCCACGCTGCGGTCTCTGCTGGACTCTGGCGTGAAAGGCTTGGGCTGGCGAGATCGATGGTGGCCCATGTGCGCGGTGAGGAAAATCAGGAAATTGTTGGCTGCGAACAATGAAAAAACTGCTTAGGGCGCACCGCAAAAGAGCGGGGCTTGCGCGGATGTTCGAGGTCGGTGCAAGTCGGGGATTTTCTGTGACAGAAAGAATGCCATCGCTGGCAAGCCAGCTCCCACAGGGATCTCGGGCGTGCCCGGATTTTGTGAGCACCACTGAATACTGTAGGAGCGAGCCTGCTCGCGATGGCGCCCCGTCGGCCGATATCTTTGCTGCCTGACCCACCGCTATCGCGAGCAGGCTCACTCCTACAAGGATCTAAGGTGTGCCCGGATTTTGTGAGCACCACTGAAACCTGTGGGAGCTGGCTTGCCAGCGATGGCGTCCGGTCAGTCGACATCTTTGCTGCCTGACCCACCGCTATCGCGAGCAGGCTCACTCCTACAAGGATCTAAGGTGTGCCCGGATTTTGTGAGCACCGCTGAATACTGTAGGAGTGAGCCTGCTCGCGATGGCGTCCGGTCAGTCGACATCTTTGCTGCCTGACCCACCGCTATCGCGAGCAGGCTCACTCCTACAAGGATCTAAGGTGTGCCCGGATTTTGTGAGCACCACTGAAACCTGTGGGAGCTGGCTTGCCAGCGATGGCGTCCGGTCAGTCGACATCTTTGCTGCCTGACCCACCGCTATCGCGAGCAGGCTCACTCCTACATGGATCTAAGGTATGCCCGGATTTTGTGAGCACCGCTGAAACCTGTGTGGCTTGCCAGCGATGGCGTCCGGTCAGTCGATATCTTTGCTGCCTGACCCACCGCTATCGCGAGCAGGCTCACTCCTACAAGGATCTAAGGTGTGCCCGGATTTTGTGAGCACCGCTGAATACTGTAGGAGTGAGCCTGCTCGCGATGGCGTCCGGTCAGTCGACATCTTTGCTGCCTGACCCACCGCTATCGCGAGCAGGCTCACTCCTACATGGATCTAAGGTATGCCCGGATTTTGTGAGCACCGCTGAATACTGTAGGAGTGAGCCTGCTCGCGATGGCGTCCGGTCAGTCGACATCTTTGCTGCCTGACCCACCGCTATCGCGAGCAGGCTCACTCCTACAAGGATCTAAGGTGTGCCCGGATTTTGTGAGCACCACTGAAACCTGTGGGAGCTGGCTTGCCAGCGATGGCGTCCGGTCAGTCGATATCTTTGCCGCCTGACCCATCGCTATCGCGAGCAGGCTCACTCCTACAGGGGATGTGTGATCGACACAAAACTCTTTTGGGAGTGAGCCTGCTCGCGAAGGGGGCGACGCGGTATCAGCGCAATTGGAACCAAGTGGTTTTCAGTTGGGTGTATTTGTCGAATGAATGCAGCGACAAATCGCGGCCAAAACCCGATTGCTTGCCGCCGCCAAACGGCACGGTCACGTCCAGCGCATCGACGGTATTGACCGACACCGTGCCGGCACGCGACCGTCGCGCCACGCGATGCGCGCGATGCAGATCATCGGTCCACAGCGATGCCGCCAGCCCGTAGACGCTGTCATTCGCCAGACGCACGGCCTCCTCTTCACTGTCGAACGGCACCACCGCCAGCACCGGCCCGAACACCTCTTCACGAAACAGCGACATGTCGGCTTTCACACCGGTGAAAATCGTCGGCTCGATGAAATTGTCCGAACCATTGAAACGCCGTTGCCGGCCGCCGCATACCAGCGTCGCGCCCTGCTCTTGTGCCTGGCGAATGGCGCGCATGATGCCCGCCGTCTGCCGCTGATCAACGATGGCACCCGCGCGGCTCTGCGGATCCAGCGGATCGCCCGGCAACCAAAGTTCGGCCTGCGCTTTTAGGCGCTCGACAAACTCATCATGAATCGAACGTTCCACCAGCAACCGCGAGTTGGCCGAACAGACTTCGCCCTGGTTGAGGAAGATCCCGAACGCGGCTTTCTCCGCCGCCAGATCCAGATCCCGGCAATCGGCGAAGACCAGATTGGCGCTCTTGCCGCCGCACTCCAGCCATACCTGTTTGAGGTTGGATTGCGCCGCGTATTGCATGAAATATTTGCCGACCTGCGTCGAACCGGTAAACACCAGACAGTCGACATCCGCGTGCAAGCCCAAGGCCTTGCCGGCCTGCTCGCCGAGCCCCGGCAGTACGTTCAGCACACCCGGCGGCAGGCCCGCCTCCAGCGCCAGCTCGGCCAGACGCAATGCCGAAAACGGTGACTGCTCGGCGGGTTTGAGAATCACCGAATTGCCCGCCGCCAACGCTGGCGCGAGTTTCCACGCGGCCATGTCCAAGGGAAAATTCCACGGCACCACCGCAGCGACTACACCGAGGGCTTCGCGGGTAATGGTCGCCAGCACGTTGGACGCGCTCGGCGCCACCTGATCGTAGAGCTTGTCGACACTTTCGGCGTACCAGCGGAACACCCCGGTGGCACCCGGCACATCAATGTTGTAGGCATCCTTCACCGGTTTGCCCATGTTCAATGAGTCGAGCAGCGCCAGCTCTTCGCGATGGCTCATCAACAAATCGGCCAGACGCAACAGCACTTGCTTGCGCTCGGCCGGCGAGCGTTGCGACCAAGTGCCGGACTCGAACACCTGTCGGGCATTGCGCACCGCCGCGTCGACATCGGCCTCGCCGCACGCAGCAACGTTGGCCAGTAACTGGCCGGTAGCCGGGTTGATCGCGGCAAAGGTCTGCCCCGACTGCGCCGCGCAGTGTTGGCCGTTGATCACGGCTTGATCGGGAAACTTCAATGCAACGGCCTGGCGCTGCCACTCTGCAAACTCGAACACGTCGGATGCTCCTTGGGCTTTATTGTGCAGTCGATGGTCGCTCAGGCCTGCGCGAGCTAAAAATAGTAAAAATGTCTTCGCAGGCAATAAAAACACTGGGCAATGACTTCCCCCAAACACTGCGCAGGTGGCTATGGTTGAAGGATAAAAACAACGTCGCGCAGCGGACGCGGCGGCGCACAAATTGCTTGGAAGTCGAGTCCGCTCGTCCTGAGGTTTGCCGTGGCCGCCTACAATTTGCGTCAGTTGAAATATTTCATCACCACCGTCGAATGCGGCAGCGTTGCCGAGGCTTCACGCAAGCTCTACATCGCCCAACCGGCGATCTCCACGGCGATCAAGGCGCTGGAAGACAGCTTCGCCGTGCAACTGCTGATCCGCCATCACGCCCAAGGGGTTTCCCTGACACCCAGCGGCGCACGTTTCTTGCGCAAGGCTCAGGAACTGCTGCGCATGGCCAAGGAGTTCGAGCAGAACGCATTGGCCGACAACGATGTGGTCGCCGGGCAGATCGACATCGGCTGTTTCGAAACCGTCGCGCCGTTATACCTGCCGCAATTGATCGCCGGGTTTTCCGCCCTGTACCCGGGGGTAAAAATCCGCATCCGCGACGGCGAGCAACAGGAACTGGTGCAAGGCCTGACCTCGGGCGCATTTGACCTGGTGATCCTCTATGAACACGAACTCGACGCGACGATTCAGACCGAACCGCTGATGCCGGCGCAACGGCCATATGCGTTGCTACCCGCCGACCATCGCTTTGCCGAGTACAAGCAGGTTTCGCTACGGGACTTGTGCCTGGAGCCGATGATCCTGCTCGACGTGCAACCGAGCCGGACCTACTTCGTCAGCCTCTTCGAAGAATTGGGCCTGACGCCGCGCATCGACTTCAGCTCACCGTCAATCGAGATGGTCCGTGGAATGGTCGGCCAGGGTTTCGGCTTCTCGATACTGGTGACGCGGCCGCATTCGGAATGCACCTACGATGGCAAGAAAGTCGTGTGCGTGGAAATTGCCGAGGACGTCACCGGCTCAGGATTGGTGGCGGCGTGGCTCAAGCGTGGGCAACTGACCAAACCGGCGCAGTTGTTTGCCGATTACTGCCGCGAGCAACTGACCGCCAAGAGCCGTTTTTAAAATCGAAAGATCGCAGCCTGCGGCAGCTCCCACAGTAGATAGATGTTGCGCCAACTCCAGCACTGTAGAAGCTGCCGGAGGCTGCGATCTTTTGATCTTCACGTACCACGTGGTTTCGCCCGTGCCGTCGCCTCGGCCACCAACGGATCATCCGGCCAGTAATGTTTCGGATAGCGTCCCTTGAGATCCTTCTTCACCTCGGCATAGGTGCTGCGCCAGAAGTTGGCCAGATCCTGCGTCACCTGCACCGGCCGCCGCGCTGGCGATAGCAGGTGCAGCTTGACCACTTGCCGGCCGCCAGCGATGCGCGGGGTCTCGGCCAGGCCGAACAACTCCTGCAAACGCACTGCGAGAATCGGTGGGAACTCGCTGTAATCCAGACGAATCGACGACCCCGACGGCACGCTCAGATGATGCGGCGCCAGCTCGTCCAGGCGTTGCGGCAGCGGCCACGGCAGCAGGTTGCGAACGATGCTCGACAGATCGAGGTTGGCAAAGTGACTGAGTCGCGAGACCTTGCCCAGATAAGGCATCAGCCAATGTTCCAGGGTATCCAGCAGCGTTGCATCGCTGACATCCGGCCACTGGCTTTCAGCTTGCGAACCCAATTCCAACTGCCGCAACAACGCCACCCGCGCCTGCCACTGGCGCAGTTCCGGCGTCCATGGCAGCAGTTCCAGACCTTTGCGTCGCACCAGATTGACCAGCGCCTGACTGCGTGCGACTTCGTCGAGACCGGTCAAGGGTTCGCGACTCAGGATCAACTCGCCGACCTTGCGCTGACGCTCGGCGCGCAGCACGCCTTCGCGCTCGTCCCAGTCCAGTTGATCGACATTGCGCACCTGTTCGGCGAGCACGGAATCGAACAGCGCCGGATCGAAATCCGCCGCCAGATAAATTCGCTCTTCGCGCTGGCCCTGACGGCTGCCGAGGTCGGCAATGACGATCCACGGCTCTTTCATCAGGCTGTCGGCTTCAGCGAACAACGCAGCGCGGCCGTTGGCCAATCGATATTCAGCACCACCGGCACGCCGCTGTTGGGCGACGCGATCCGGGTAGGCCAGCGCCAGCAACGCGCCGAGCCAGCGCGGATGATCGGGGTCGCTGACCGGTTCGCTCGCCTTGCCGCGCAGGTAACCGCGATATTGCCGCGCAAGTTGTCGGGCACGCTGCACGCCGCCCTGCGCCCCCCGGGCAGCGCGCTCCTCGCCTGACAGCAGCACCAGGCGGCTGTGCAAATCCGCCCCGGCACCGCGCAAGATATCGCGCTCGCCGAGCAACGCAGCAACGTCGCACGCCATGTTGGCCAGACCCAACGCCTGACCGCGCAGCAGCAAATGGCCGATGCGCGGATGCGCCGGCAATTCAGCCATGGCCTGACCGTGGGAGGTCAGTGCTTCGCCTTCCAGTGCGCCGAGGCGTTGCAACAGCTCCTGCGCCTGGGCATACGCCGCTGCGGGTGGAACATCCAGCCAGACCAGTTCGCCCGGCGTCACACCCCAACGCCCCAGTTGCAGCGCGAGGCTGGCCAGATCCGCCGAGAGAATTTCCGCACTGCCATACGCCGCCAGTTGTTCGTGCTGATCCTGCGACCACAAACGATAACAAACACCCGGCTCCAGTCGTCCCGCCCGACCGGCACGCTGGGTGGCGCTGGCCTTGGAAATCCGCTGGGTATCGAGGCGGGTCATGCCGCTGCCGGGATCAAAACGCGGCACTCGCGCCAGCCCGGCGTCGATGACGACGCGCACACCGTTGATGGTCAGGCTGGTCTCGGCGATGTTGGTCGCCAGCACAACTTTGCGCTGACCGGCCGGAGCAGGATCGATGGCGGCGCGCTGGGCATTGAGATCGAGTTCACCGTGCAACGGGCAGAGCAAGACGTCTTTGCGCTCACCGATGGCGTCGGCCAGCTGTTGATGGACGCGACGGATTTCCGCCTGCCCTGGCAAAAACACCAAGAGGCTGCCAGTCTCATCGTGCAATGCTTCGAGCACGGTTTGTGTCACGCGCTGATCGATGTATTCGCCGGGCTGAAACGGACGGCCCCAACGCATCGTCACCGGATACATGCGCCCTTCGCTGCGCAGGATCGGCGCGTCATCGAGCAACCCGGCGAGGCGTTCGCCCTCAAGGGTGGCGGACATCAGCAAAATCTTCAGCGGCTGTTCAGCTCGAAACAGCTCGCGACCGTTCAGACTCAGGGCCAGCGCCAGATCGGCGTCGAGGCTGCGCTCGTGAAATTCGTCGAAGATCAGCAGACCCACGCCTTCCAGCGCCGGGTCATCCTGCAAGCGGCGGGTGAGAATGCCTTCGGTGACCACTTCGATGCGGGTGTTGGGGCCGACTTTGCTGTCGAGACGGATGCGATAACCGACGCTTTCGCCGACCTTCTCGCCCAGCTCACTGGCCAGTCGCTCCGCAGCGGCACGCGCCGCCAGACGACGCGGTTCGAGCATCAGAATGGTCTGCCCGGCCAGCCAAGCTTCATTGAGCAAGGCCAGCGGCACGCGGGTGGTTTTACCGGCACCGGGCGGTGCTTCGAGCACGGCTTCGTGGCGTGTCGCCAAGGCTTCACGCAGGGCAGGTAAAACGTCGTCGATCGGCAAAGAATTCATGCTGGCTCCCAAACAGAGCGGCGAGTATAACGGCGAACTGCAAAGCCTTCGTCAGGGTCTTAACTTCACAAGACGACGCTTCGTTATCAGATGACTCAGGAGATTTTCCATGCGCTTACCTTTTCGCCTGATCGGCGGTGTACTGGTCGCCACCCTGCTCACGCAAATCACTGCGTGCGGTTCGATTTTCTATCCGGACCGTCGCGGCCAGATCGACGGCAAGATCGACCCGGCGATTGCCGTGCTCGATGCCGTTGGCCTGTTGTTCTACATCATCCCGGGCCTGATCGCGTTCGCCGTCGACTTCGCCACCGGCGCGATCTATTTCGAACCGGGCCACACCGCGCAGATCGATCCGGCCAAACTCAAGCAAGCCATCGGCCCGGACGGTCAGGTCGATAATCACAAGCTGCAGGCTATTCTCGAAAGCGAGTTGGGCAGAGATTTCCCTCTCGACGATCCACGCCTGATTCAACACAAGGGCAGCACTCAACAACTGGCGATGTTCGGCCTGCAACCCGCCGCCTAAAAAGGAAACGCAATGACCTCCAGCCCCGAACACGCCCGCCTGCTGCGGCTGGCGACCCGCGCCTCGGTGGCGGTGGCGTGCACGTTGATCATCGCCAAAGCCATTGCGTGGTGGCTGAGTGGATCCGTCAGCATGCTCGCCGGCCTCACCGACTCGGCGCTGGATGGCATCACCTCGATGCTCAATCTGCTGGCGGTGCATTACGCGCTGCGCCCGGCAGATGACGATCACCGTTATGGTCACGGCAAGGCTGAATCGCTGGCGGGCATGGCGCAGGCTTTGTTCATTGGCGGCAGTGCGGTGTTGATTGCGTTTCAGGCTTATGAACGCCTGAATGATCCACAGCCGCTGGGTGCGCCATGGCTGAGCATCGGTGTGATCGTGTTTTCGCTGCTGCTGACCGCGGCGCTGCTGGTGTTGCAGCATCGGGTGATCAAGCAGACCGGCTCCAACGCCGTGCGCGCCGACTCGCTGCATTACCGCTCAGACATGCTGCTCAACGGCAGTATTCTGATTGCGCTGGTGTTGGCCGGGTTTGGTTTTGAGCAGCTCGATGCGTGGTTCGGTTTGGGGATCGCCAGCTACATTTTGTGGAGTGCAATCCAGATCGCCCGGGAAAGCTTTTCGGTGTTGATGGATGAAGAGCTGCCGGCGGATGTCAGTCAGCATATGCTCGAACTGGCGTGCAGTGTGCCGGGGGTGTTGGGCGCGCATGATTTGCGCACGCGGATCTCCGGCAACCACTGGTTCGTGCAACTGCACTTGGAGTTGCCCGGCGAACTGACCCTGTCAGTGGCGCACGGCATCAGCGATCAGGCGGCGGATGCCATCCACCAAGCCTACCCGCGAGCCGAAGTGCTGGTGCACGCAGACCCGATAAAAGCAGCTACAAGCCGCGAGCCTCAAGCTTCAAGCTTGTAGCTCGATACTTGCGGCTCGCCACCGCTCTTACTGAACCTGATAACCGCGACTGGTCAGGCAGTTGCCCTGCGCCTGACGGTACGCTTGAACCACTTCGGGCGCCGGTTGATAGGTCGCGGTGCGTGGGTCGAAACCGCTTTGCTGCACGGCGTACTGGTAGCACTGATAACCGTCCTGCTGCACTTGCTCCGGTGACTGGCCGTTGGCCGGGTAGGCCTCGACGTCATAACCCTGGGATTGCGGCTGCGGCTGTTGTTGCTGCGCTGGCGGCTCGACCACCACGTAGTCCTGCGTCGCTTCCTGGTAGGCGTAGTAGGAACCGGCCGCGAGGAACAGCAGCGATCCACCGATCCATACTTCGCGGGCGTAGTCCGGCAAGTACTGGATGCGGATCCCACGGGGCGGCTGCACGACGATGTAGCGCGGACCTTGCGGGCGATACCAGTAGCCGCCGGAATAGAAATAATCCTGACCGCGATACGGCACGCGGTAGTCGCGATCCGGGAAACGATCGATCACATGCCCCGGCCGATATTGCGGGCCCGGGCCCCAACCGTTGCCATGCCCGTCCGGACGTCCCGGCCAGTGATTGTCGTTGGGCCGATTGTTGGTTTGCCAATGCTGGTTGTTGTAACCGTTCTGCGGACGCTCGTCACGGTAGTAACCCTGACGCGGTTCCTGGGTCTGGCGCACGGCATCGGGCCGTGGCTGGATTGGCAGGTTGTTGGCCGGCAACTGCGGCGGTGGCGGCGGCTGACGCACCGGGTTGGGGTTATACGCTGGCCGGTTCTGGTCGTGGTTCTGCCATTGGCCATTGTTGTTGTGCTGCTGGCCATTGTGCTCGAACTGGCGGCTGTTATCGCCACGGATGATTTCGTTGTTCTGCGGGCGCGGCTGATTTTGCGGCGGCTGATTATTCTGCGGGCGGGGCTGATTCTGTTGCTGATTATTCTGCGGACGCGGCTGGTTGTTGCCGCCATGGCCCTGATTGTTACCCTGATGGTCCTGACCGTGGCCACCGCCATCGGGTCCACGATTCTGCGGATCATCGGCAAGCGTTTGCACACTGACACTCACACACAGCAAACCAACACCGGCCAGACGCCAGATGCGCGAATTCATGCTTTTCCTCACTGCGGGACCTGCAAATGTAAGAGGGCTTGTAACTAAGACCGGGAATGTACATGCCCGGTTCTGCAACAGGTTATCAGTCACGAAACTTATTTATTGAGGACGCCGGCGCAACGCGGCATAAATCGCAGGCAAGAAAAAAGGGAGACCCGTCGGCCTCCCTTCTAGAGAACTTCGTCCTGGCTCGACGCTTTTGACGTCGGCTCACCTCACGCCGTCTTCTGGACAGTGTGCAGCTCGGGGGCCGGCACAACCCCGGTGGGGGTGGCGGCCGCGGCGGGCCTGATAGGCGGGCCGCAGTGGACTGTGTTACCGAGCAGTGATTCTGGTGATAAGAATAGGCCCGGGGCCGCGACAGATGATTGCGAAGATTGCTGAAATAAACACCACTTGCGCAATTTTTAACCCTGGATAGATAATCCGCCGCAATAGTTACAACCAAGGACAGATTGATGAGCAAACTCGACCGTTACGACTTGAGCATTTTGGCGGAATTGCAGCGCGATGCCCGCATCTCCAACCAGGAGTTGGCCGAGCGCATCGGTCTGTCACCATCGCCGTGCTCGCGCCGGGTCAAGCAACTGGAGGATGACGGCTATATCTCCCGTCAGGTGGCCTTGCTAGATCGCAAGATGCTCGGCCTGAGCCTGACCGCGTATGTGCTGATCGGCATGGACCGGCACACGCCGGAGCGCTTCGAGAACTTCGAAGCGGCGATCCGCACGTTGCCGCAGGTGCTGGAGTGCAGTCTGGTGACCGGCGTGGATGCTGACTATCAGTTGAAGGTGGTGGTGCCGGACATGGATCACTATCAGAAGCTGCTGCTCGGGCATCTGACCCGTATCGAAGGCGTGACCAGTGTGCGTTCGAGTTTTGTGCTGAATCAGGTGCTCAACAGCACTGAACTGCCCCTGACGCATCTGCGTAGCTGATTGCTTTCGTGACGAGGGGATTTATCCCCGATCCAGTGCGCAGCACTGGCAAGATTTTGCAGCGAGGCGGATATTTTTGGGGTCGCTTCGCAACCCGTTGGGGATAAATCCCCTCGCCACAGGGTTCCAGACCAATGACTGCGGCACACCGACGCAGGTCAATGCCCCGCCGTTCGACCTTGGCGTATACTCGCCGCGCCCTTTTAGCCGCGCCTGCGCCGGAGATGCCCGATGGATCCAGCCGTATTTGAAGAGTGGATGATGACCGGACTGGTCAGCATCCTGATCATTTTCATGGGTTTTATCGTCTGGGATCTGGCGAAGAAGTCCAAGGCCGGACGTTTCGGCTCGTTCATTCTGTTCTTCGTGCTGGGCCTGGGCGTGGCCGCGTTCATCATCAAAAGCGTGGTGATCGGCCTGATCGAATCCGGCGCTCTATAAGCGCGCCGGCACTTCTTTCCACTGGCCCTGATCAAGCCCTTCGATCGACCAGTCACCAATCTTCACCCGCACCAGGCGCAACGTCGGCAGGCCGACCGCCGCAGTCATGCGTCGTACCTGACGGTTGCGCCCCTCACGAATCACCAATTCCAGCCAAGTGGTCGGTACGGTCATGCGAAAGCGTACCGGCGGATTGCGTGGCCACAACTGCGGCTCATCCAGTTGCCGTGCTTCGGCAGGCAAAGTCATGCCGTCATTCAGTTCGACGCCGTCACACAGCCGCTGCAACTGCTCGGCCGTCGGTACGCCTTCAACCTGCACCCAATACGTCTTCGCCAGTTTGTGTTTGGGGTCGGCGATCCGCGCCTGCAATTGCCCGTCGTTGGTCAGCAGGAGCAAACCTTCGCTGTCGCGATCAAGACGGCCAGCCGGATAGATGCCGGGCACATCGATGTAATCCTTGAGCGTCGCCCGCCCTCCTTCATCGCTGAATTGCGTCAGCACATCGAACGGTTTATTGAACAGGATCAGCTTCGGCTCGGCCGGTGGCGCTTTGGCGACACGCCGCGGGGAGGAAGACTGAGGCTTCGCGCCGGGATGGCGGGAAGGTGGACGTGGGGGACGGGGCATGGCGAAAAGAACATCTAGCGGTCGAGGCTGCTAATGCTAGTGCCCCGACCGCCAAATGACCACGACTAACCGTTAACGGAACGGCGGCTCGTCGAAGCTGCGCAGTTTGCGCGAGTGCAGCGAGTTGAGTTCGGTACGCAGCAGGTCCACCGCTTCGATACCGATCTTCAAGTGCTGGCTGACCGCGCGCTCGTAAAACGCGTTGGCCGAACCCGGCAGCTTGATTTCACTGTGCAGCGGTTTGTCCGAGACACACAGCAACGTGCCGTACGGCACCCGCAGGCGATAACCCTGGGCGGCAATGGTGCCGCTTTCCATGTCCACTGCGACAGCGCGCGACAGATTGATCAGCGGACGTTCCTGCGCCCAGCGCAGTTCCCAGTTACGGTCGTCATAGGTCAGCACGGTGCCGGTGCGCAGGCGTTTTTTCAGGTCGTCGCCCTTCTCGCCGGTGATATTGGCGGCGGCTTGTTGCAGTGCCATCTGCACTTCAGCCAGCGCCGGGATCGGAATGTTCGGCGGTACGACGCGATCGAGAATGCCGTCGCGACGCATGTAAGCGTGCGCCAGCACGTAGTCGCCGATGGTTTGCGACTGACGCAGGCCGCCGCAGTGACCGATCATCAGCCAGCAATGCGGACGCAGCACCGCGAGGTGGTCGGTGATGTTCTTGGCGTTGGACGGGCCGACGCCGATGTTCACTAGGGTCACACCGTGGCCATCGCTGGCGATCAGGTGATAAGCCGGCATCTGGTAACGGTGCCAGACCACACCGGCGGCAATCGCCGAGGCCTCGCCGTGATCCATGCCCTTTTCGATGATCACGTTGCCCGGCAACACCATGCGTATAAAACGCGGGTCGCGGCGCAGTTGTTCCAGACCATGGACGATGAACTGGTCGACATAACGGTGATAGTTGGTCAGCAGAATCCACGGCTGCACATGACGCCAGTCGCTGCCGGTGTAGTGCACCAGGCGGCGCAGCGAGAAGTCGACACGCGCCGCATCGAACAGCGCCAGCGGCAGCGGATCGGTGTTTTCCCAGTCGTAGAGACCGTCGGCGATGCCATCGGTGGCCGCAGACAGGTCGGTACTCGGGAACACCCGCGCCAGCACGGCAGCGGTGACGCCGGAGCCGGCCAGCTCATCGCCCTGCTCGACCACGTACGGGTATGGAATATTTTGCTGACTGACGCCGACTTCCACGGTCACGGTGAAGTCATGCATCAACGGCACCAGTTGTTCCAGCAGGTATTTGCGGAACGCTTTCGGGTGGGTGACGGTGACGCTATAAGTGCCCGGCAATTGCACCTTGGCGTAGGCGCGAGTGGTCTGCGGGACTTCGCCCTGGCAGTGATAGGTCAGTCGCAGTTCGGGATAACGGAACAGAGCACGCTGCGCCGCGTCGGGCTCGACGCGATCCTTGAGATAACGCTTGAGCGCCGAGTTCAGCGCAGTAGTGGCCTGCTCATGCAGCTCGGCCAGACGATCCACGGCTTGTTCGGCGGTTTGAACGACAATAAACGCTTCGGTCACGATCAGCTTCCTGTGTTCTGACTTGCAGAGCTTCATCTTGCCTGCATCGTGGCGTCACGGGAACAGTGGCATGTTGGCAACGCCACAATATGTCATTCACACGCTATCCCTGTAGGAGTGAGCCTGCTCGCGATAGCGATGTATCAGTCGACATTTGCATTGACGGGTACACCGCTTTCGCGAGCAGGCTCACTCCTACAGGGGATTTGTGTTGGGTCAGAAACCCTGTGGGGTCGAGCGGGCGACGATGGCTTCGACGTCGAGGCCACGCGGCAATGCGCCGTAGGCGCGACCAGCACCGCTCAGGCGGCTGGCAATGAAGGCATCGCTGACGGCTGAGTTTCCGGCCTCCAGCAATAACTTGGCCTGCAAGCCGAGGGCAATGTCCTCGGTCAACTGCCGCGCCCGATACTGAATGTCGCTCGTATCCTTGAACTGCGCCTGCAACTGCTGAATATGCGCGGCAAGCCGTTTGTCGCCATGCCCGTCACCGAGTTCGCTGAATAGCACATCCAGTACACCCGGTTCTTTCGACAGCGCGCGCAACACGTCGAGGCACTGCACGTTGCCCGAGCCTTCCCACGTCGAATTCACCGGTGCTTCGCGATAAAGCCGTGGCAGGATGCTCTCCTCGACATACCCCGCGCCGCCCATGCATTCAGCGGCTTCGTTGATCATTGCCGGCGCACGTTTGCAGATCCAGTATTTGCCCACCGCCGTCACCAGCCGGGCGAATTGCGCTTCGTGGCGATCATCCAGATGATCCAGCGCCTTGCCCATGCGCAGGCTCAAAGCCAGTGCGGCTTCGCTTTCCAGGGCCAGATCGGCCAGCACGTTTTGCATCAACGGCTGTTCGCTGAGCAATTTGCCGCCCACCTGGCGGTGCGCGCAGTGATGGCTGGCCTGGGTCAAGGCCTGGCGCATTAACGCGCTGGAACCGACCATGCAATCGAAACGGGTCATGGCCACCATCTCGATAATGGTCGGCACACCACGGCCCTCCTCCCCGACCATCCATGCCAGCGCCCCGCGAAACTCGACTTCGCTGGAGGCGTTGGACTGGTTGCCGAGCTTGTTTTTCAGCCGCTGGATGTAGAACTGATTGCGCGTGTCATCGGGGCGATGCCGTGGCAGCAGGAAACAGGTCAGGCCTCTGTCGGTCTGCGCCAGGGTCAGGAACGCATCGCACATCGGCGCCGAGCAGAACCACTTGTGTCCGACCAGCTCATAGGCCTGGCCCGGACCACTGGCGCCGACCGGATAAGCCTTGGTGGTGTTGGCCCGCACGTCGGTGCCACCCTGTTTTTCGGTCATGGCCATGCCGATGGTGACGCCGGCCTTGTGCGCCATGCCGACATTACGCGGGTCGTATTCAGTGGCGAGGACTTTCGGCAACCACTGCTCGGCCAGATCCGGCTGCAAACGCAAGGCCGGGACACTGGCGAACGTCATGGTCAACGGACAACCGCTGCCAGCCTCGGCCTGACTGTGCAAGTAGCTCATGGACGCGCGGGCGACATGCGCGCCGTCCTGCGGATGGGTCCAGGGCAGCGAGGTCAGGCCATGCTCGATCGCCGTGCGCATCAGCTCGTGATAGGCCGGATGAAACTCCACCAGATCGATGCGATGACCGTAGCGGTCATGGCTGGCGAACGTTGGTTTGTTCTGATTGGCGAGGAACCCGGCTTCCATCAACGGCCCGCCGGCCAGCGCGCCGTAAGCATCGATCCGCGACTCGGCCCAACCGGCGCCGAACCTGCGCGACCACTCCTGCAACGGCAGGTCGATGCGATAGAGGTTGGTGCCGTCCAGCGACGGCGGCTGGTTGGTGACTTCGTGGGTTTCGGCGAACTGATGCAGGTTCATGACGGGTTCCTTCTTCAGCGAGAAGATCAGTTAAGCACCGCCTAAACGCCGAACAAAGTGTCATATCCGCCGAATTTGCGGCGCTTTTACCCTATCAACAGCACAAGACCCGTCGTGTCAGCGCTGACTGCAAATCTTCGAATTTCACTGGTTTGTTCAAGTAGTCGATCACCGCGCCCGTGGTGCAGAGTTCGCGATCCGCGCTCAGTGCCAGCATGAACACCGGCAGGTGGGCGCAGCCCGGCAAGGCGTGAATCTGGCAGCACAACGACGCACCGTCGTGAGCCGGCAACTGACAATCGATCAGCACCGCATCGACGATTTCGCGCTGCAGGCAATCGAGCGCCGCCGCGCCGTTGTCAGCGGTGCGCACGCGGAAACCGAGTTTGAGCAACATCCCGCGCATCACCAGTTGGTTGACGCTGTTGTCATCCACCAGCAGCACCGTGCAGTCCTGCGGGGCGCGCAGGCAATCGCGCGAAGGCGCGGGAATCGGCGCGGGCTCGACAACCGGCAGGTCAAATTCGACGTCCAGCTGAAAACGGCTGCCACGCCCCGGCTCGGAGCGGTGGGTCAGTTTGCCGCCAAGCAGTTCGACCAATTGTCGGCAGATCGCCAACCCGACCCCCAGGCCGCCGTACTCACGGGTCATCGAGCCGTCGAGCTGGAAGAAACGCTGATACATGGTCGCCTCGCCGAGATCGGTAAAACCGATGCCGGTGTCGATCACCGCAAACGACAGCGCCAGACGATTATCCGTCGACGGTTTGCCCGTCACTCGCAGCGCCAGACCACCGACGCGGGTGAATTTGATCGCGTTATCGAGAAGGCATTCCAGACATTGCGCGAGTTTCGCGCTGTCGCCGTGCAAACGATCCGGCAGGGTCGGCAGCACGTCGACCTTGAAGTCCAGCGATTTGCTGCTGGCGTTGCCATCGAACTGCACGCGCAAGGCCTCGACCACACCGCGCAGGCTGAAACTGCCCGGCGAGGCCTTGAGCTTGCCGGCCTGCAATTCAGTGAGAGTGAGGATGCCGTTGACCATGCGCATCATGTCCCGGGCAGAACCGGCGGCGGTCTGCTGGTATTGCTCAAGTTCGGGATCCAGCTCGACGGTCTGCATCAGTTCCAGCGAACCGATCACGCCGTTCATCGGGGTGCGCAGTTCGTGGGTCAGGGTCGCGAGGAATTCGTCCTTGAGCTTGTTGCTGTGGGCCAGTTGCTGGTTGAGCACTTCGAGTTTCTGACCGGCGTCGAACAGTGTCTGCGCCTGTTGCTCGCGCATCGCGTTGATGCGGTCGGCCAGCGCCAGCGACAGCAGCGCCACTTCAATGGCCGAGCCGATCTGGCTGGCGTACATGGTCAGGAACACGTTCGGCAGTAAACCCAAGACCATCAGCGTGTTGATCACGCCACCGAGCAGGAACGCCGACCAGGCGATGATGAAGTAACGCGCCACACGCAGGCCACGCCACCAGGCGAGAATCCCGGCTGCGAAGATCACCACGGTAAAGGTCAACGCCAGTGTTGTCGCCAGACGCAGGGCCAGGGCGTAACTGGTCATCAGCGACAGGCCAATGACCAGTGCACCGAACGCGATCAGTCCGATCAGCAAGCGGTCGAGCCAGGGGCTGTGGGTCTTGGTCTGCAAAAAGCTGCGGGCGAACTGGCTGCCGAAAAGCCCGGCGCAACCGATGAAGAATGGCGTCGCAGCGTTGGCCCACCATGGGTTATTCGGCCAGAAATACTCGACCGCCGCGCCGTTCACCGACAATTGATAGAGGCCGAACGAGGCGATATAGAAGATGTAATAGAGGTAACTGGTGTCGCGCACACTCAGGTAGATGAACAGGTTGTAGACCAGCATCCCCAGCAGCACACCATAAATGATGCCCAGCACATACAGGCGCACTGGCTGGTCTTCGAGATACGCGGTGCTCGACCATAAGGTCACTGGCGCCTGGATCGACCCTTCGCTGGCCAATCGCAGGTAGACGGTCTGTTGTTGATCCGGTTCGAAGGCCAGGTCGAACAGGTAATTGTTCTGGCGGATCTCGCGACTGGCGAACGGCAAGGCGTCACCGGTTTGCCGGATCAGACGATAGTCGCCATTGGCATCGGGCAGGTACAGGTCGAGGTGGTCGAGCGGCGGATAGGCCAGTTCCAGCAGCCAGGTGCGCTGCGCGGCCGGATTGCTCGGGCGGTAATGCAGATCGATTTTCAGCCAGAACGCCGAACGCGAATACCCGGCATTGAGCGTGGCTTTGTCGTGGGCTTTGAAATTGCCGGCAGCCGCTTGCGCGCGGACATCGGCAATGCTCGCCTGACCGCTCGGGTCTTCGAACACTTGCAGCGACCGGCCCAGAGGGAGGCTCTGGGTGAATTCGTCGAATTCGACGGCGCTCGCCAGGAGGGGCAAGCAGAACAACAACATCAGCAAATAGCGCATTGAAGCCCCAGCGTGGCTCGTCCGGTTGTGTCAGGAAGCCCCCCATTCCCTTTGAGTAGACGTAAAACCGGTATTACCTGTTATTGGTTTGGATCCAGACTAGCATAGCCGTTGATGGCCATTGAGCACCATCGAAATTTTCCAAACAAAGGCTCTAGAACGGGCGTTTCAGAGCAAAGCAGCGAGCTAGAGCTGTTGGATTGGTCAGGAAGATCAAAAGATCGCAGCCTTCGGCAGCTCCTACATTGGAATACGTTCCCTGTAGGAGCTGCCGAAGGCTGCGATCTTTTGATCTTGCTCTGTCACCTACCCCCGAAAATCAGCTTTGGTGGTAAGCTCGCGCACCATGAATATCTACAGCTCCCGCCCCGTTGTCCTCTGTCTCTCCGGCCACGACCCCAGTGGTGGCGCCGGCTTGCAGGCAGATATCGAAGCCCTGCTCGCGCAGGGTTGCCATGCGGCTCCGGCCGTCACCGCCCTGACCGTGCAAGACACTGTCAATGTCACTGACTTCCGCGTCCTCGACCGTGAGTGGGTATTGGCTCAGGCCAATGCCGTGCTCAACGACTCCGAAGTCGCTGCAGTCAAACTGGGCATGCTCGGTTCGCTGGAAATGGTCGACACCGTTGTCGAACTGCTCTCGGCGCACCCGCACTTGCCGGTGGTCTGCGACCCGGTGCTGCGCGCCGGTGGCGGCGGACGCCTGGGCAAGGACGAGGTCGGTTATGCGATGCGCGAGCGTCTGCTGCCGCTGTCGATCATTGCCACCCCTAACCTTCCCGAAGCCCGCATCCTCGCCGAACTGCCCGAAGGCACCGCGGACGAGTGCGCTGAAAAACTCCTGCCGTTCGTCAAAAACCTGCTGATCACTGGCGGCCACGGCGACGAAACTGAAATCCACAATCGCCTGTACAGCCGTGATGGCTTGCGTGAAACCTTCTATTGCCAGCGTTTGCCGGGCAGTTATCACGGTTCTGGTTGTACCCTGGCCAGTGCGCTGGCCGGTCGTCTGGCACAAGGCGAAAACCTCGCAAGCGCCGTGCGCTCTGCTCTGGATTACACCTGGCGCACCCTGCGCGATGCCGAACAACTGGGCAAAGGCCAGTTCGTGCCGCGTCGCCTGCCGCTGGATTTCTGCTCGTAACGTCGTGAGGTCTGCCCGATGAAACTACGTGGCCTGTATGCCATCACCGACAGCGAATTGCTGGCCGGCAAGTTTCTGTCTTACGTGGAGGCGGCGCTGGAAGGCGGCGTCACTCTGCTGCAATACCGCGACAAGAGCAGCGACGAGGCTCGCCGCTTGCGTGAGGCCGAAGCGCTTCGCGATCTGTGCGAGCGCTACAAGACGCAGTTGATCATCAACGATGACGCCGAACTGGCTGCACGCCTCAACGTCGGCGTGCACCTCGGTCAGACCGACGGCCCGCTGTCGCCGACCCGCGCCTTGCTCGGTTCAAAAGCGATCATCGGTTCGACCTGCCACGCGCAAATCGCGCTGGCCGAACAAGCGGCCAAGGAAGGTGCGAGTTACGTCGCCTTTGGCCGCTTCTTCAATTCCAACACCAAACCCGGCGCGCCGACGTGCAGCCTCGATCTGCTCGACGAAGCCAAGCGCACGCTGCACCTGCCGATCTGTGCGATCGGCGGCATCACCCTCGACAACGCTGCGCCATTAGTTGCCCACGGCGTTGATCTGCTGGCCGTCGTGCATGGCCTGTTCGGCGCTGAAAGCACCGCCGAAGTGACGCGCCGCGCCCGCGCATTCAATGAATTGTTCAAATCCTGATTTTTGAGAGCCCGATCATGTCTCGTTCCGAAACCCTGTTTGCCAATGCCCAGAAACACATTCCCGGTGGCGTGAACTCGCCGGTCCGCGCATTCAAGAGTGTTGGCGGCACGCCGCTGTTCTTCAAACACGCCGAAGGTGCCTACGTCACTGACGAAGACGACAAGCGTTATGTCGATTACGTGGGCTCGTGGGGTCCGATGATCCTCGGCCACAGCCACCCGGACGTGCTGGACGCGGTGCGCAATCAGTTGCAACACGGCTTGTCGTACGGCGCGCCGACTGCAATGGAAACCGAGATGGCCGACCTGGTCTGCTCGCTGGTGCCATCGATGGACATGGTGCGCATGGTCAGCTCCGGCACCGAAGCAACCATGAGTGCAATCCGTCTGGCCCGTGGTTACACCGGCCGCGACAGCATCATCAAGTTCGAAGGCTGCTACCACGGTCATTCCGACAGCCTGCTGGTCAAGGCCGGTTCCGGCGCACTGACTCAAGGCGTGCCGAGTTCCGCTGGTGTGCCGGCAGCGTTCGCCAAACACACCCTGACCCTGCCGTTCAACGACATCGATGCCGTTGAGAAGATGCTCGGTGAAGTCGGCCAGGACGTGGCGTGCATCATCGTCGAGCCAGTGGCCGGCAACATGAACTGCGTGCCACCGGCGCCAGGTTTCCTCGAAGGCCTGCGCTCGCTGTGCGACAAACATGGTGTGGTGCTGATTTTCGACGAAGTGATGACCGGTTTCCGCGTCGCCCTCGGCGGTGCCCAGGCGTACTACGGCGTCAATCCTGACCTGACTACGTTCGGCAAGATCATCGGTGGCGGCATGCCGGTCGGCTGCTTCGGCGGCAAACGAGAAATCATGGAGCGCATCGCGCCACTGGGCCCGGTGTATCAGGCCGGCACGCTGTCGGGTAACCCGCTGGCCATGGCTGCCGGTTTGACCACCCTGCGCCTGATCAGCCGCCCGGGTTTCCACGCCGAGCTGACCGACTACACCACGCGCCTGCTCGACGGCCTGCAACAACGTGCTGACGCGGCGGGCATTCCGTTCGTGACCACGCAGGCGGGTGGCATGTTCGGTTTGTACTTCAGCGGCGCTGACGACATCGTCACTTTTGAAGACGTGATGGCCAGCGATGCAGCCCTGTTCGGGCGCTTCTTCCACCTGATGCTGGAAGGCGGCGTGTACCTGGCACCGAGCGCTTTCGAAGCCGGTTTCACCTCGATCGCTCATGGCGAGGCCGAGTTGAAAATCACCCTGGACGCTGCCGAGCGCGCCTTCGCGGCACTGAAGTAATTGCCGTACCGCTGACGTTGGCTATCGCCAGCGTCAGCTTTCACCTACATCCACGCCGTTTTTCCCACGCCTCTGCTAACAAACTGCCAGAAAGTGGGCGATATATTCCCCGCGCAGCAGAAAAACGAGTAAAGACTTTGTAAGGTTGGCCCTGCTTATTTCATAATGCGCGCTTATTGGATCCCTCGATGGGTCCGCGTGCCCTTCAGAGGTAAGTCGATTCCCATGAACCGCACCGGCCGCACCCTTGCCTTGGGCTGCCTGTTGCTCCTTCAGCCCCTGCTCGCGCATGCACAAGCAGGCGGCAACTCGTTGTTGATCCCGGCGATGGGTCGTTGCACCCTCAATACTCAGCCGCAAGACGTCACGCAGGCACTGGCCGCCTGCCAGAAAGCGGCGGACGAAGGGGATGCGCAAGCGCAATACGAGTTGGGTGAGTTCTACTACGACGGCAAGAACGCGCCGCGCGACCTCAATCAAGCCCTGAGCTATTTCGAAAAGGCCTCGCTGCAAGGCCACGCTCAGGCGCAATTCAAGCTCGGCACCATGTTCTTCCACGGCGAAGGCGTGCAGGCCAACAATATTCAGGCGTACATCGTGCTGAAAATGGCCGCGGTCAACGGTGCTGAAGATGCGCTGGATACGGCCGACGAAGTCTCGGAAAAAATGTCCCGCGAAGACCTCGAAACGGCTACTCAGGTGCTCGGGCAAATTTTCCGTAAATACCTGATGGAATTGCAGAGCGCCGATGGGCGTACGCCTTTCTCGCCGCTTCCCTGAACGTCAGCAGAATGAGTCTGTAGTGATTACTCATCGTGGCGAGGGGATTTATCCCCGATCGGCTGCGCAGCAGTCGCAAATCCATTCAGCGCGGTAATTCAAGAAGATCAAAGTTGCAGGTTTTGGGGCCGCTTTGCAGCCCATCGGGGATAAATCCCCTCGCCACAAGAGCCCCTCACTCAATCAGTTTTTACTTCTCAGGCATCGGCATCGGAAACGGCATCACGTTGCCGACCGCGCCGCGGGCTTCGCTGATTTTCGGGGTGCCCAGACGTTCCACTTCGTCGATGCGCACAATCGAATGCATCGGCACAAAGCTGCGCACCACGCCCTCGAACTGCGCCTTGAGCTTTTCTTCGCTCGGATCGACGACCACTTGCGTGCGCTCGCCAAAGACGAACTCTTCCACTTCCAGAAAACCCCACAGATCACTTTGATAGATCTGCTTGGCGTACATTTCGAACACCTGGCCCTGGTTGAGGAAAATCACCTTATAGATTGGAGCTTCGCGTTTGGTCATGGCGGGGGGATAACATCGGGGATAAAAATGAGGGCGCAAACTATAGCATAGCCACCGGACGCACAGCGGTAGGAACCTGAGGGCTTGTTCCCTATAATGCGCGGTTCTTTGAATCACGTGACGACACTAATCCATGGCCAAGAAGCTTTACATCGAAACCCACGGTTGCCAGATGAACGAGTACGACAGCTCGCGCATGGTCGATCTGCTGGGTGAACATCAGGCCCTGGAAGTCACCGCGCGTGCGGAAGACGCCGACGTGATTCTGCTCAACACCTGCTCGATCCGCGAGCGCGCACAGGATCGCGTGTACTCACAGCTCGGTCGTTGGCGCGAACTGAAACTGGCCAACCCGGACATGGTGATCGCTGTCGGCGGTTGCGTGGCCAGCCAGGAAGGCGCGGCGATCCGTGATCGGGCACCGTACGTCGACGTGGTGTTCGGCCCGCAGACCCTGCACCGCTTGCCGGAAATGATCGACGCCGCACGCAGCACCAAGCTGCCGCAGGTCGACGTGTCGTTCCCTGAAATCGAAAAATTCGACCACTTGCCCGAGCCGCGCATCGACGGCCCAAGCGCCTATGTGTCGGTGATGGAAGGCTGCAGCAAGTACTGCACGTTCTGCGTGGTGCCTTATACCCGTGGTGAAGAAGTCAGCCGGCCGTTCGATGACGTGATCGCCGAAATCATTCACCTCGCCGAAAACGGTGTGCGTGAAGTGACCCTGCTCGGGCAGAACGTCAATGGCTATCGCGGCACCACCCACGACGGTCGCCTGGCCGATCTCGCCGAGCTGATCCGCGTGGTCGCCGCCGTCGATGGCATCGACCGCATCCGCTACACCACCTCGCACCCGCTGGAGTTCTCCGACAGCCTGATCCAGGCCCACGCCGACGTGCCGGAACTGGTGAAGCACCTGCACTTGCCGGTGCAGTCGGGCTCGGACCGGATTCTGGCGGCGATGAAACGCAACCACACTGCGCTGGAGTACAAATCCAAGCTGCGCAAACTGCGCGCGGCGGTGCCGGGCATCTGCATCAGTTCGGACTTCATCGTCGGCTTCCCCGGCGAGACAGAGAAAGATTTCGAACAGACCATGAAGCTGATTGCCGACGTCGGTTTCGACTTTTCCTACTCGTTCGTTTACAGCCAGCGCCCGGGCACCCCGGCTGCCGATCTGGCGGACGACACGCCGGAAGAGTTGAAGAAAGAACGCCTCAACGCGCTGCAACATCGCTTGAATCAGCAAGGCTTCGAGATCAGCCGACAAATGGTCGGTTCGATCCAGCGCATTCTGGTGACCGATTACTCGAAGAAAGACCCGGGCGAGTTGCAAGGGCGCACCGAGAATAATCGAATCGTCAACTTCCGCTGCGACAATCCAACCCTGATCGGTCAATTCGCCGACGTGCACATCGACGCGGCACAACCGCACTCGCTGCGCGGCTCGCTGATCCAGTAACACAGGCAGAGCGGGCTTTTGTGGCGAGGGGATTTATTCCCGATGGTTGGCGCAGCCAACCCAAAACCAGCGACCTCGGTGACTCTGATGTACCGCGCGGGCTGGTTTTGGGGGCGCTCCGCACCCCGTCGGGGATAAATCCCCTCACCACAAAAGTCACCGCCAGCCACAGAGAATGGGTTCGAAAGCAGCATCCATATTTAAGAGCTTTCGCACCCAAGCCTCTGGCGTTATCCTTGATTTCATCTTAATTGCCCCAGGGCGGCTAAATACGACCTTGAACGCACCCATAGAACCACATCGTTTTATCCTCGAGCCCTTTGAGGCTCGCCGCTTCGCCAATCTGTGCGGGCAGTTCGACGAGCATCTGCGCTTGATCGAACAGCGCCTGACCATCGAGATCCGCAACCGCGGAAACCAGTTCGAGCTGATCGGCGACCCCAAGCACACCACGTCTGCGGAAAACCTGCTGCGCCGCCTGTACCGGGAAACCAAGGGTACCGAGCTGTCGCCAGACATGGTGCACCTGTTCCTCCAGGAATCGGCCGTTGTCGAACTGGACAACCACGCCCCCGCCGAAGCTTCCGTCGCCCTGCGTACCAAGAAAGGCATGATTCGCCCTCGCGGCTTGAATCAGCTGCGCTACGTGAAGGAAATCCTCGGCAACGACATCAACTTCGGCATTGGCCCGGCCGGTACCGGCAAGACCTATCTGGCCGTGGCTTGCGCCGTCGATGCACTGGAGCGCGAGCAGATCCGCCGTATCCTGCTGGTGCGTCCGGCGGTTGAAGCGGGTGAAAAACTCGGCTTCCTGCCCGGCGACCTGT
Source organism: Pseudomonas sp. TH06 (assembly GCF_016651305.1). Lineage (GTDB taxonomy): Bacteria > Pseudomonadota > Gammaproteobacteria > Pseudomonadales > Pseudomonadaceae > Aquipseudomonas. The sequence continues at coordinate 2,370,857 of NZ_JAEKEC010000001.1, read as the reverse complement.
CGCAGAAAATCGATCCGTACCTGCGCCCGCTCTACGACGCACTCTACGAAATGCTCGGCTTCGAATACGTCGCCAAGTTGATCGAACGTCAGGTCATCGAAGTTGCACCGCTGGCCTACATGCGCGGCCGTACGCTGAACAACAGCTTCATCATTCTCGACGAAAGCCAGAACACCACCGTCGAGCAAATGAAGATGTTCCTGACCCGGATCGGCTTCGGCTCAACAGCGGTCATCACCGGTGACATCACCCAGGTCGACCTGCCGAAAGGCACCAAGTCCGGTCTGCACCATGTGATCGAAGTGCTCAAAGACGTGCCGGGTATCAGCTTCACGCATTTCATGCCCAAAGACGTTGTGCGCCATCCTTTGGTACAGCGGATCGTCGAAGCCTACGAGCGCTATGAAAACCGTGACGACGCGCCCAAGGACACTTCGCGAAATGCTTGAGCTAGACCTGCAAATCGCCACTGAAGCGAGCGCCCCGAGTGAGGCCGAGTTCCGCCAATGGTGCGAACTGGCCCTGCGCCAACGCACCGCCGACTCGGAAATGACCATTCGCTTGGTCGACGAGGAAGAAGGCCGCGAGCTCAATTACACCTGGCGTCAGAAGGATTACGCGACCAACGTCCTGTCGTTCCCTGCCGAAGTACCCGACGAGTTTCTCGACATCCCACTGCTTGGCGATCTGGTGATCTGCGTGGCCGTGGTCGAGCGCGAAGCCGCCGAACAAGGCAAGGAACTAAAGGCGCACTGGGCACATCTGGTCATTCACGGCTGCTTGCATCTGCTGGGTTACGACCATATAGATGACGAAGAAGCCGAAGAAATGGAAGCACTGGAACGCGAGTTGCTTGCTGAACTCGGGTATCCCGATCCGTACGCGGACGACGAAACCGAAACATCCCCTATCGTTACAACAAAGGATTCAGAGTAATCGCTATGAGCGAAGATCGATCGAGCAACGGGCAGAAGTCATGGCTGGGTAAACTGACCCAGGCTTTTGCCCACGAGCCGAAAAACCGTCAGGAGCTGCTTGAGCTGCTGCGCGATGCACATCAAAACAAGCTGCTGGACAGCGAAGCGCTGGCCATCGTCGAAGGCGCCATTCAGGTGGCTGACCTGCAAGTGCGCGACATCATGGTGCCGCGTTCGCAGATGATCAGCATCAAGGCGACCCAGACACCCCGTGAATTTCTCCCCGCCGTGGTCGACTCGGCCCACTCGCGCTACCCGGTCATCGGCGAAAGCCACGATGACGTGATGGGCGTGCTGCTGGCCAAGGATCTGCTGCCGCTGATCCTCAAGGAGAACGGCGACAGCTTCAACATCAAGGATCTGCTGCGCCCGGCCACTTTCGTGCCGGAGTCCAAGCGCCTGAACGTGTTGCTGCGTGAGTTCCGTGCCAACCACAATCACATGGCCATCGTCATCGACGAATACGGCGGTGTGGCGGGTCTGGTGACCATCGAAGACGTGCTGGAACAGATCGTCGGCGACATCGAAGACGAGCACGACGTCGAAGAAGACAGCTACATCAAGCCGCTGCCAAGTGGCGACTTCCTGATCAAGGCCCTGACGCCGATCGAGAACTTCAACGAGTTTTTCGACAGCGAATTCTCCGACGACGAGTTCGACACTGTCGGCGGCCTGGTGATGAGCGCGTTCGGGCACTTGCCAAAACGTAATGAAATCACTGAAATCGGCGCCTATCGTTTCCGCATCCTGAATGCCGACAGCCGTCGGATTCATTTGCTGCGACTGACCCCAATCGCCCGGTAAAAAATCTAAGGACTGAAATGCGCTGGACAACCCGCCCCGGCTGGCCCGGTAACCTGCTGGCCGTGGCGGCCGGTGCAATCACCACCTTCGCGCTGGCACCGTTCGATATCTGGCCACTGGCTTTGCTGGCGGTCGGTCTGTTCTATGCCGGTTTGCGTGAGCTGAGCCCACGCCAGGCACTGGGCCGTGGCTGGTGCTTCGGTTTCGGCCTGTTCGGCGCCGGGACCAGCTGGATCTATTACAGCATCCACCATTTCGGCGGCGCTTCGGTGCTGCTGGCCGGGTTCCTGATGCTGCTGTTCACGGCGGCGATTGCCTGGTTCTTCGCCCTGCCCGCCTGGCTCTGGGCGCGCTGGTTGCGTCGCAACGAGGCGCCACTGGCCGACGCTCTGGCGTTTGCTGCATTGTGGGTGGGCCAGGAAGCGTTTCGCGGCTGGTTTCTCACCGGGTTCCCATGGCTGTATTCCGGTTACAGTCAGCTCGACGGCCCGCTGGCCGGTCTCGCGCCAGTCGGCGGCATGTGGTTGGTGTCGTTTGTTCTGGCGCTGACCGCTGCACTGATCTACAACGCGCCGCGCCTGCTGCAGACCGGCCGTAAAGCTTTTGTTGGCGTTGGTCTATTGTTGCTGGTCGGGCCATGGGTGGCGGGCATTGCACTCAAGGGCCACGCCTGGACCAGCCCGTCCGGCGCACCGCTGACCGTTGCCGCGATCCAGGGCAATGTCGAACAAAGCATGAAGTGGGACCCGGCGCAGCTCAACGCGCAACTGGCGCTGTACCGCGACCTGAGTTTCCGTTCGAAACCGGTGGACCTGCTGATCTGGCCGGAAACTGCCGTGCCGGTGCTCAAGGAATCCGCCGAGGGCTACCTGAGCATGATGGGCAACTTCGCCGCCGAGCGTAAATCGGCGCTGATCACTGGCGTGCCCATTCGCGAAACGGTGCGCCACGAAAAACGCTTCTTCAACGGCATCACTGTCGTGGGCGAAGGCGATGGTACTTACCTGAAGCAGAAACTGGTGCCGTTCGGCGAATACGTGCCATTGCAGGACGTGTTGCGTGGGCTGATCGCGTTCTTCGACCTGCCGATGTCCGACTTTGCCCGTGGCCCGGCCGATCAGGCGCTGTTGCAAGCCAAGGGTTATCAGATTGCGCCGTTTATCTGCTACGAAGTGGTGTATCCCGAGTTCGCCGCCAGCCTGTCGGCGCGTAGCGATCTGTTGCTGACGATCAGCAACGACACCTGGTTCGGCACCTCGATCGGCCCGCTGCAACATTTGCAGATGGCGCAGATGCGTGCACTGGAAGCCGGACGCTGGATGATCCGCGCCACCAACAACGGTGTGACCGGACTGATCAACCCGTTCGGGCAGATCACCGAGCAGATTCCACAGTTCGAACAAGGCATTTTGTACGGCGAAGTGGTGCCGATGCACAACCTGACGCCGTATCTGCAATGGCGTTCGTGGCCGCTGATCATTGTGTGCTTGCTGCTGTTTGGCTGGGCACTGATGGCCAGCCGGATGTCCAAGACCGTCTAAAAGCAAAAGATCGCAGCCTGCGGCAGCTCCTACATGGGATGCTCGTTACCCCTGTAGGAGCTGCCGCAGGTTGCGATCTTTTGATCTTCAGCGATAGAAAAGCGAATACCCCACCTGCCCCACCGCTTCATTCAGCAACTGCCCGCTCTGCCAGATCGACTTGAACTCCGGCAGCCAGCCACCAAATGGCCGCGCATTGTCAGTGCCGAGAAAACCTACCGGCGCCGGCACCACTTCGAATCCCGCCTGTTCGAAACACCACACTGCGCGCGGCATGTGCCAGGCCTGCGTCACCACGACCACACGCTTGACCCCTTGCGGCAACAGCATATCGGCGCTGAACTTCGCGTTTTCCCACGTGGTGCGGCTTTCGCCTTCCTGCCAACGCACGCTCACACCGAAATCATCCAGCAACGAATCCGCCATCAACTTCGCTTCGGTCGGCGGCGTACCGTAATGCAGGCCGCCACTGGTCAGAATCGGCAATCCTGAAGCTTTGGCCAACCGCGCCGCATAGCGCTGGCGCTCAAGTCCCACTCCGGTCGGTTGATCCTCACCCCAGGCTAGATCACCCCGCTCGCGCCCGGAACCCAGCACTACAATGGCATCGGCCCGTTGCGCCAGCATCGCCCACTCTTCACGGGCCAGCGGCGGCTCGCGCTCTAGCGCCTTGGCGCCCCATTGCACAACCACCGGCAAGCTCATCAGCCAAAATCCGCCAAAACCAAGGGCAAAACACAGTCCAGCCAGGCGCGGCCGTGAGCGGCGCAGCCACCAGGCCAGCAGCAACAGCAATAAAAGAATGCCGGGCGGCAATAGAAGTTGTTTGATGAAATAACGAAAAGGCATCGGGCATCTCCAAAGATGCCCGAAGCCTAAGTGGGTTAATACAACGCGACAACCGATAGGGTGGGATCCTGTTGAAAAAGATCCGTTTCTTGACCTGCCATGCGCTTACTTGGCCTGCAAAGCCCGCACCTTGACAGTGTCTTTGCGGGGCGCCTTGTCCTTAAGCCAGATGACCTTGGCCGAATGTGCTGCATCGAGTTGCTTCACTGCTTGCGACAAGCATCCGTGCGTTTCACGTTCACTGCGATCCAGATAGGCCTTGACCAGTTTGAACTCGGCGGGGCTCAAGCCACGCAATTCCAGTTCCAGGGGGCGCTCATCGCGCAGCCGGTCAGCGGTTTTTGCGGCATCCAGGGCCATGCCCAGACGGTTCATCAACCGCTCGTACAACTCAGGTTTCGTGACGTTTCTTTGCTGTTGCTCCACCATCCCTCACCTCATTGAAGATAAGACTCACTCCCCAGTTAGAGCTTAGCTTCGCTGCACAAACCGGCTGCACGCCGCGACCAACGGCCCTCGCCACGGATTGACCGGGCCAAACAGCTGTAATCAGGGTTTCCCTAGGCCAAGCGCGGTCATGTATGCTACGGCGCTTCCTGTAATTCCACTTCCAGCTCGTCCGGGCCATCCCGAAACCTGCGTTGAAGAGGATTAGGCCACCCCTATCCAGTACAAAAGTAGCCATGCACGAACAATATCAGCCCCGTGAAATCGAAGCCGCCGCCCAGTCGTTCTGGGACGAGCAAAAGTCCTTTGAAGTCAGTGAACAGCCAGGCAAGGAGACTTACTACTGCCTGTCGATGTTCCCTTACCCCAGCGGCAAGCTACACATGGGGCACGTGCGCAACTACACCATCGGCGACGTGATCTCCCGCTACCAGCGCATGCAAGGCAAGAACGTTCTGCAACCGATGGGTTGGGACGCCTTCGGCATGCCGGCAGAAAACGCCGCAATGAAGAACAACGTAGCGCCCGCCAAGTGGACCTACGAAAACATCGCCTACATGAAAACCCAGCTGCGCAGCCTGGGTCTGGCGGTCGACTGGTCGCGCGAAGTCACCACCTGCAAACCGGATTACTATCGCTGGGAACAATGGCTGTTCACTCGCCTGTTCGAAAAAGGCGTGATCTACCGTAAAAACGGCACCGTGAACTGGGACCCGATCGACCAGACCGTTCTGGCCAACGAACAGGTGATCGACGGTCGCGGCTGGCGTTCCGGCGCGCTGATCGAAAAGCGCGAAATCCCGATGTACTACTTCAAGATCACCGCCTACGCGGATGAGCTGCTGGAGAGCCTCGACGATCTGCCGGGCTGGCCTGAACAGGTCAAGACCATGCAGCGCAACTGGATCGGCAAGTCCCGTGGCATGGAAGTGCAGTTCCCGTACAACGTCGATTCCATCGGCGAAACCGGCACTCTCAAAGTCTTCACCACCCGTCCGGACACCCTGATGGGCGCGACTTATGTCGCCGTCGCGGCTGAGCACCACTTGGCCAGCCTCGCTGCAAAGAACAATCCTGAGCTGCAAGCGTTCATCGCTGAATGCAAGGGCGGCAGCGTTGCCGAAGCCGACGTCGCCACTCAAGAGAAAAAAGGCCTGCCGACCGGCCTGTTCGTCGAGCACCCACTGACTGGCGAAAAGCTGCCGGTCTGGGTCGCCAACTATGTACTGATGCATTACGGCGACGGCGCCGTGATGGCGGTCCCGGCTCACGACGAGCGCGACTTCGAATTCGCCCACAAGTACAACCTGCCGGTCAAATCGGTGGTGCGTACCAGCTCCGGCGAAACCAACCCGGCCCCGTGGCAAGATGCCTACGGCGAGCACGGCTCGCTGATCAACTCCGGTGAGTTCGACGGTCTGGACTTCGCCGGCGCCTTCGACGCCATGGAAGTGGCCCTGATCAAGAAAGAACTGGGCGCCTCGCGTACCCAGTTCCGCCTGCGCGACTGGGGCATCAGCCGTCAGCGCTACTGGGGCTGCCCGATCCCGATCATCCACTGCGATGCCTGCGGTGACGTGCCGGTACCGGAAGACCAATTGCCCGTCGTGCTGCCGGAAGACGTGGTGCCGGACGGCGCCGGTTCGCCGCTGGCACGCATGCCTGAGTTTTACGAGTGCACCTGCCCGAAATGCGGTCAGCCTGCCAAGCGTGAAACCGACACCATGGACACCTTTGTCGAGTCGTCGTGGTACTACGCCCGTTATGCCTCGCCGCACTTTGAAGGTGGCCTGGTAGAGAAATCCGCCGCCGACCACTGGTTGCCGGTGGATCAGTACATCGGCGGTATCGAACACGCGATTCTGCACCTGCTCTATGCGCGCTTCTTCCACAAGTTGATGCGCGACGAAGGCCTGGTGAGCTCCAACGAGCCGTTCAAGAACCTGCTGACCCAAGGCATGGTGATCGCCGAGACTTACTACCGTCGCGAAGCCAATGGTGCTTACACCTGGTTCAACCCGGCCGATGTGGAACTCGAGCGTGACAGCAAAGCCAAGGTCATCAGCGCCAAGCTGAAATCCGACGGCCTGCCGGTGGAAATCGGTGGCACCGAGAAGATGGCCAAGTCGAAGAACAACGGCGTCGACCCACAGTCGATGATCGATCAGTTCGGCGCCGACACCTGCCGCCTGTTCATGATGTTCGCCTCGCCACCTGACATGAGCGCCGAATGGTCCGACTCCGGCGTTGAAGGTTCGCACCGTTTCCTCAAGCGCGTCTGGCGTCTGGCGCAGGCCCACGTCACTCAGGGCCTGCCGGGCAAACTCGACATCGCCAGCCTGAGCGACGAGCAGAAAGCCGTGCGCCGTGCAATCCACCTGGCTATCAAGCAGGCCAGCCATGACGTCGGTCAAAACCACAAATTCAACACCGCCATCGCTCAGGTGATGACGCTGATGAACGTGCTGGAAAAAGCCGCGCAAGGCACCGAGCAGGATCGCGCACTGATTCACGAAGGTCTGGAAGCCGTGACCCTGTTGCTGGCTCCGATCACGCCGCACATCAGCCACGAGCTGTGGAATCAACTGGGCCACGCTGACGCGGTCATCGACGCCGGCTGGCCGGCTGTAGACGAAAGCGCCCTGGTACAAGACAGCCTGACGCTGGTCATTCAAGTGAATGGCAAACTGCGTGGCCAGATCGAAATGCCGGCCAGCGCCACCCGTGAAGAAGTCGAAGCCGCCGCGCGTACCAATGAAAACGTGCTGCGCTTCGTTGATGGCCTGACTATTCGTAAAGTGATTGTAGTGCCCGGGAAACTGGTCAATATCGTCGCCAGCTAATTGGATCGGGCGTCAGGTATGCCTGACGCCATGTAAAACCTTTCGGGCCGCATGAACGGCCCACATGGTTTCAAGGGGAGCAACACAATGATCAAACGCAATCTGCTGGTGATGGGCCTCGCTGTGCTGCTGAGCGCCTGCGGTTTCCAGCTGCGTGGTACCGGCACCAATGAACTGTCGATCAAGGAACTGGATCTGAGCGCGCGTAACGCCTATGGCGAGACCGTCACTCAACTGCGCCAGGTACTGGAATCCAGCGGCGTCAAGGTTTACAGCGGCGCTCCGTACAAGCTGTTCCTGGCTGACGAGCAGGAAAACCAGCGCATCCTCAGTTACGCCGGTGCCGGCCGTACGGGCGAATATCAGGTCAACACTGTCCTGAGCTATGAGATTCGTGGTGACAAGAACCTTTCTCTGCTGAGTGACAAACTTGAAGTGCAGAAAGTGTTTATCCACGACGGCAACAACCTCGTCGGTTCCGATCAGGAAGCCAGCGACGCCCGTCGCGAAACCCGCCGCGAGCTGGTTCAGCGCATGATGCTGCGCCTGCAACAGCTGACTCCAGGTCAACTGCAGCAATTGCAGCAAGCCGCCAACGATCGCGCCAAGGCTGAAGCCGATGCGCTGGAAGCGGCACAGAAGGCTGAAGCGGAAACCCCGCGTCAGTCGCCGCTCGAACTGCCGAAGCAGTAAGACGTATGGGGCGCTCAGGCGCCCCGTTCGCCCTTTCTTATGAAGCTCGCTCCCGCACAACTCGGCAAACACCTGCAAGGCGCCCTTGCGCCGGTCTACATCATCAGTGGCGATGACCCGCTGCTGTGCCAGGAAGCCGCCGACGCCATCCGCAGTGCTGCCCGCCAACAAGGTTTCGACGAACGTCAGGTCTTCGCCGCCGACGCCAATTTCGATTGGGGTACGCTGCTGCAGGCCGGCGCGAGCATGTCGCTGTTCGCCGAGAAACGCCTTCTGGAACTGCGTCTGCCTTCAGGCAAACCCGGTGACAAGGGCGCTGCCGCGTTCATCGAATACTGCTCGCGTCCTGCTGAAGACACTGTCTTGCTGATCAGCCTGCCCAAACTCGATGGCAGTGCGCAGAAGACCAAGTGGGGCAAGGCGCTGGTCGAAGGTCAGCAGACCCAGTTCATCCAGATCTGGCCGGTGGATGCCAATCAGTTGCCGAGCTGGATTCGCCAGCGTTTGTCGCAGGCCGGCTTGTCAGCCAGTCAGGACGCCGTCGAACTGATTGCCGCGCGCGTCGAGGGCAACCTGCTCGCCGCTGCGCAGGAAATCGAAAAGCTCAAGCTGATGGCCGAGGGCGGCCAGATTACCGTCGAAACCGTACAGGCGGCTGTGGCCGACAGTGCACGATTCGACGTGTTTGGCCTGACCGATGCGGTGCTCAACGGCGAACCGGCCCACGCCCTGCGCATGCTCGAAGGCCTGCGTGGCGAGGGTGTCGAACCGCCAGTGATTCTCTGGGCACTGGCGCGGGAGTTGCGCCTGCTGGCCAATATCTCGTTGCAATACAGCCAGGGCACGCCGCTGGACAAGTGTTTCAGTCAGGCGAAACCGCCGGTCTGGGACAAGCGCAAACCGTTGATGAGCAAAGCGCTGCAACGCTACACGGCGCAACGCTGGGCGCAGTTGTTGCTCGAAGCGCAGCGCATCGATGCGCAGATCAAGGGTCAGGCGGCCGGATCGCCATGGATGAGCCTTAGCCGCTTGGCATTGCTAATGGCCGGCCAACGCCTGTCCTTGCCTGCCGAATAAGATCAAAAGATTTCAGCTCCTACACTGTTCCCTGTAGGAGCTGCGGCACGCTGCGATCTTTTGATCTTGCTTTCCTACAAAAACACCCGCATTTGCCCTATAGACAGATGCCCGACATCGGCAGATTATTTGCCGCGCAAAACCCACTCGATCGAGAGAACCCTCATGAGCAAAAAGCCAGCGAAACATGGCCCCAACAAGGCCAAATCCATCGTCGCCCAACCCTTGTTCCGCAGCCGTCAGGAACGACCAACCAAGGGCAAAGGCAGCTACCGCCGCGAAGCCTTCCAGTCTGACAGCTGGGAGGCTTCTTACTTTCTGGCTGCCTGAAGCGCAGTACCCCTCGGTCATGTTAAGGTCTGCACCTGATTCGTTTCCCCTGGAACTGTGCATGCCCCTAAGTCTTTCCCGTCGCTGGCCTGTTCGCCAGATGATCGCTGCCTCCAGCTTCATTCTGCTTGTCGCCTGCGCGGAAAAACCTACCGCCGCTGATGCGCAACCTCTTCAAGCCGCACCTGTCGCCACGGCCCCAGCGATCATTCCGCCGGTAGTGCCGTCCGCCGACCCTCTCGATCTTCAGCCGACCCAGACCTTTGCCGAATGGCAGGCGGGTTTCCGCAAGGATGCCCTGGCCGCCGGGATCCACGCCGACCTGTTTGATCGCGCGTTTGCCAACGTCAGTTTCGATGCCAGTGTGATTCGCGCCGACCGCAGCCAGCCGGAATTCTCCCGCCCGGTGTGGGAATACCTCGACGGTGCGCTTTCGCCACTGCGCGTGCGTAAAGGTCAGGCTCTAATCAATCAGTACGCCGACATTCTGCAAAGCATCGAACAGCGTTACGGCGTTGACCGTCAGGCATTGGTGTCGGTGTGGGGCATGGAGAGTAACTTTGGTCAGTTCCAGGGCAGCAAGTCAGTGATCAACTCTCTGGCCACCCTCGCTTACGAAGGCCGCCGCCCGGGCTTTGCCCACGCACAATTGATCGCAGCCCTGCAAATCCTGCAACAGGGCGATATCACTCCGGAGAAGATGCTTGGCTCCTGGGCTGGCGCGATGGGTCAGACTCAATTCATTCCGACCACTTACAACACCCACGCCGTGGATTTTGATGGCGACGGTCGCCGCGACATCTGGGGCAGTCCGGCCGATGCGCTGGCCTCGACCGCGCATTACCTGCAAAGCTCAGGCTGGCAGCGCGGGCAGCCGTGGGGTTTCGAAGTGCAGCTGCCGAGCAGTTTCGATTACACCCTGGCTGACGGTGCGATGCGCAAAAGCGTCGCCGAATGGCGTCAGTTGGGTGTGATCCTGCCGAACGGTGGTCAGGTGCCCGCAGGTTCCGAGCAACTGTCGGCCGCCCTGTTGCTGCCGGCGGGTTACCGAGGCCCGGCATTCCTGATCCTCGACAACTTCCGGGCGATCCTCAAGTACAACAACTCTTCGTCGTATGCCTTGGCCGTGAGCCTGTTGTCCGAACGGTTCAATGGCGGCGGCCTGATCAACGGCACCTGGCCGAAAGATGATCTGCCACTGAGCCGCACCGAGCGCATCGAATTGCAGACCCTGCTGAGTGCGCGCAACTACGATGCGGGCACAGCTGACGGGATTATCGGCGCCAATACGCGCAAGGCGATCCGCAGTGCGCAGCAGTCGTTTGGCTGGCCGGCGGATGGGTATCCGACGCATAAGCTGCTTGAGAGCCTGCGGACTCAATAAAGCCAGATCAAAAGATCGCAGGCTGCGGCAGCTCCTACATCGGAATGCGTTCCTGTAGGAGTTGCCGCAGGCTGCGATCTTTTGCTTTATCGGGTCACCACATCCTGCTCGAGCATCAACTCCTTCTTCCCCGCATCCAGTCGAACCAGCGCGCCCAACGGCAACGTCAGGTTCGGATCGCAATGCCCGCTCCGCCACCCCGACAGCACCGGAATCCGCAACGGTTCGAAAGTCTGCTTGAGCAAGCGGTTGAGCGCCTCGACATCTACCCCGGCAATATCCCCGACCAACACACCACGCAGCTTTGCCAACTTGCCGGCCAGACGCATTTGGGTCAGTAAGCGGTCGATACGGTACAGCGGCTCGTTGACATCTTCGATGAGCAGAATCGCGCCCTCGACATCGATTTCATAAGGCGTACCGAGGGTCGAGGCGATCATTGCCAGGTTGCCGCCGAGCAATCGTCCATGGGCGATACCGGGCTCGATGGTGGTGAGTGGATACGCTACCGGATGGCTCAGCACACTCCCCGCTTTCAGCTGACCGCGCAGCATGGCGAAGAACGAGGTCACGGTCGGAGGCTCCTTGTCGCCCAACAGATCGGCGTTGAGCAGCGGACCGTGGAAGGTTACAAACCCGGCGTAACGGCTGATCGCCAGGTGCAGCGCAGTGATGTCGCTGTAACCGACGAAGGGCTTGGCGTGGCGGCTGAGCAGGTCGTAGTCGATGCGATCCAGCAGGCGCGGCGTGCCGTAGCCGCCACGCAGGCAGATGATGGCGTCGACCTCAGGATCCGCGAACGCAGCGTGCAGATCGTTGAGGCGCACGTCGTCGCTGCCGGCCAGGTAGCCGTCCTTCTCATAGACACCCGGGAACACCCGCAATTGGTAACCACGGGCGCGCATCCACTGCACAGCCTTGTCCGTGTCCAGCGCGCCGGGACCGGCAGGGGCAATAACGCCGATCATCCCTTCTGACGGCAGCGCCGGTACAGGTTTATGCGGGAACAGGGTGTGGGTCGGTCGAACGGTCATCCGTGGGGCTCCGTGTGTGAAGTCATGCGCACACAGTAGTCAGGAAAGCGCGTAAAAAAAAGAGGCACTATGACTCGCCCACCTTGTGGCGAGGGAGCTTGCTCCCGCTGGGTTGCGCAGCGACCCCAAGATTTTTGGGACTGCTTCGCACTCCAGCGGGAGCAAGCTCCCTCGCCACAGGTTAGGTGAGCGCTTCCCAAAAACAAAAATACCCGCCGAGGCGGGTATTTTTGTGAAGGCTTCAGTGCTGAATCAGGAACCCATCAACTCAGCCTTGACCAGCTTCGCTTGCTCGTCGGCGTGGTACGAAGAACGCACCAGCGGGCCCGACGCAACGTTCTTGAAGCCCATCTTGTAACCTTCCTCGGCGAACCAGGCGAAGGTGTCCGGGTGCACGAAACGTTGCACCGGCAAGTGGCTGCGCGACGGTTGCAAGTACTGACCGAGGGTCAGCATGTCGATGTCGTGTTCGCGCATGCGCTTCATGACTTCGATGACCTCTTCGTCGGTCTCGCCCAGACCCAGCATCAGGCCGGATTTGGTCGGAATGTGCGGCATCATCTGCTTGAAGCGTTGCAGCAGGGTCAGCGACCACTGGTAATCCGAACCCGGACGCGCAGCCTTGTACAGGCGCGGCACGGTTTCCAGGTTGTGGTTGAACACATCCGGCGGCTCGGCGGCGGTGATTTCCAGCGCAACGTCCATGCGCCCGCGGTAGTCCGGAACCAGGGTTTCCAGCTGCACGTTCGGCGACAGTTTGCGGATTTCGCGGATGCAGTCGGCAAAGTGCTGAGCACCGCCATCACGCAGGTCGTCGCGGTCAACGGAGGTGATCACCACGTACTTGAGCTTGAGGTCGGCGATGGCGATGGCCAGGCTTTCCGGCTCGTTGACGTCCAGTGGCTTCGGACGACCGTGACCAACGTCGCAGAACGGGCAACGGCGGGTGCAGATGTCGCCCATGATCATGAACGTCGCGGTGCCGCCGGAGAAGCACTCACCGAGGTTCGGGCAGGAGGCTTCTTCGCAAACGCTGTGCAGCTTGTGTTTGCGCAGCAGGCTCTTGATGCGGTCGACTTCCGGCGAAACCGGGATGCGCACACGAATCCAGTCAGGTTTCTTCGGCAGTTCGGTCGTCGGAATGATCTTTACCGGGATGCGTGCAACCTTCTCGGCGCCGCGCAGCTTGACGCCGGCTTCTACCTTGGGACGCGGGGCCGGGCGCTCGGTCACGTCGAGCGTCGGGATCATGGTTTGCACTGCATCAGTAGTCATATCAGTCGATTCCGCCCGTCAGGGTCGTCTGCTCAGCATAGTCGAGGTGTTTGACGAGCTGCGCGCGCAGCCGGGCACTTACCTCGGCAAATTCAATCGATCCTGCGTGCTCGCTCAGCTGGGTCATCGCCAGCCCGGCATAGCCGCAGGGATTAATCCGTCGAAACGGTTCCAGGTTCATATCCACGTTCAGGGCCAGGCCATGAAAGGAACAACCGTGGCGAATCCGCAAACCCAGTGAAGCGATTTTCGCTCCGTCGACGTAGACGCCGGGAGCATCTGGTTTGGCCGCGGCGGTCACGCCGTAGCTGGCCAGCAGTTCGATCAGGCAAAGCTCCATGCGGCTGACCAGATCACGCACGCCGAAACCCAGCTTGCGCACATCCAGCAGCAAGTAAGCCACTAGTTGGCCGGGGCCATGATAAGTCACCTGCCCGCCGCGATCGACCTGCACCACCGGGATATCGCCCGGCAGCAACAGATGTTCGGCTTTGCCGGCCTGGCCCTGAGTGAACACCGGCGGGTGCTCGACGAGCCAGATTTCGTCGGCGGCATCGCTGCCGCGTTCGTTGGTAAAACGTTGCATGGCATGCCAGACCGGCTCATAAGCCATCTGGCCGAGCTCACGAAAGCCCAGCGTGCCCGGCATCACAACACCATGTGCACGAAACCGGAAGCCCGCAGTTCGCTGTTGATGTCGTACAGCTGGTCTTGTCCGGTAGCGAGGATGTGCAACTGAATGGTGGTGTATTTGCCGTTGCTACTCTGGCGCTCGTCAACCTTTTCATCATTGATAGTCGCGTGCTTCGCAACGATATCGATCACTTTTTGCTTGATATCCACAATCGTATCGCTGATCACCTTAATCGGATAATCAGTCTGGGGAAATTCGATCTTTGGCGCCTTTACTTCGGTATCGGTCATGGCGTAACGGCCTCTAGAGCGCAAGCCGTGGTAACGCACATGGCCCCGCACCGGATCGGGGCGGGGCCATGCAGGTCAACACAAATCAGTTGAACAAGCCGTAGAAGAATAGACGGATGCTATCCCACATGCGGCGGAAGATACCACCCTCCTCGACAGCGTCCAGAGCGATCAGGTCGGCGCTGTGCACCACCTTGTCTTCCAGTTTCACTTCGACTTTACCGATCACGTCGCCCTTGGCGATTGGCGCGGTCAGTTGCGGGTTCATGGTCATGCTGGCAGCGAGCTTCTTCAGCTGGCCTTTTGGCAGAGTCATGGTCAGGTCTTCAGCCAGGCCGGCCTTGACTTGATTGGTGGTGCCTTTCCACACCGGGGCCTGAGCCAGTTCGGTGCCCTTCTGATAGAAGGTCTGGGTTTCGAAGAAGCGGAAACCGTAGGTCAGCAGCTTCTGGGTTTCAGCGGCGCGAGCCACTTCGCTGTTGGTGCCGAACACCACGGCGATCAGGCGCTGGCCGTCACGTACAGCGGAGGACACCATGCAGTAGCCAGCTTCGTCGGTGTGACCGGTTTTCAGGCCGTCAACCGTCTTGTCGCGCCACAGCAGAAGGTTGCGGTTAGGCTGTTTGATGCCGTTCCAGAAGAACTCTTTCTGCGAGTAGATCGCGTAGTGAGCCGGGTCTTCGTGGATGATCGCGCGGGCCAGGATCGCCATGTCGTGAGCCGACGAGTAGTGCTCAGGATTCGGCAGACCGGTCGGGTTCATGAAGTGGGAGTTGGTCATGCCCAGGTCAGTGACCGTCTTGTTCATCAGGTCGGCGAAAGCGTCTTCGCTACCGGCGATGTGCTCGGACAGCGCCACGCTGGCGTCGTTGCCGGACTGAATGATGATGCCGTGCAGCAAGTCGCTGACAGTCACCTGCGAGCCGACTTTGATGAACATCCGCGAACCACCGGTGCGCCAGGCGTTTTCGCTGACGGTCACCGGGTCGTTTTCACCGATCTGGCCGCGACGGATTTCCAGCGTAGCGATGTACGCGGTCATCAGTTTGGTCAGGCTGGCCGGTGGCAGGCGCTGGTCGCCATTGTTTTCGACCAGCACGTTGCCGCTGCTGGCGTCCATCAGAACGTAAGCTTTTGCGGCCAGTTGAGGTGGCGACGGCATCATCTCGGCCGCGAAGGCGGCTGGCGAGAGGAGCAGCGGGACTAGCAGACACAGGCGTTTGGCAAAGGTGGTGATGTTCATCCGTCTCTCGAAATCGCTAATGGAAACTGTCCTTGCGGACAAAATTTAATCAGATGACTTTCTAACGAGCCATCGCGTGTTCAGTTGCTCACTCCAGTCACCCTTGCCGGGCTTTTGTTCTTCGACGAGCCAACAACCTGATTCACCCCCCAATCGCTGGTGAATCGTCAATCAAGTCCTACGTATTACTCGGTGACCACACTTGGCGAGCCAAGGTTGGCCAGGCGCACGCTGTTCTGCACCTGGGCAATTTCACCCGGCGAGCCGATCGGCCCCAGGCGAACCCGGTGCAGGGTCTGCTGATTGCGCACGATCGAGCTGATGAACACCGGAGCGCTCACCATCCCGCTGAGCTTCGACCTCAGGAGTTCTGCAGCGTCCGGGTTGGCGAACGCGCCCACCTGCAGATACTGGCCAGTTGCTGTTGCAGAAGCGTTTTTTTTTGCACTCATTGGCACCGGGACGGTGTCAGAGGCATGTTGCTGCGGCGGCGGCGTCCACTGCTCGACAGTGCCGGCCGAGGCCGTGATCACCGGAGCGCTGTTCTGCGCGACCTGCGGCTCGTTGAGCATCAACGGTGCCGGACGGCCCTTGGCTGCCCAGTATTGCTGCGGATCGATGCCTTCGACCTTGACCCGCGCGGTGCCGATTTCGGCGTAACCGAGTTTTTTCGCGGCCGCGTAGGACAAGTCGATGATGCGATCAGAGTAGAACGGCCCACGGTCGTTGACTCGCAGGATCACACTCTTGTTGTTGTCCAGGTTGGTCACCCGAACGTAACTTGGCAGTGGCAAAGTCTTGTGTGCGGCGCTCATGCCGTACAGGTCATAGACCTCGCCATTGGCGGTGTTCTGACCGTGAAACTTGGTGCCGTACCAGGACGCCGTGCCCGAAGCGACGTAAGTCTTGGATTCCTGCAACGGGAAGTAGGTCTTGCCCAGCACAGTGTACGGATTAGCCTTGTACGGACCGGTGTGCAGGGTCGGCGTGGCATCCGGGATGCGCGACACATCGACGTCCCACCATGGCGCGCCGTCTTTGTGCGCACGGTTGATGTCCAGGCCCGGCTGCGCACGCACAGCGGTCGATGAAGTCTTCTGAGTCGGGGAACGGCTGGTCGAACAGCTGGCGACCAGCACCGCCAACGCAGCGAATGCCACCAGCTTCAGGGGTTTATTGTTAGGCAATGCCCGCATTACTTGACGCCCCGTGCTTGTACCAGCTGTTCAGACAGTTGATGTACGGCCATGGCGTACATCACGCTGCGGTTATAACGCGTGATCGCGTAGAAATTCTTCAGGCCCATCCAATATTCGGGGCCGTTGTCGCCTTCGAGGCGAAATGCAGTAACCGGCATATCATCGCGCAGCGCATCATGACTTGACCAGCCCAGCGCCCGCAACTCTCCGACAGTCTTTGTCGGCTCGATGCCGGTGGTCAGGCCTTCATCGACCTGCTCGCCGCGCACATCCGCCCGGCTGACCACCGGCTCACCGGCAACCCAACCGTGACGTTTGAAATAACTCGCGACGCTGCCGATCGCATCATCCGGGTTGTTCCAGATATTGATGTGGCCGTCACCGTCGAAATCCACCGCATAGGCGCGAAAACTGCTCGGCATGAATTGCGGCAGGCCCATGGCGCCAGCGTAGGAACCTTTGAGGGTCAATGGATCGACCTGCTCTTCGCGTGCCAGCAGCAGAAACTCACGCAGTTCCTTGCGGAAAAATTCGGCACGGGGAGGATAGTCGAATCCGAGCGTGGACAAGGCATCGATCACCCGGTAATTACCGGTATTACGTCCGAAAAAGGTCTCAACGCCGATGATTGACACGATAACTTGTGCCGGCACGCCGTATTCCTGCTCGGCACGGGCCAGAGTGGCCTCGTGCTGGCGCCAGAAGTCCACACCTCGCGCAATGCGCGCGTCAGTGATGAACATCGGGCGGTATTCTTTCCACTGCTTGACCCGCTCGGCGGGTCTGGAGATGGCGTCGAGAATCGCCTGTTTGCGCTGAGCCTCGCGAAAAACCCCCATCAATTGCTCGCCAGCGAAACCGTAGTCGCGGGTCATTTCACCGACGAATTCGGCCACCTGAGGCGAGCCTTCGTATTCGCCGGCCAGCGCTTCCTGGACGCTGCCCAGCAGGCCCATCAGGCCAACCAGCGGCGCGCATCGAGTCGCCCAGCCACGCATTACTTGCATTGAACTCTTCACCTTATTCAAACCTGTGCGATCCACTTGCGATGGGTATGGATCGACATCAAAACCCCAAACGCTGACAGCAACGTCACCAGCGAAGTTCCTCCGTAGCTAATGAACGGCAACGGCACCCCTACGACCGGCAACAGGCCACTGACCATACCGATGTTGACGAAAACGTAAACAAAAAACGTCATGGTCAACGCGCCGGCGAGCAATTTGCCGAACAACGTTTGCGCCTGAGCGGTGATCACCAGCCCTCGGCCAATCAGCAACAGATAGATCAGCAGCAGCGCACAAATGCCCACCAGACCGAATTCTTCGCCGAGTACGGCGATGATGAAGTCGGTGTGGCTTTCCGGCAGGAAGTCCAGGTGCGACTGGGTGCCGAGCAGCCAGCCTTTGCCGAACACGCCACCGGAACCGATGGCGGCTTTCGACTGAATGATGTTCCAGCCCGTGCCCAACGGATCGCTTTCCGGGTCGAGGAACGTCAGGATTCGTTGCTTCTGGTAGTCGTGCATGATGAAGAACCACATGGCGACGGCAACGGGTACGGCAGCGGCCAGCACGCTGAGGATCCAGCGCCAGCGCAACCCGCCCATGAACAGCACGAACGCACCGCCTGCGAGAATCAGCAGCGACGTACCAAGGTCAGGCTGGCGCACGATCAGAATGAAGGGCACGCCGATCAGCATCAGGCTGATGCCGACATGCTTGAGTTGTGGCGGCAAGGTACGTTTGGACAGATACCAGGCGATGGTCGCCGGCATCAGGATCTTCATGAATTCCGAAGGCTGGAAGCGGATCACCCCGGGAATGTTGATCCAGCGCGTGGCGCCCATGGCGTTGTGGCCCATGATGTCCACCACCATCAGCAGCACCACCCCGATCACATAACCGAGCGGCACCCAGCGCGCCATGAAACGCGGTTCGAACTGGGCAATGACGATCATCGATACCAGACCGATGCCGAACGAAGTGGCCTGTTTGGCCAGCAGATCCCAGCTTTTGCCGCTGGCCGAATACAGTACGAACAGGCTACCGGCGGCGAGGATCAGCAGCAGGATCAACAACGGGCCATCGATATGCAGTCTTTGCAGCAGCGTCGCGCGGCGACGCATCACATCCTCACTGGAGAGCATGCGATCAAAGTTATTCATCACGGGCCGTAGCCTCCGCACTGATTGGGCTGGCGTATTCGGCCTTCAAACGTCCGTCCTGATCGAGCAGCCAGGCGTCCATGACCTGACGCACTACCGGCGCGGCAACGCCGGAGCCGGATTCACCGTTCTCGACCATCACCGACACGACAATTCGCGGGTCATCCGCCGGGGCGAAACCGACGAACAAGGCGTGGTCACGATGACGCTCCTGAACCTTGGAGCGGTCGTACTTCTCGCCCTGCTTGATCGCAACGACCTGCGCGGTACCCGACTTGCCGGCGATGCGGTATTGCGCGCCAATGGCCGCTTTGCGCGCGGTGCCGCGGGCACCGTGCATGACTTGCTGCATGCCGTGGTTGACCTTGGTCCAGTCCGACGGATCACGCAGGATAATGTCCGGCATCGGGTTTTCGTCCACCGGCTTCACCCCTTCGAGGGATTTGGCCAGATGCGGACGGTTCCACACACCTTTGTTGGCGACCAGCGCCGTGGCCTGGGCCAGTTGCAGCGGGGTCGATTGCATGTAGCCCTGGCCAATCCCGAGGATCAGGGTTTCGCCCGGGAACCAGGCCTGTTTGCGGGTCGCACGTTTCCATTCGCGGGACGGCATCAGGCCGGGGGATTCTTCGAACATGTCCAGCGAGACCTTCTGGCCGATACCGAATTTGTTCATGTAGGCCGACAACCGATCAATGCCCAGCTTGTGCGCCAGGTCATAGAAGTAGGTGTCGTTGGAACGCATGATCGCCGTGTCGAGGTCGACGAAGCCGTCACCCGTGCGGTTCCAGTTACGGTATTTGTGATCGTAGTTGGGCAGCATGTAGTAACCCGGGTCGAACACCCGGCTCGACGCCGTCACCACACCCGAATCGAGACCGGCGATTGCCACCGCCGGTTTGATCGTCGAACCCGGCGGGTACAGACCGCGCAGCACGCGGTTGAACAGTGGCCGGTCGATGGAATCACGCAGCTCGGCATACGCCTTGAAGCTGATTCCGGTGACGAACAGGTTCGGGTCGAAGCTCGGCTGACTGACCATGGCCAGCACCTCGCCGGTCTTCGGATCCAGCGCAACCACCGCACCACGACGCCCGCCGAGCGCGGCTTCGGCCGCCTCCTGCAATTTGATGTCGAGGCTGAGGACGATGTCCTTGCCGGGAATCGGATCGGTACGCTTGAGTACGCGCAAGACGCGGCCGCGGGCGTTGGTCTCGACTTCCTCGTAACCGACCTGACCGTGCAATTCCGGCTCGTAGAAACGCTCGATGCCGGTCTTGCCGATGTGATGGGTGCCGCTGTAGTTGACCGGATCGAGGCTTTTCAGCTCTTTCTCGTTGATCCGCCCCATGTAACCGACCGAGTGCGCAAAGTGCGCGCCCTGCGGATAGTGACGAACCAGCTGCGCGACCACTTCCACGCCGGGCAGACGGAACTGGTTCACCGCGATCCGGGCGATCTGCTCTTCGGTCAGTTCGAACAGGATTGGCACCGGCTCGAATGGCCGACGCCCCTGACGCATGCGTTTCTCGAAGATCACCCGGTCCTCGGGCGTCAATTCCAGCACTTCGACGATCACATCGAGCACTTGCTGCCAGTCGCCGGAGCGCTCGCGGGTCATGCTCAGGCTGAAGCTCGGACGGTTGTCCGCCACCACCACGCCGTTGCGGTCGAAAATCAGCCCCCGCGTCGGCGGAATCGGCTGCACATGGACGCGGTTGTTTTCCGACAGCGTCGAGTGGTACTCGTACTGGATCACCTGCAAGTAATACAGCCGCGCAATCAACACGCCGATCAGCAACACGATCGCAATGGCCCCGAACACGACGCGGCTACGCACCAGGCGTGCGTCCTTTTCGTGGTCCTTGATGCGGATCGGCTGAGACATGAGGGCAGGCTTACTTGTGGTAAGGGTGACCGGACAGCACAGTCCAGGCACGGTACAACTGTTCGCCGATCAGGATCCGCACCAACGGGTGCGGCAGCGTCAACGGTGACAATGACCAACGCTGATCTGCGCGGGCACAGACTTCCGGCGCCAGCCCTTCCGGACCACCGACCATGAAATTGACCGTGCGCGAATCCAGCCGCCAACGATCGAGTTCGACCGCAAGCTGCTCGGTGCTCCAGGGTTTGCCGTGGACTTCCAGCGTGACGATCCGCTCGTTCGGCCCGACCTTGGCCAGCATGGCTTCGCCTTCCTGGCGGATGAAACGGGCCACGTCGGCATTCTTGCCACGGGTATTGAGCGGTATTTCCACCAGTTCCAGCGCCAGCTCGGACGGAAGACGCTTGGCATATTCATGCCAGCCTTCTTCCACCCATTTGGGCATGCGTGAACCGACGGCGATCAGTCGCAGTCGCACAGCAATCCCTTACAGCTGGTCTTTGTTGAGCTTGGTGAAATGCTCGTGGGTGTTTTCCGGGCTGTGGTGCTTGGCGTCTGCCGCACGGCTTTGCTCGGCACCGGCCCACAGGCGCTCCAGGTCGTAGAACTGACGTGCCGAGGCAGTCATCATGTGCACGATCACCAGGTCGAGGTCGAGCAGTACCCAGTCGCTGTCGCCCTTGCCTTCTTCGCCCAGCGGCTTGGCGCCCTGCTTTTTGACTTCTTCGCGGACCTTGTCGAGCATCGCGTTGATCTGGCGGTTGGAAGTACCGGTGGCGATGATCATGTAGTCAGTGATGCTTTGCTTGTCGCGAACATCGATGATCTGGATGTCTTGTGCCTTGACGTCTTCAAGGGCAGCTACGGCCAGCTTGACCAGTTCGTCGCCCTTCAGCGGCTCGTTGGTGTTGACCGGTTCTGGCAGCGGGGCGCTCTTGAATGTGCCTTTGCGCTTTACTTTGGTTTGGTCTTTGTCAGTCATATAAAACTCGTTTTGCTCATATATTCGGCGGCTTGGCGATACGTGGATTCGTATCAGTGAAGCACGCCTTGCTCAGTTCGACGCACGGTACAGACCGTGCGCATCGATGTAGGCCAGGACCGCGTCGGGCACCAGGAAACGTACCGACTTACCGCTGGCCAGCAGTTGACGGATCTGGGTGGCGGAGACCGCGAGCGGTGTCTGCCAGACGAATGCAATCTGTCCGCTCGGCCCTTTCAGGGCCAGCGGGTCGCTCACCGAACGCGCTGCCAGCAGGTTGCGCAAGGCATCCGGCGGCTCGCTGTCGGCGTCCGGGCGCTGTAGCACCAGGATATGGCAATGCTGGAGCAACTCTTCCCAGCGGTGCCAAGTGGGCAGGCCGCAAAATGCGTCCCAGCCCAAAAGCAGAAAAACCTGGGTCTCGGCGGGCATTTCGGCACGCATCAACTCCAGGGTATCAATGGTGTAAGACGGTTTGTCCCGCTGCAATTCGCGGGCGTCCACCACCAGCGGCGGCACTCCGGCCACCGCGCACTCGACCATCGCCAGCCGATCCTGCGCCGACACCTGCGGTGTATCGCGATGCGGCGGCCGCGCACTGGGCGTCAGGCGCAACTCATCAAGCGCCAGCGCTTCGGCGACTTCCAGCCCACCGCGCAAATGGCCGATGTGCACCGGGTCGAACGTTCCGCCCAGCACGCCGATGCGTCGGGGGCGAGACTCGTTGCCGGTTTGCGGCGCTGTCAGGTCGAGGTCGGTCAAGTCAGACCGACGCCTGGCCGCGCAACTGGCCATCGCCGACCACGATGTACTTCTCGCAGGTCAGTCCTTCGAGGCCCACCGGGCCGCGGGCGTGCAGCTTATCAGTAGAAATGCCGATCTCGGCACCCAATCCGTATTCAAATCCATCGGCGAAGCAGGTCGGGGTGTTGATCATCACCGACGCCGAGTCGACTTCGGCCACGAACTGGCGGGTGTCGGCGAGGTTTTCGCTGACGATCGAGTCGGTGTGGTGCGAGCCGTAATGGTTGATATGTTCGATTGCCTGGTCCAGACCGTCGACCACGCGGATCGACAGGATCGGCGCCAGATACTCGGTGCTCCAGTCGTCTTCACTGGCCGCTACGGCCTCGATGATCGCCCGGGTGCGCTCGCAACCACGCAGCTCAACGCCTTTTTCGCGGAACTGGGCAGCCATCGACGGCAGGA
Source organism: Pseudomonas sp. TH06 (assembly GCF_016651305.1). Lineage (GTDB taxonomy): Bacteria > Pseudomonadota > Gammaproteobacteria > Pseudomonadales > Pseudomonadaceae > Aquipseudomonas. The sequence goes on along the minus strand of NZ_JAEKEC010000001.1, from coordinate 2,347,991 downwards.
AATCCCTGGCAACACTTTGATCGACCAGCAACGTCTCCATCGCCCCGCAAATACCGTAGCGATAGGTCTTGGCGTTGAACGCAATGCGCTGGGCTTTCGGCAGATCGGCGTGGGCACTGACGTAAACGTGGCAGATGCCGTCCAGATGCTTGATCACCGGCACGCGGGCATCGCGGCTGATGCGCTCGATCAGGCCACGGCCACCGCGCGGCACGATCACATCGACGTATTCGGGCATGGTGATCATTGCGCCAACAGCAGCGCGGTCAGTGGTTTCGACCACTTGCACGACGGCGGCGGGCAGTTCGGCCTCGGCCAGGCCGCGCTGAATGCAGGCGGCAATGGCACGATTGGAGTGAATCGCTTCGGAACCACCGCGCAGGATGGTCGCGTTGCCGGACTTCAGGCACAGGCTGGCGGCGTCGATGGTCACGTTGGGCCGGGATTCGTAGATGATCCCGATCACACCCAGCGGCACGCGCATCTTGCCGACCTGAATCCCCGACGGGCGGAAACTCATGTCACGGATTGCACCGACCGGATCCGGCAACGCAGCCACCTGACGCAAACCGACGATCATGCCGTCGATACGCGCCGGGGTCAGTTCCAGACGCTCCAGCAATGCCGGCTCCAGACCATTGGCACGACCGGCGGCCAGATCCTGTTCATTGGCTGCAGCCAGCTCGGCGCGGGCAGCGTCCAACGCATTGGCAGCGGCCTGCAAGGCGCGGTTTTTCTGCGCGGTGCTGGCACGGCCGATGACCCGGGAGGCTTCGCGGGCGGCGCGACCCAATCGGGTCATGTAGTCAAGAACGGACTCAGTCATGGTCTGCTGGGATCTTGGCAAAGAGGAAAGCGGCAGATTATAGCTGTCGCGTCCCGGGACTAACAGCGGTGACGGGCGGATGGTCGAAATGGATTGCGAATTGCCGATGTTCAGCCGTGATTAAGACTCGAATTGTTATCATCACGACCTTCTCAGCCTGGATAAACCTTGCCTGCCATGTCCAACCTGACCGTTCGCACCAGCACCGAGCGCCTGCCACTGGGCCTTCCGGACGCTTTTTTCGACCGTGATGCCCAAGTGCTGGCGCAGGATCTGCTCGGCAAAATCATCCGCCACCGGGTCGGCAATCTGTGGCTGAGCGCTCGAATCATCGAAACCGAAGCCTATTACTGCGCAGAAAAAGGCAGTCATGCCTCCCTCGGCTACACAGAAAAACGTAAAGCTTTGTTTCTGGATGGCGGCCACATCTATATGTATTACGCCCGTGGCGGCGATTCGCTGAACTTCAGCGCGCAAGGGCCGGGCAATGCGGTGCTGATCAAATCGGCTTATCCGTGGGTCGATGAAATCAGCGGCCCGGCGAGTCTGGCGCAGATGTTATTGAACAATCCGGATGCACAGGGTCGTCCGCGCCCGTCGCAGAAACTCTGCGCCGGCCAGACATTGCTGTGCAAGGCCCTGGGCTTGAAGGTGCCGGTGTGGGACGCCAAGCGTTTCGACCATGAAGTGTTGCTGGTGGAAGATGCCGGCCCCGCACCCTCGCACATCATTCAAACCACGCGTCTGGGCATTCCTCACGGTCGTGACGAGCACTTGCTGTACCGCTTCGTCGATGCGGCATATGCGCAATGGTGCACGCGGAACCCGCTGCGCCGGGGTCAGGTCGAAGGCCAGGATTATTTCCTGCTGTAAACACAACCCGTGTAGGAGCTGCCGCAGGCTGCGATCTTTTGATCTTCAAAAGCAAGGACCGCAGCCTGCGGCAGCGTCTACAGGAGTGAAATCTATGAAATGGAGTTGTTTGTATGGGCCCATGGCTCGATAGCGTGACCGGGTGGCTGGCGGCCAACCCACAGTGGCTGGCCGCGGCAGTGTTCATTGTGGCCTTTGTCGAATGCCTGGCGATTGCCGGGTTGATCGTGCCCGGCACCGTGTTGCTGTTTGCCGTGGCGGTGCTGGCCGGCAGCGGCGCCTTGTCGTTGAGCGAAACCCTGCTGCTGGGTTTTCTCGGCGGCATCCTCGGTGATCTGGTGTCGTACTTCCTCGGTCGACACTTCCACCAGAACATCCGCAGACTGCCCGGCCTGCGCCATCATCCGGAATGGATGGCCGGCGCCGAGACCTATTTCCAGCGCTACGGCATCGCCAGCCTGCTGGTCGGACGCTTCATCGGCCCGCTGCGGCCGATGCTGCCAATGGTCGCCGGGATGTGCGACATGCCTTTCCCGCGCTTCGCTGCCGTCAGCCTGCTGGCCGCCGCCGGCTGGAGCCTGGCCTATCTGTTGCCGGGCTGGGCCACTGGCGCGGCCTTCCGCCTGCCATTGCCGGAAGGTTTCTGGCTTGAGGCGGGCATCGTCGCCGCCAGCATTGCCGTCATGGTCGGCCTCAGTGTGAACAGCAGTCTGCGCCGCCACCGCCGCGCGACGATCTGGATCAGCAGCATGAGCCTGCTGATTCTGATCGGCCTGTTCATCGGCTATCCGTACCTGACTGCACTGGATCAAGGCGTGATGACCCTGGTGCAGGAGCATCGCCAACCGGTGCTGGATGAAATCGCGGTCACGCTGACGCTGATCGGCGAGTTCCGCAACATGTTGCTGTTCAGCATCTTGCTGACCGGCCTGTTGCTCGTGTGCCGGCAGTGGCGTCAGGCCATTTTCGCTGGCAGCACCCTCCTCGTCACCGCACTGGCCAACACTGCCACCAAACAGTTTTTCGCCCGGGTCCGCCCGGAAGTGCTGACCGATCCGATCACCAGTTACAGCATGCCCAGCGGCCATGCCTCCGGCTCGTTCGCGCTGTTCCTGACCCTGGCTGTGCTTGCCGGGCGCGGACAACCGCCACGCATGCGCCTGACGTGGCTGTTGATCGGCTGCATACCGGCCATGGCGATTGCGCTGTCGCGCGTCTATCTCGGCGCCCACTGGCCGACAGACATTCTCGCCGGCGCCATGCTCGCCGCATGCGTGTGCGCGGCAAGCCTGTGGCTGAACCAGCGCCAATCGCCGCTCAATGCCATGCCGTTCAAGGTCTGGTGGCTGATCCTGCCGGCCATGGTGGCGTTGTTCGGCTTTTTCGTCCTGCGTCATTTGCCTCATACGCTATTGCGCTACGCCTACTAATCGCAACACATCTTTACGCAACTCCCCTACCCACTCTCCGAGGACTTTTCCGACGAGAGTGAGGCCAACTTCTTATTCCCTCCCCAGAATTTTCCCAGTCAACTTCCTACAAGCCTTGGTTTTATCGAAAATAAAAAACTGAAGTTACACATTCAAGATAAAAGCCTCGCACTTCTCCTCTCACACTCCGTACAAAATCATTTAGATTAAGCCCCGCGCTCACCCCGATTCCGACAAGGCAAATCACTCTTGCAGATTTGGCTTTGTACTTGACCGCACGTCAAATAAACACCCTCCCGAAACATACCAAATAACAGCCAACTTAATACAAGTTCAATTACCACGGAGTTTCAATGAGCCCAAAGATACCCAGAAAGCCACCCGCCACAACTCCGAACAAGACCGAAAACAACTCACCTACGACTCGACAACCCGGCATCAACCCGGCGCCTTCATCGCCTTTCGCAAGGCCGGTCGACACCTGGCCCCACAATATCGCCACTGAAATTCCCCTGCCCCACTCAAGCAGGGAGACCCCGCGCATGCCAGCAGTGGTCATCAGCGAATTGCCAGGCAGCCGCATTACCGCGCAGGCAGCAGACAATCCGTTTAACCAATACTGGCTTAGGCCCGACTTCCTCCGTGGTCTGCAAGATGCCGATGCAGCGGGTTTTCGCTTTGTTGTCGGACGCCGATTCGTCGACATCGAGCACGAAGGCGCACTGCATACGGCGCACGTCGAATTCGATGCAACACTCGGCACCTGTCAGGTCAAGCTGCTGACGGAGCGCGATGCATCCGGCCCACTGCTGGTAAAAAACCCCGGACGGCCGACCTGGCGCCTCGCCAGCCAAACCAATGAGAACCCCGTCGTCAGCCCAGAACCCCACACGACAAAAAGACCGGGCCCGGCCGCAGACGCGCAAACCGACAGCGCGGCCAAACAGCCCCGCGTCTCCAAACCCCACATCATTCTCAACCAGAGCCGCTACAGGGCATCGGCACACTCGCCCGACGGGCAAGGTTATTACCACCTTGAGCCGGCATTGGGTTCAGTGGAGACCGGCACGCGCTTTGCCTTTATGGATCGCTACGGTAACTGGATCCAGGTCGACCCACCGAGCGCTGGTTTCAGCGCACAGCCCACGCACCTCAAACACTGGACCGACCAGGAAATCTGGGAGGTGTACGACATTCAAGGCGCCGACATCGGGCGGTTCCGGGTAGAAGCACAAACACTCGGCAAGCCTCCGCTGTGGGCAGAAGTCAATGTCACGGCAAACCCGGCCGCTGACCTGCTTCGCGACAGCTTGCGCTGGCTGCATCCGGCGCTCAGCCCGGACGCACGCGAAGCGTTGTTGCAGTCCTATAACCTGTTGCCGAGCCAATTGCTGCGTTTGCGCATGGAGATGAAAACCGAACTGCAAATTCCGCAGTGGGCCGAAACGCACAAGCAACTGACGGCAGACTTCAGTAATCCGCAGAATCTCACCCGGTTGAGCCTGGACCTGAGCAACGAACTCAATCTCAAACGCGGCGCCCGGCATGACTGGTATCACCCGGAAACCAGCCTGACCACGCCACTGCGTGAAGCGTTACTCGCCAGGTTGGGCTATCGGCGCAACAAGCATGACTGCCTGTATCGAACCGACGTACCGGCCCTGTTCAGGGGCGACGATCGCACCCCGTTCGAACTGGCGAATGACGATGCGATGCTTCCCCGTTATGCCCACAAACCGGGCGCGGCGACCCTCAAACCGATCAGCGCCACCTTCAGCCTGAAGGAAGGCCTGATGTATGCCAGCGCACCAGATCCCGAATATCTCCAGTACAACTCTCAGACCAACAAGTATCCCGGTAGAAGCGCCGGCGAGGCGGCGTCGGACAGCAGTTCGAGTGACTCCAGTGACAGTGACAGCAGCTCATCTTCCAGTTGGTCGGACACCGACGATCCAGTCTCTCTGGATAACGAACGCAACTACGTGACGATCCGCGAACGGCAGACCGAGATGTTCATTTATGCGCTGGACACCCGCACCCTGGAAGTCGTGCCGCATGAAGAGAACCACATGTTCAATTCCGCAGCCCGCGAGCAGCCGCAGACCTGGTTTCCCGACGACGACTATGAAGGCTTGATCTCGGTCAGCCGGGCAGGACTGCCAGCGGAGCGGATCTGGTTGTTGAACTCAACCCTGACCAAAGGCGCAAAAGTCCAGGACATTACCGAACAGGCCGGAAACCGTGCCGAATCTATTGAAGCGGCCACCCATGCGGGACGAACCAATAAATACGAATACGACCAGTTGATTGATGAAGTCGCGGCGAGTGGCAAGCCGATATTGTTGTTGTCCGGAAATAAAAATGAATATGCCGATGACATTGTCTGGCCTGAAACATAAGCCACGACAAACACATAGCTATAAAACCATCAACTCGTAACGAGTTTCCTGACAGTAACTACTAGAAACACCAATAACCATGACTGCAACTCTCGAATGACTCTACGGGAGCCCTTTCGTTCGCCCACCGGTATGGAAACCGGCGCCGCATCGCGGCGTTTTATAAAGGATTGAAACAATGGCAAAACTTATTCAACCCGCTGTCGAACTGGTAACTTTTCGCACACTGCAGATATCGGACATCGACTCTTCGGCCAATACCCACGCACCACCGGCCGGGCACCTGCAGTTACCTGCCGTCCTGCCTGAGCCGACAGCCAGGCCTGACAAGTCTCCGGCACCGACGCTCAAGTCCCTCGACAAACGCTATGGACCACTGCGCATCGGCGAATTCACCGTGTCCCGGGTCGAGCTTGAGGTTCTCGGGGCGAAAATCAACGGGCAACACCTCAGCCCTGACAACCTCAATCTGAAAGTGGCCGATCAGGGCTTTCTCGACAGCATGAGTTTTGACCCGGCCAAAGTCGTGGCGCGCATCGTCGCCACGGACGTCGCCGCGAGCGAGACCGTGGCAACGCTGATGTTCGAGATTTCCACACTGCGCTCTGTCGATGCGCCAGCACTGATGGTCAGCGCCGAGCCTGTCACGCCCGGCAGCCAGGTCGATCGCTTGAACAAGCTGAGCAATGCCGCGCAGAAAATCGATATCCATCGTGTCAACACTCTGGACCACTTGCCTTCCTGGGTGCACACGGGCAAAACCTACCTTACCAGCGGCGCCGGCGTCGGTTTGCAGGCTTATGGCATCTACAGCGGTTATATGGGGTTGGTAGAAGCCATCAAGGTCGGGGACTGGGGCGAAGCGGCGTTTAACGGTGGTGCGATAGGGGCTGAACTCGGCTCCTTGATCATCGAGCGTGGTTTAACCAAAACCGGTGAAGCGATGCTTGAAAGTGGCTCTAAGGTGTTCGGTCGTTTTCCCGCTACCTCGGTGGGTAAATATATGGCACGCGGGGCCGGGTTATTCGCCAGCGTGATCACATTGCCGTTTGACGTCTTCAGCGCCATCAAATCGTTCAACGCAGCCGCCGCCACCTCCGGCAAGGAAAGTCAGGATCACTACGTCGCCGGCAGTTTGTCCGTAGCCGGTGCGGGCATCAGTATTGCCCTGGGCCTGGCTGCACTGAAAGGGTTTGGCGCCGTCGCCGGCCCCCTCGGTATCGCGGCCGCTGTCGTCCTTATTCTCACAGCGGAAATCTACCGGGCGGCCAGGGTGGTCGACGACATCGATGACTACATCGAATTGACCGCCCACGAACGCTTGCGCTCCGGCTGGTTCGCCTTCACCCGCCAAGAGCTGGATGAAGACATCATGGACCGCTTCAAAATCGCGCAGTTCTCCGTTCACTACGCCAAACAACTACAGGGCTCGACCGAGCAACTGCTTGAAGGCGCCTACAAGAATTACGTGGAACATGTCGTCAACGGTAACTACCGAGTGGTGCTCGAACCGGTGAAAGTCTGGCGTTACCAGTGGGACGAAACGCTCGGCGAACAACCCTATAAAGCAGACAAATTGCCCACCGTCATTAGCGCCGATGACCGCATCGACGCCCGCGACGGGCTGCCCGCCGACCTCAGAGGCGTGATCACCGGCACACCTGGGGACGACAAGGCGATTTTGTGGCGGCTGGGTGGCGGCGATGATCAGGTCGTCGGCGTACAGGCCCGGCCGAATATTTTCAGCTATGCCGAAGGCGAGAAAGTGCTGACCGGTGGCGACAAGAATGATGTGTTCTATTTCGAGGCCACCCGACAGGAGTTCGATCGGACCGAAAAACCGGCAAAAGGCAGCGTCCTCGACGCGGGTGCAGGCAACGACACGCTGACCTTCGAAGGCTCGCGCCCGACCAGCGACACCCGTCATGTGGGTTACGACGTGAACTTGCAGACCGGCAAGATCGCGCTGCGCAGTCAGGATGCCACCGTCGCGGCGGTCGAAGTCGCGCAAATCAAATCCATCGAAAACCTCTCGACCCTGCGCAATGGCTCGAATCGAATCACCGGTAGCGACGGCGCTGATCAAATCTCGGCCAACGGCAACGACCACGTCGCGGCTGGCGCCGGTGACGATACGATCATCATTCGCGGCACCGACTGTCGGGTGGGTGGCGGGCCCGGCATTGATCGTTACTACATCGCCAACACCGCAGCCCGCCCCGTGATCATCGAAGACGGTACAGAAACGAGCATCATCGAGTTCGGCTGGCCACTGGCGCGGATTCAACGCTGGCAGGTCATTGGCACGTCGCTGGTCGTCACTTCTCTAAAGGGCGTGGACGGCGAAGAGCCCGACCATGTGTTGACCGTCGAAGGTGTTTATCAACAGATCGACGATAAACGCGTAGTGAAAAACAGCCGGCTGCTGTTCAAGACCCAGGACCGTTACGAACTGGAACCGGTTCTGGCGCTGCAACTCACGGATGCCCTGGCGCATGACGTCGAGTGCCGCGTGCTGGTCATCGGTGAACGTCCACCGGCGCCACACATCGCCAACAGCGGCACGGTGGACATCTTTACTCACCCGGCCACGCATCACTTTGTTTCGCGCAACGGTTCACGCCTGAATATTTTCGCCCCTGCCAACGCGCCCGAAGCCGCTCGAACCCTTCATCTGGACTACGACGCGACCGACATTCTCGACGTCAGGGTCAGCTACGACGTATCCGTCAGCAGCAATGCGGCGGGCGTCCGCTATTTGCAGTACGAACAATTCAACCTGTGGCTGCTTCTGCCGTCGAAGACGCTAAATTTCACCGGCGTGATAAAGGCCAAAAAAGACCGCGATGGTCAGACTGGCTTCAACAACATCAAGACCACCTTCGTGCAAGTCAGGCACCCGATCGTCTTGATCATGCGTGATGGCACCTCGTACAACATCGCCGCGCCACGCGTGCCTTACCGTGAAGACGCCGACGCCCCGGGCAGCAAAACCCTGACCGCCCGCGAATGCCTGCAGCCAAGGCAAGGCAAATACCCGTTCGTCCGACCTGGCCCCATCAAACCGGTGCAACTGGGCAGCAAACCCCAGGCCATCGACTTTCCGCCGCCACCACACAATGGCACTTACGTTTTGCACGGTCAGGCCTCTTCCTACGATGTCTATCCGGTCAGCAACAGCACGTTCAGCCTGTCCACTCCTGGGGCCATTGCGCAAACGTCCGACGCGTCGTCATGGACCATCTTCACCACGAAAATGACTGAAACGATTACCCGCGACGATATCCGGCTGGACGCCCGCCATCTGCAAATCGGCAGTGCGGTCATTCAACTGCCAAGTGTCGATCATGCAGGTCCGGTGGAATCGATCAGCGTGGCGACGTCGTCCGGCAACATCTATTCGGTCGAGTTGCTGTTTGAAGTGCTGCAACTCTATGTGATCGACGCGCGTGGCTACGCAGACGTCGACGCGTTGCTGGCCGATATTCGTCGGCAACGGGAAAAGAACGAGCTGGCGACGAAAATAACCGTCAAGAACATCGGCTTTACCCCGCGCATGGCCGGGACGGTTTACTACGACTCGGTGGACAACTATTGGAGCATCGATAGCGATCCAGCCTTGCGTATCGAGGAGCAGGACCTGTTTATCGAGGCGAGCCAAAACGCCTGACGCTTTACCCGATGATTTCTGCCCGGTTCGCCCTTTGCGTCGAGCCGGGTTTACCGGAGCCCGCCGACGGATCGGCGAGCCATTAAACATGGAGTGCAAATTTTATGCGGCAAAAACCTCGACCACGCTCGCCCCAGGGGTCTGACCTGCCAGGCAGTTCCACCAAACGATCAGGTCATGACGACATAACTTTAGAATACCTCAGGGATTTCGAGAGACGGCTGCTGGGATTTGATTCCCCAAACCCTGGGGACCTGCCGTCGTACACGCCGTTCACCGGGCCGTCCCCTGCTGATCTGCAAACAACACCTTTCGTGACCGTGCACGATTTGCCGACAACCAGTCACTCGACCACCCGCACGCCCGGTCCAGGATCATTGATGGATTACACATTCTCCCCGTCCTTGTTGGATAGGAAGACGATAGAAACTAACGCGCTCGGGGTAAAAAGCTACGGCGGCACTCCGTTCGTGGATCTGGAAATCAACGGTAAAACACATCATGCATTCGTCATGTTTGACCAAAGCATCAATATGTGGCGAGTGAAGAAGCGGTCGGAACTAGAGCCGGGCCCGGTGATTTACCGTTCCATCAAAAACAACCTGTGGAAGGAAGGCCGCCATCTGACCTTTCTGGACAGCCATCAGATCATTCAGGACGGCGAAAGCCATATAGTTTCCGAATCCGCGAGTGCCAACGGATTCCACGAAGTACGCAATCTCGGCTCCGACAGCGACGCGCCCATTGTCGCCCATGCCTACAGAGACCATAACCATCGCTGGGTGGAAGTTGACCTGTCCCAACCCCGAGACACCATCCCGCCACCGGTAAAACTGGCGAATTGGTCAGATGGCGATCTGCGGCAAACGTACAACCTGACCGACGCCCAACTGTTGGACTTCCGTGCCGAGGCGGATGCATCCGGCAAACCGCCGTCCTGGGCCACGCGCGCCCAGCACGATCAGGATCTCGTGCAAGTGACAGACTCGTTGAGGTGGGTCCACCCGACAATGTCCCTCAAAGAGCGTCGCAAACTACTGCGCAGCTACAACCTGACGGCGTCGCAATTGAAGCGCCTGCGCACGGACCTCGAAAGCTACCAGATGCCCGCATGGGCCGAAGAGCATAAACGCATGACAATGAACAAGGACGATGATCAGCGCTTCAAACTGATCGCCGAAGAACTTGAACATCACGTGCAGAAGCTGAGGACCCAAGGTAGCAAATTCGCCCACGGTGAACCGATGTCTCGCTATAGCGAAGAATTTCTTGCCGACTACACGGCCCGCCTCGGCTACCTGCGCAACAAGTACGGCGCGCTTTACCGTACCGATATTCCGGCCATGTTCAGAGGCGAGACTCGAACGCCGTTCGAGCTGTCCAGGGACAGGCGCATGATCCATCGCAAGGGCAACCCGAGCGGCACGACCACCCATCGCGCATTCAGCGCGACCTTCGGCCTGAAAAACGCCACAAGTTACGCTGCATCAAATGGTGGTTACTTTCACGAGCTGCACTACAACTCGCAGGCCAACCTTTACCCCGGCATCAATCCGGACACGGGGGTAAGAAGAAGGCCTTCGGGCGGTGAATCCACCTTCGACGACAATGTCTCGCAAGACGGCGACAGGTCAGATGGCTACGACTCCGATGCCAGTAGCGTTTCCCGTGGAGAACGTGAAGGTAACGAATCCGACTCTGACAGTTCGTTCGTCTTTGATGACACGCAAAACTACACCTCCATGCGCCGCAAGCAGACCACCTCGTTTGTTTATGCCATTGACACCCGTGGCGTAGAAGTCGTCCCGGGGCACGAGGAACTAGCCTTCAATAAAAAGAACAGATTCTGGTTCGACGAACTCGAAGGGCATATATCAATGCCGACTCGGGGCGTGAGTGCTGAAAGAATCTGGCTGGTGCGATCGGACCTCAGACGGGCAGCTCGAGTGGACGACATTTACGCAATGGCGGAGACCAACGACAGGCTCGAATATTACGAGGAGAGCATTTGGGAGGGGACCGACTTCGACAACTACCACCGAAGATCCCTCTGCGACGGACTCATCGACGAAATCGCCAGTTCTGGCGGCGTAGTGCTTGAACTGCCGAAAGGCGAACTCACCTTCGCCGACGACATCGTCTGGCCGGTGCCTGAGCACTACCGGACCTGACGACATTACCTAGCCGACAAGGCTCGCGCCGGCCTCTGATCATCGAGCCGGCAACTAACCATTGATCATTGCACGACCTGCTTAATGTGAAACGCCCGATGTGATGTCCATCACCACATCGGGAAACTTCAGTCAGCCATTGGATCGGCTGACTTATCGACATGGAGTCCCACCTTTATGCGCAACAAACCGAAAGTCCCTCGATTAACGCCTGAAGTCGATACCTCCACGCCTTCGACATCCCGCCCCGTCACACCTGACACCGGGCTGGAACACCTGGATTTCAATCTGCCCGGTCGCATCAGGCCCGGGGGGTCAACCCCGCTCCCATCAGAAGGCGGACTGGAAAGTTCGTCAGGAAGGACAGTGCACACCGAGCCTGCCGTGACGGTATCGGTCACGCCGCTATCGGACGCCACCGCGGTGGTGCATACCGCCCCGGTTTCGCCACTGCAACCCTACGTACAAAAACCCGGACGCGAGTTATCCGCGCCCGATACAGCCGGACTGAAATCCTACAAAGGCAGGCAATTCGCCGAAGTGGCCGGCGATCATGCAGAAAGCGGCACGCAGACAGTGATGGTGATGTTCGATGACGCCATGAAAGCCTGGCGGGCAAAGCTGCCTTCCGAACGCAATCCCTCCGGGCCACCGCTTTATCGAATCGCCAACGGCAACACCTGGAGCCTGAAAAAGCCGGTTGAGTATTACGATCACCTCGACTACTCCATCCATCATTTACCGGATAGCCAAGGCTACTACGGCGTTTCCAGGCGCAACTATTTCGAAGCCAATGGATGGTTACCCACTGACCTTTTGGCGCTCAGAGATTCTCGCAGCGGCAATTGGGTCAAGGCCGTTCGGTCCCACGCGCCAGCAGACTCATCTGCCACACCGCTTGCGCACTGGACCGATGGCGAAATCTGGAGTGCCTACCGCCTGCACGGCGCCGAAGCTCAAGTCTTTCGCACCGAAGCGCAAGCCCTTGGCAGGGCGCCTGACTGGGCCACCCGTTTCGACGAACCGGATGTCTCCCGGTATTTGGCTGACTCATTGAAATGGCTCCATCCACAGAAATCGCTGAGCGAGCGCTCGGACCTCCTGCGCAGCTACAACTTGACGGCGGCCCAGCAGACTCGTTTGCGGCAAGATCTGCAAAACGGACCGTTCCCCGAATGGGCCGAACAGCACAAGCAATTGACCCAGAGTAATGACGAGCAACGGTTCAAGCTAATTGCCGAAGAACTGGATCCATACATTCTCAGATTGAGAAATGAAGGTGAACAGTTCAACGACTCATTACCCGACGTTGATAAACGCTATGACCGTCAGTTTCTGCAAAGCTATCTGGAGCATGCAGGTTACAAGCGCAATGTGCGCGACTCGCTGTATCGGACTGACATCCCGGGGATGTTTCGTGCTGATCTGCGTACGCCTTTCGAACTGGCTCGCGACAAACGACTGATAAAACTGCGTGGCAACCCCTCTGACTCGACCACCAAACGGGCCTTGAGCGCGACATTTGGCCTTGCCAATGCCTTGTCCTACATGAGTTTTGATTACTACTCCAACCCTCGGCATTACAACACCCAGGCCAATCGCTATCCGGGACACTTCAGTGACAGCGATGCGTCAGGCGGAGGTCGACACAGCACCGACGGGGAATCTGATACATCGTTTGAAATGGACGACTCGCGCGACTATCCATTGCTGCGACGCGAACAAAAACTGGGGTTCCTGTATGTCATCGACACCCGCGGCGTCGAGGTCGTACCCCGGGTGGAAAACATTTATCTGATCAACACGGATTTTGACGGGGATACACTCGAAGGCCGGATATCAATGCCTACGCGGGGCATCAGCGCCGAAAGGATCTGGCTGGTGCACTCGGACTTGAAGCGGGCTGCCCGGGTTGAAGACATCTTTCGGCAAGCAGGCGAAGACGCCGAGGAAATCGAGAAAGCAACGTGGACAGGCGCCGACGCACGCTCTGTAGAACTCGTTGGCTACACCCCTTACGACGCACTGATCAATCGAGTTGCAAATGCTGGCGGGGAGATACTCAATTTACCGAAAGGTAACAATACATTTGCCAACGACATTGCGTGGCCCGTTCCCGAGCACTACAGAACCTGATTCGCAAAATAATTTGAACGTGTGAAACACGCCATTCATTGCACAAATGAATGGCGTGTTTCATCAAGCCTCAACCGGGAGCTTATCAATAAGCTTGAACACAAAAACTACCGGTTTATTGTTATAAGCAATATGCCCCGTCACATTCGGATCCACACTTTTGAAAATATCCATTCTATTAACGGTGTCGCGATACAGCGGTTTTTTATTCGACTCGCTCGCCAGCCCGATATAAGTCGGGCCGCTTTCAAGATCACTCAGTCTGGCTCGCATCACTGCGCTCTTGCTGATTGAAAAAAACTCACTTTGTTCGTTCTGACTGACCAGTAGATTGTGCGTATTACTCTCTATGATCAATCGTGCGCCATCATTCATACCGCGCAGCACAACATTGATCGCATAGCTGTCGCCCTGTGGCGTGAATTTCAGCAGCAGCGGTTTGTCATCCTCATGGTCGGCGAGGGTAATAAAACTCGATTCGCGCAGGTCCGCCAGTGCTACTTCAACATCGAGCTTCTCACTTTGGGTTATCCGCGAGTCGCGTAAACGCTGCTTCAGGCGTTGCTGATTAAGCACCACTGGCAGCCCGTTGACATAAAGATTTGCGGTAAATGCAATGTTGTCTCTTTTATTCGTAGACATAAAACCACCTCCACGCAGAAGTCTTGCCGCTTATCCATCCGCAGCAACTGATCCTTCTGCATGACAAGAAAATTCAGGCCGCAGCCATCGGAGCGACAGACTCTACCGTGGCGGAAACACGAGGAATATCGTTGGCAGGAATTTTGGCGGCCTTGCGTTTACGACGCTCGATGACCATCAAATCGGCGTAGACCGCCGCCGCTTCAATAACGTGATTAACGTTATGATCGCTACCGGCATGTTTCAAAATATACTTACCGGCAATATCGTCCCAGAAGCCCCACTCATCTTCATAAACAGTCATGACTTATCCTTATTATTAACCAGGTCACCCGCGTCCTGCGGGCAACTTGAAATTAAGTCAAAGGAAAAGCCAAAACAATGCTGGCAAGTAACGGGAGTTGATTCAAAGTAAAACTAGGCGAACAGTTCACCCTGCAATTCATCGAGCAATGCTTGTATTGCATCCAGGCGTTGCTGAGGGTCGTCGAGTTGCAGCAGGTCGATCTTGTCTTCCTCGGCGAAGGGCAACAGATAAGCCAATTGGTTTGCCAGCGATTGCTGACCAACCGCTTCGGTGCCCATGTTCAACGCTTCGACCATCGGGTGCTCCGCCAGCGCCTTGAGCAACGCCACCAGGTCGGCGTCTTCATCCTGCAACGGTTGCTCGGGTTCGTCGTCCAGCCACTCGACGTCGGCGAGAATCAACTGGTCGCGTTGCACTTCAGTGCGCAACACGTGGAAGCGACGGCCGCCCTGCACGCGAATCCCCAGCAGACCGTTGTCCTGCTGCTGAAAGTCAGTGATGCGCGCCTCGCACCCGACCAGGGCAAAGCCTTGCGGCGCGACGCCGACTTCATGGCCATCGAGGATGCACACCACGCCAAAGCCACCGCCCTGTTTCATGCAGCGACCGATCATGTCCAGATAGCGCGCTTCGAAGATCTGCAAGTCGAGGTTGCAGCCGGGAAACAGCACTGTGTTCAGCGGGAAAAGCGGCAGACTCATAGACATTTCCTTACACCACCATCGACACCGCCAACGGCAGGAACACCGCCGTGGCCACGCCCATCAGACTCATCGCCAGTGCCGCGAAGGCGCCGCACTCCTCACTTTCCTGCATCGCCACCGCCGTGCCGACCGCGTGCGCGGTCATGCCCAGCGCCATGCCGCGCGCCTCGGGGCTGTGTACGCCGAGACGGTTAAGCAGCGCCGGGCCGAAGATCGCGCCGATCACTCCAGTGATCAGCACGAACACCGCCGCCAGCGCCGCGACGCCACCGATCTGCTCGGCCACCAGCATCGCAATCGGTGACGTCACGGACTTCGGCGCCATGGTCATCAGGATCATGTGCTCGGCACCGAACCACCAGCCCAGCGCCACGCCCATGCCCGTGGCGACCACCCCGCCTATCACCAGCGTAGTAAAAATCGGCCAGAACAATTGGCGGATGCGCCGCAGGTTGAGATAAAGCGGCACTGCCAGCGCGACCGTCGCCGGCCCCAGCAGAATGCTGAGAATCTCGGTGCTCTTGCGGTACTCGGCATAGGTCAGGCCGCAGCCGACAAGAACACCGATCACCAACAGCATGGAGACCAGCACCGGTTGCAGAAAGATCCAACGGGTTTTCTCGAACGCCGCCAGCACCAGTTGATAAGCACCGAGGGTGATACCGATGCCGAACAGTGGATGGTGAATCACCGACGCCCAGGCGCCGTGCCAATCGAAGAGCATCAGGACTCCTCCGAATGCCGTGCGTGACGCTTGACCAGGCGCTGCATCAGCACCCCGGCGAAGGCCATCGACAGGATCAGCGACACCACCAGTGCACCGACAATCGCCCAGAAATCGGCGGCAATGTCCGCGGCATACACCATCACACCCACCGCGGGCGGCACCAGCAGCAGCGGCAGATAACGCAGCAAACTGCTGGCGGCAAGGTTCAGCGGCTCGCCGACTTCACCGCGAATGATCAGGAATATCAGCAGCAACAGCAGGCCAATGATCGGCCCCGGCAGCACCGGCAACAGCAAATGATTGAGTGCCGTGCCGAGCAATTGGAACAGCACCAGCAGGGTCAGGCCACGTAACAACATCTGACATCTCCGACAGAAAGCGCCCGGCATTATAAGCACGCCTGCGCTATGGATCGGCATTCGCCAAAAGCATGGTCGGTTGACCTGAGCAAATCGCCATGATGATCTACAGTGGTTCGCAGGGCGGTCAAATCCCCCACCTGAAAAACTATAAAACCGATGAACCCAAGGAGAGTCTCAATGCCCTATGTTCCAGTTGCAGAGCTCAAAGATTATGTCGGCAAGGAACTCGGACGTTCCGAATGGCTCACCATCGATCAGGAACGCATCAACCTGTTCGCCGAAGCCACCGGTGATTATCAGTTCATTCACGTCGACCCGGTCAAAGCCGCGCAAACGCCATTCGGCAGCACCATTGCCCACGGTTTCCTGTCGTTGTCGCTGATGCCGAAATTGATGGAAGACATCCTCGTGCTGCCGCAAGGCGTGAAGATGGTGGTCAATTACGGCCTGGACAGCGTGCGTTTCATTCAGCCGGTGAAGGTCAATTCCAAAGTTCGCCTGAAGGTCGATCTGGGCGAAGTGACCGAGAAAAAACCTGGCCAGTGGCTGCTCAAAGCCACCGCGACACTGGAGATAGAAGGCTCGGACAAACCGGCCTATATCGCCGAACCGCTGTCGCTCTGCTTCGTTTAAGCGCCGGGATGCGAAACAGCGCACGCTGTTTCGCATCCGCTTCCTTCCGGCGGCTGTATAAGGTCACATAGCTGCGGCATACTCGGTCGCCTAATTGCCCGGATCCCGCTATGCGCCCACTCGCTTCTCTTGCTCCCCTTGCCTTGACCCTGATGCTTGCCGCTTGCGGCGACGGCGAATCGCTGTTGCCGCCGGATGCGCGCCTGCCGGACGGCGGACGCTATCGTGGCGAATTGGTCGATGGCTTGCTGCAGGGTCAGGGGCGTGTCGATTACCCCAATGGCAGTTGGTATGCCGGGCAGTTCGACAAGGGCCAGTGGCACGGTCAGGGCGAATGGCACGGCAGCAACGGCGAGGTCTATCGCGGCCAGTTCCAGCAAGGGCTTTTCGACGGTCAAGGCAGCCTGACGACCAACGCCAGCAGTTACACCGGCGGGTTCAAACTCGGTCGACGGGATGGCGAAGGCACCCTCAAGGAAAACGCCATGACCTATCGTGGCGAGTTCAAGGCCGATCAATATTCCGGGCTTGGCCGTCTGGAAATGGATGACGGCAGCTCCTATCAAGGCCAGTTTGCCCACGGTAAACCAAATGGCGAGGGCCAGCGTGGCGACGCCAGCGGCAACTCGTTCACCGGCCACTTCGTCAACGGTCAGCTGGAGGGCAATGGCACGTTCAACAGCGCCGACGGCGACATCTATGTCGGCGGCTTCAAGAACAATCAATTGCACGGCAAGGGCCGCTACGAAAACGCTGACGGCGACGTCTGGCTCGGCCAGTTCAAGGAAGGCGCGCTGACCGGCAAGGGCGAATTGATCGGCGCCGACGGCAGCCATTACATCGGCTCGTTCAGCGACTGGCGCTTCAGCGGCCAGGGGCGTTTGAACCTGCCCGACGGCAGTTTCTACATCGGCGGCTTCGACAACGACAGCTACACCGGACGTGGCACCCTGGTGCTGACCGATGGCAGCGTGATGAGCGGCACCTGGATCAACGGCCAGCGCGTGCGCGATGCCGATGGCAAGTTGCTTCCCGACACCCTCGAACTCGGCCTGCTCGCTCAGGGCCGTTTGCTCGACGACGCGCTGGCCGCCATCCCGGCCTCGACGCCTGCGGTCGAGTTGTACACCCTGACCCTCGGTGGCGACGGCAAGCAGAGCGTGTTTCTGCGCGAGTCCGATTACGTCGCCAACATGCTCAGCACGCGTTTCGGCGCCTATGGCCAGATCCGTCTGGTCAACCACCGCGACCACCTCGGCGATCGGCCGATGGCCACCCGTGAAAACCTGCGCCGCGCCGCGCAAACCCTGGCCGAGCGCAGCGGCCCGGAAGATTTGCTGTTCATCTACCTGACCAGCCACGGCACTGCCGAACACGAACTGGTGCTCGACCAGCCGCGCATGGAACTGGCCGACCTCCCCGCCGATGAACTCGCCGCCGTACTCGCGC
Source organism: Pseudomonas sp. TH06 (assembly GCF_016651305.1). Taxonomy (GTDB): domain Bacteria; phylum Pseudomonadota; class Gammaproteobacteria; order Pseudomonadales; family Pseudomonadaceae; genus Aquipseudomonas. Next base: position 2,329,662 of record NZ_JAEKEC010000001.1, on the reverse strand, counting down.
CGCTGAAAAATCGCGACAAGATCATCGTGATTTCCTCGTGCTATTCCGGCGGTTTCATCCCGGCCCTCAAAGACGAGCGCACGCTGATCATGACCGCCTCGCGGGCCGATCGTGTGTCCTTCGGCTGTTCCGAAGAGGCCAACTTCACCTACTTCGGCGATGCGCTGTTCGCCCAGGCGCTGAACCAGACCGACGATCTCGAACAAGCGTTCAAACTGGCCAAGGCCACCGTCGCCGAGCGTGAACTGGCGGACAATTTCGAAGCCTCGGAGCCGCAAATCTGGGCGCCGAAAACCGTGCTGTCGCACTGGCAGTTGCTGCGTAAACAGCAAGCCAGAAAAGCGTTGCAAAGTGCTGCATTGAACGACGGAGCGACAAACAGCAACTAAGCTGAACAGTATCAAGGGAGAGACACCATGTACTTGACGCCTCAGCACGTATTGCTTGCCGGAGCCACCGGATTGACCGGTGAACATCTACTCGACCGTTTGCTCAATGAGCCAACGATTACTCGCGTGCTCGCCCCTTCGCGTCGGCCATTGGCCGAACATCCTCATCTGGAAAACCCGGTCGGCGATCCGCAGGTTTTTCTGCCGCAGCTCAGCGGCCGCGTCGACATCGCTTACTGCTGCCTCGGCACGACCATCAAGCAGGCGGGCTCGGAACAGGCGTTCCGTGCGGTCGATCTGGACATGGTCGTGGCCTTCGCCAAGCGTGCGCGGGAGATGGGCGCGCGACATCTGATCGTGATCAGTGCGATTGGCGCCGATCCTAAATCGTCGGTTTTCTACAACCGCGTCAAGGGTGAAATGGAAGAAGCCCTACGTGCGCAGGACTGGCCGCAGTTGACCATTTGCCGGCCATCGCTGTTGTTGGGTGAACGCACTGAGCCACGTCTGGCCGAACAGCTGGCCGGGCCGTTGTCGAAGCTGATTCCGGGTAAATACCGTGGCATCGAGGCGTGCCAACTGGCGCGAGCGATGTGGCGGCTGGCGCTGGAAGAGCAGGATGGGGTTCGGGTGATTGAGTCGGATGATCTGAGGAAGCTCGGCAAATAAGATCAAAAGATCGCAGCCTGCGGCAGCTCCTACAGGGGAATTGGTTATCGCCACGGATCCGTGACTGATATCAACCACCTGTAGGAGCTGCCGCAGGCGGCGATCTTTTGCTTTTTACAATCCGCCCGTCGCTTGAAAACTCACACCGAGCACGGTGAGCAAAGACAACGGCAAAAGCAGCGTATCGAGCAAAGCACTCGCCGGCAGATCCACCCCCGGATAGCTCGGTGCCTCAGCGCCAAACCGATCCATCGCGCAACACCCGCCACTCATTGCATACAAATCCAGCCGCGTCCCCGAATACACCACTGGCGCCCCAGGCTTGGCCGCATCAAGCGTTCGCGCGGTGGCGCAACCCGTCAGATGCAGCGACAGCACTATCACCAACAGAGACGCCAGCAGCTTATTCATCGCTGCTCAGATGATGCTCGCCCCAACGCGGCAGCATGTCCTGAGGAATACCCAGCAGATTGAGAATCCGTGCCACGACGAAATCGATCAGGTCATCGATGGTTTGCGGCTGGTGATAAAAACCCGGAGACGCAGGAAGAATGGTCACGCCCATGTTCGACAGCTTGAGCATGTGCTCCAGATGAATGCTCGAATACGGCGCTTCACGCGGCACCAGAATCAACTGGCGACGCTCCTTCAACGTCACGTCTGCCGCACGTTCGATCAGGTTGTTGCAGGCGCCCGTGGCAATCGCCGATAACGTGCCGGTCGAACACGGCACCACGACCATCGCGGCGGGAGCTCCAGAGCCCGAGGCCACCGGCGACATCCAGTCTTCCTTGCCGTAAACACGGATCTGCCCGGCGGCAGCCCCAGTGTATTCGGTGAGGAACGCCTGCATCGTCTGCGGCTTGGGCGGCAGCATGACGTCGGTCTCGGTGGCCATCACCAGTTGCGCTGCCTTGGAGATCAGGAAGTGCACCTCGCGATCTTCACGCACCAGACAATCGAGCAGGCGCAAACCGTACTGCGCGCCTGAAGCGCCGGTCATCGCCAGCGTGATGCGTTCCGGGCCGCTGCTCTCGAAACGAGTGTTCATTGCAACGCCTCGGCGAGTTTGCCGTGCAGGCCGCCGAAGCCGCCGTTGCTCATGATCACCACATGGGTGCCGGGCTGAGCCTGGCTCTTCACGCGTTCGATGATGCCTTCCAGCGAATCGCTGACAATCGACGGCACGCTGCACAGCGCAGCGGTCGCGCCCAGATCCCAGCCAAGATTGGCCGGCGCGTACCAGATCACCTGATCGGCATCGTTCACACTCTCCGGCAAACCGTCACGGTGCGCGCCGAGCTTCATCGAGTTGGAGCGCGGCTCGATGATCGCGATCAGCGGTGCATCGCCGATGCGTTTGCGCAGGCCGTCGAGCGTGGTGGCAATCGCCGTCGGGTGATGGGCGAAGTCGTCGTAAATGGTGATGCCGCGTACTTCGGCGACTTTTTCCATGCGGCGTTTGACGTTCTTGAACGCACTCAACCCGGCGATGCCCATCGACGGCACAACGCCGACATGACGCGCCGCCGCCAGCGCGGCCAAGGCGTTGGCGACGTTGTGCTGACCAGTCAGCTCCCACTCGACCGTGCCCTGGGACACACCTTCGAACATCACTTCGAACGCCGAGCCGTCGTCTTTGAGCAATTTGACCTGCCACTGACCGCCGACACCAGTGGTCTGAACCGGAGTCCAGCAGCCCATCTCGATCACACGCTGCAAGGCAGGCTCGGTGGTCGGGTGAATCACCAGGCCTTCGCTCGGGATCGTACGCACCAGATGATGGAATTGCCGCTCGATGGCCGGCAGATCCGGGAAGATGTCCGCGTGATCGAACTCAAGGTTGTTGAGGATCGCGGTGCGTGGGCGGTAGTGAACGAACTTCGAACGTTTGTCGAAGAACGCGCTGTCGTATTCGTCGGCTTCGATCACGAAGAACGGCGTACCGCCCAAACGTGCCGATACCGAGAAGTTCTGCGGCACGCCGCCGATCAGGAAGCCCGGGCTCATGCCGGCGTGTTCCAGCACCCAGGCGAGCATGCTGCTGGTGGTGGTTTTGCCGTGGGTGCCAGCGACAGCCAATACCCAGCGACCCTGCAGCACATGATCGGCCAGCCACTGTGGGCCGGAAACGTACGGCAGGCCTTTGTTCAGCACATATTCCACCGCCGGATTGCCGCGGGACATGGCGTTGCCGATCACCACCAGATCCGGCGCCGGATCGAGCTGGGCCGGGTCGTAGCCCTGAGTCAGCTGAATGCCTTGGGCCTCAAGCTGTGTGCTCATCGGCGGATAGACGTTGGCGTCGGAGCCGGTCACGTGATGGCCCAGTTCTTTGGCCAGAACGGCCATCGAGCCCATGAAAGTCCCGCAGATACCCAGAATATGAATGTGCATAGTCGACCTCGTAAAACATGGCCGCAGGTTAGCGTAGGGAGGGGGAAATCGCACTCTTTAGCTGATCAGGAGATTTGATAGACACACCTTTCCCGGAGGAGCTGCCGCAGGCTGCGATCTTTTGATTTTAAAAAGCTGGATCAAAAGATCGCAGCCTTCGGCAGCTCCTACAGGGGAGTTACGCGGTGCGGGCGATGCCGTGTTTGCGCAGTTTTCGGTAGAGGGTGTTGCGGCTGACACCGAGTTGCTGCGCCGTGTGAGTCATGTGCCAGCGCGTTTGCTCAAGGGCATTCAGCAATGCCGACCGCTCGGCGTCTTCCAGCGGGTGATCGGATGTCGGCGTTTCCACGACGGGCGGCCGCAACTGCCGAATCATCACCGGCAAATCCTCCAGCCCGATCCGCCCTTCATCACACAACGCCGCCAGCGTACGCAGCACGTTGCGCAATTGCCGCACGTTCCCCGGCCAGTTGAACGCCAGCAAGGCCTCCCGCGCCGGTTCTTCGATCAAAATCGTTTCGCCGTCAGCCTCTTCGGCCAGCAAAAAATCCAGCAGCTGCGATTTATCACTACGCTCGCGCAACGCCGGTAATCCAACTTCCAACCCATTGAGCCGGTAATACAAATCCTCGCGGAAACTGCCGTCCGCCACCCGCTCCAGCAGATTGCGGTGAGTCGCGCTGATAATCCGCACGTTGACCGCTTCCGGCTCGCCACCGATCGGCACCACCTGTCGATCCTCCAGCACCCGCAGCAAGCGAGTCTGCAAGGCCAGCGGCATGTCGCCGATTTCATCAAGGAACAACGTGCCGCCGTCGGCCTGCTGCAACTTGCCGCGCATACCGTCCTTGCGCGCACCGGTGAAGCTGCCGCCACGATAGCCGAACAGCTCGCTCTCGATCAGGCTCTCGGGAATGGCCGCACAGTTGAGGGCGACGAAGGCCTTGCTTGAGCGTTGACTGGCCTGATGCACCGCTTTGGCGAACGCCTCTTTGCCGGAGCCGGTTTCGCCATTGATCAACAGCGGTACATCGCGTTCGAACACGCGCAGGGCTTTACGGAAGTCCGCCTGCAACGCGGTGTCACCGAGGCAGATGCCCGACAGACGTGGCGCCTCGGGCACCACCCTGGCCGGCATGATTGGCATCGGCTTGCGCGACTCGCCGCGCAATACGGCAAACAGATGTCGCCCATCGCGGGTGCGCAACGGCCAACTGGCGCTGGCATTGGCACTCGCGCGGCCGAGCAATTCATCCAGCGAACAATCGAAAAACGCCTCCACCGGTTTGCCCAGCAAACCACCGCGAATATGCCCCAGCAAATTCAGCGCACTCTGATTGACCGCACTGATCCGCCCTTCGCCGTCAAACGCCAGCAAGCCTTCGCTGAACAACCCAACAGACTCGGCCTGCAAGTGAAAACGCAGCAACCATTGATTATCGAAACAGCGCAGGAAGTAGCAGCTCTCGATCATCTTCGCCGACAGATTGACCAGTGCCATGGTGTGGAACTGGCTCTGTCGCGAAACATCGTGGCGCGCCGACGACACGTCGAGCACCGCGAGCAGTTCGCCATGCGGATCGAACACCGGACTCGCCGAACAGGTCAGGCCGGTGTGACGGCCGCGAAAGTGTTCATCTTGATGAATGGTCAGGGCCTGACGCTCGACCAGGCAGGTGCCGATGCCGTTGGTGCCTTCGCAGGCTTCGCTCCAGTCGGCGCCGAGCCAAAGGCCGGCGCGCTCGAAGATCTTGCGTTCGGCAGGTGCGGTGACGCAGTTGAGGATCACCCCGCGCGCATCCGTCAGCAAAACCGCGTGGCCGGCGCCGGAAAGTTGTTGATGCAGGCTGCTCATTTCATTGCCGGCGATCTGCAACACCTGCTGCAGACGCTCGCGGCTTTCGAGGACACGCCCGTGTTCGAGCACGGTCGGCGCCATGCTCTGGGCCGGATCGAGGTGATAGTCCTCAAGACAGCGCAGCCACGAGCGGGCAATCGATGGATCGGCTCCCGGCCCGTGCAGGTGCGATTTGCCCTGTGTGGCCGTGAGAACCTGTTGGGCATGGCGACTCAAATGGTTGTCGTGCATTTCTTATTGTTCTCCCCGAAAGGTCGACGCAAACCTCGTGTAGGAGCTGCCGCAGGCTGCGATCTTTTGATCTTGATCTGCAAAAAAGCAAAATCAAAAGATCGCAGCCTGCGGCAGCTCCTACAGGATTACTGTTGGCTGAGGATCCTCCAGCCGCAACGGCATTGCAATGCTGGCAAGACTGCCCGGTCACAGGCTGTGCCGAAAACGGTACAAAGTGTCACGACACCTGTACCGAAAGCGTCACAGACGCGATCCGCTCGTCCGACAAAAACCGCGCAACACCTTGATTTACCTGACCTGCACGGCAGTGGCCCGACCTTTGCTCTACGCTTATAGCAAGCGCAATTGCGCGTTTCTCTAATAAGTACAAAGCCAAGGAGAACATCATCATGCGTTACGCTCACCCCGGTACTGAAGGCGCCAAAGTCTCGTTCAAGAGCAAGTACGGTAACTACATCGGCGGCGAGTTCGTCGCGCCTGTCAAAGGTCAGTACTTCACCAATACCTCGCCAGTGAATGGCCAGCCAATTGCCGAATTCCCGCGCTCCACTGCCGAAGACATCGACAAGGCACTGGACGCCGCCCACGCCGCTGCCGATGCATGGGGCGCGACCTCCGTGCAGGCGCGCTCGCTGATCCTGCTGAAAATCGCCGACCGCATCGAACAGAACCTCGAACTGCTGGCGATCACCGAAACCTGGGACAACGGCAAAGCCGTCCGCGAAACCCTCAACGCCGACATCCCGCTGGCCGCCGACCATTTCCGCTACTTCGCCGGGTGCCTGCGCGCCCAGGAAGGCAGCGCTGCCGAAATCGACGGCAACACCGTGGCGTATCACATCCATGAACCACTGGGCGTGGTCGGCCAGATCATCCCTTGGAACTTCCCGATCCTGATGGCCGCGTGGAAACTCGCGCCAGCGCTGGCCGCCGGTAACTGCGTGGTGCTCAAGCCTGCCGAACAGACACCGCTGGGTATCACCGTGCTGATGGAACTGATCGGCGACCTGCTGCCGCCGGGCGTACTCAACGTCGTGCAAGGCTTCGGCAAAGAAGCCGGCGAAGCGTTGGCAACCAGCAAACGCATCGCCAAGATCGCTTTCACCGGCTCGACCCCGGTCGGCTCGCACATCATGAAATGCGCCGCCGAAAACATCATTCCATCCACCGTGGAGCTGGGCGGCAAGTCGCCGAACATCTTCTTCGAAGACATCATGCAGGCCGAGCCGACGTTCATCGAGAAGGCCGCTGAAGGTCTGGTGCTGGCGTTCTTCAACCAGGGCGAGGTCTGCACCTGCCCTTCCCGCGCACTGGTGCAGGAATCGATCTACGACGAGTTCATGGCCGTCGTGATGAAGAAAGTCCTGCAAATCAAACGTGGCGATCCGCTGGACACCGACACCATGGTCGGCGCTCAGGCGTCCGAACAGCAATTCGACAAGATTCTTTCCTATCTGGAAATCGCCAAGGGCGAAGGCGCCGAGTTGCTGACCGGCGGCAAAGTGGAAAAACTCGAGGGCAATCTGTCGACCGGGTATTACATCCAGCCGACCCTGCTCAAGGGCACCAACAAAATGCGCGTGTTCCAGGAAGAAATCTTTGGCCCGGTGGTGAGCATCACCACCTTCAAGGACGAAGCCGAAGCCCTGGCCATCGCCAACGACACCGAGTTCGGCCTCGGCGCCGGCCTGTGGACCCGCGACATCAATCGCGCCTATCGCATGGGCCGCGCCATCAAGGCCGGTCGTGTGTGGACCAACTGCTACCACCTGTACCCGGCGCACGCCGCGTTCGGCGGGTACAAGAAGTCCGGCGTCGGCCGTGAAACCCACAAGATGATGCTCGATCATTATCAGCAGACGAAAAACCTGCTGGTGAGCTACGACATCAATCCGTTGGGCTTCTTCTAAAAAGCTGGGGCGACACTGATGTTTCGGTGTCGCCCATTCGACCGCCATCGCGAGCAGGCTCACTCCTACAATTGCACCACATTCCTCCTGTAGGAGTGAGCCTGCTCGCGATTGGCGTCCTAAATAACACGACACATAGGCCTGGCCGCTCTGGCACGGCCCTTGCGTACCCGTCATTCAGGATTTGCTCGACAACTGCCGCTGCGTGAACAGCATCCATCCACCCAAACCGCCACACCCGAAAGTCCAACAGATCAAACAATAAAAAAGACAGCGAGGACTTATGACTTCCACCACACAGCTCAAACCCACACTCGGCACCCTGCACCTTTGGGGCATTGCCGTCGGCCTGGTGATTTCCGGCGAATACTTCGGCTGGAGTTACGGCTGGGGCACCGCGGGGACTCTGGGTTTTCTGGTCACGGCGCTGATGGTCGCGACGATGTACACCTGCTTCATTTTCAGTTTCACCGAACTGACCACTGCAATCCCACACGCCGGCGGGCCGTTTGCCTACAGCCGTCGGGCGTTCGGAGAGAAGGGCGGGCTGATCGCCGGCATCGCCACGCTGATTGAGTTCGTCTTCGCGCCACCGGCGATTGCCATGGCCATCGGCGCTTATCTGAATGTGCAGTACCCGGAGCTTGATCCGAAGATCGCGGCAGTTGGCGCATATTTCGTCTTCATGACCCTGAATATTCTTGGCGTCAGCATTGCAGCGACATTCGAACTGGTGGTCACCGTACTGGCCGTCGCCGAATTGCTGGTGTTCATGGGCGTGGTCGCGCCGGGCTTCAGCTTCAGTAACTTCGTGCTCAACGGCTGGTCGGGTTCGAACGAGTTCACCATGGGCTCAATCCCCGGAATCTTCGCGGCGATACCGTTCGCGATCTGGTTCTTCCTCGCCATCGAAGGCGCGGCCATGGCCGCCGAAGAGGCCAAAGACCCGAAACGCACGATTCCCAAGGCCTACGTCAGCGGGATTCTGACCCTGGTATTCCTCGCCATCGGTGTGATGGTGATGGCCGGCGGTGTCGGCGACTGGCGTCAACTGTCGAACATCAACGATCCACTGCCGCAAGCAATGAAAGCCGTGGTTGGCAATAACTCATCGTGGATGCACATGCTGGTGTGGATTGGCCTGTTCGGTCTGGTGGCGAGTTTCCACGGCATCATTCTCGGCTACTCACGGCAGTTCTTCGCCCTCGCCCGCGCCGGTTATCTGCCGAAAGGTCTGGCCAAACTCTCGCGCTTTCAAACACCACACCGGGCCATTCTGGCCGGCGGCGTGATCGGCATCGCCGCGATCTACAGCGACGGTCTGGTCAATCTGCAAGGCATGACGCTGACCGCTGCGATGATCACCATGTCGGTGTTCGGCGCGATCGTGATGTACATCATCAGCATGCTCAGCCTGTTCAAACTGCGCAAAACCGAGCCGAACCTGGAACGCAGCTTCCGCGCGCCGGGCTACCCGGTGGTGCCGGCCATCGCGCTGTTCCTGGCGCTGGTTTGCCTGGTGGCGATGGCGTGGTTCAACACGCTGATCGGTTGTGTGTTCCTGGGGTTCATGGCCGCCGGTTATCTGTATTTCCAGTTGACCGCCAAGCAACGCGCCGAAGCACCGGCAGACGCTATGCTCGAAGGTATCTAGTTGCACCGGCACCGGGCCTTTCACCCGTTGCCCGCTATATATAAGTGCACATGAAACATGTAGGAGTGAGCCTGCTCGCGATCGCATCGACGCGGTATGACTGTTGCACCGAGTTGCCTGCATCGCGAGCAGGCTCACTCCTACAAAAACATATTCCCGCATTACCGGAGGACACCGTCCCATGGCCGAATTTGCCCATTCCGTCGGCGCCCAGACCTTTCGCTTCGACAGCCTCAAGGATGTGATGGCCAAGGCCAGCCCTGCGCGCTCCGGGGATTTTCTCGCCGGTGTCGCCGCACTCAATGACGGCGAGCGCGTGGCGGCGCAAATGGCACTGGCTGACATTCCGCTAACGCATTTCCTGCAGGAAGCGCTGATTCCTTACGAGTCCGATGAAGTCACCCGACTGATCATCGACACCCACGACAAACAGGCCTTCGCCGTCGTCAGCCATCTCACCGTCGGCGGTTTTCGCGACTGGCTGCTCAGTGACGCCGCCGATGAAAACAGCCTGCGCGCCCTCGCTCCCGGGCTGACGCCGGAAATGGTCGCGGCGGTGTCGAAGATCATGCGCGTGCAGGATCTGGTGCTGGTCGCGCAGAAAATTCGTGTCGTAACGAAATTTCGCGGCACCATCGGCCTGCGCGGTCGTTTGTCGACCCGTCTGCAACCGAATCACCCGACCGACGAGCCTTCCGGGATCGCCGCGAGCATTCTCGACGGTCTGCTCTACGGCAACGGCGACGCGATGATCGGCATCAACCCGGCCACCGACAGCATCGCCTCCATCTGCGCGATGCTGGAAATGCTCGACGCGATCATCCAGCGCTACGACATCCCGACCCAGGCCTGCGTGCTGACCCACGTCACCACCTCGATCGAGGCGATCAACCGTGGGGTGCCGCTGGACCTGGTGTTCCAGTCCATCGCCGGCACCGAAACGGCCAACGCCAGTTTCGGCATCAACCTGAATGTCTTGCAGGAAGGCTATGACGCCGGTCTGAGCCTGAATCGCGGCGCCCTCGGGCAAAATTTGATGTATTTCGAAACCGGTCAGGGCAGCGCCCTGTCGGCCAACGCCCACCACGGCGTCGATCAACAGACCTGCGAGACACGGGCCTACGCCGTGGCGCGACATTTCAAGCCGTTCCTGGTGAACACCGTCGTAGGATTTATCGGCCCGGAATACCTCTATAACGGTAAACAGATCATCCGCGCCGGTCTCGAAGACCACTTCTGCGGCAAGTTGCTCGGCGTGCCGATGGGCTGCGACATCTGCTACACCAACCACGCCGAAGCCGATCAGGACGACATGGACACCCTGCTGACCCTCTTGGGTGTCGCCGGGATCAACTTCATCATGGGCATCCCCGGCTCCGACGACATCATGCTCAATTACCAGACCACTTCGTTCCACGACGCGCTCTACGCGCGTCAGACCCTGGGCCTGAAACCGGCGCCGGAGTTTGAACAATGGCTGGCCAGAATGGGCATCTTCACCCAAGCGGACGGCAAGGTGCATTTCGGCAATAACCTGCCGCCGGCCTTCCGCCAGGCCTTGGCGCAACTGGGATGAGTCTTATGGAAAAACCGCCTGTCGACCCGCAAAACCCATGGCTGGAACTGCGCCGCCTGACCCCGGCACGTATCGCCCTCGGCCGCACCGGCACCAGTCTGCCGACCAGCGCTCAACTGGATTTCCAGTTTGCCCACGCGCAAGCGCGGGATGCGGTGCATCTGCCGTTCGATCATGCAGGGCTCAGCGCGCAACTCAGCGAACGCGGGCGCGAAAGCCTTTTACTGCACAGCGCGGCAACGGATCGCAACAGCTACCTGCAACGCCCGGACCTGGGGCGCAAGTTGAGCGCAGACGCGGCGCAGAGTCTGCGCGATTACGCGGCGGCACATCCGGGCGGCGTTGATCTGGCGATTGTCGTGGCGGACGGTCTGTCGGCACTGGCTGTGCATCGGCATACGTTGCCGTTTCTCACACGCCTGGAAGAACAGATGAGCGCTGACAGCTGGTCCATTGCCCCCATCGTGCTGGTCGAACAGGGGCGAGTCGCCGTCGGTGATGAAATCGGCCAACTGCTCGGCGCAAAAATGGTCGTGATGCTCATTGGTGAGCGCCCGGGTCTCAGTTCGCCGGACAGCCTCGGTTTATATTTCACCTACAATCCAAAAATCGGACTGACCGATGCCTACCGCAATTGCATTTCCAACGTGCGGCTGGAGGGCTTGAGCTACGGGATGGCGGCGCATCGCTTGCTGTACCTGATGCGCGAGGCCTGCCGGCGGCAGCTGTCGGGGGTCAATCTGAAGGACGAAGCACAGGTTCAGACGCTGGAGTCGGACGCAGGTGCAGACATGAAAGGAAATTTCCTACTGGATGCGCCCTCAACCTGAACCGTTTCCGCATTGCGTTTCTGCGCAGGTTTCAGGCAGGATCGATACACGGCCGCCAGGGTTTCCCATCGCCGTCAGAGCAGTTGAAGACAGCCACTTGAAGACGAGACCTATCATGCGGATTATTCAAGCGACCCTCGAACATCTGGATTTGTTGACTCCGTTGTTCGTCAAATATCGCGAGTTCTACGGTTCCCTGCCTTATCCGGACTCCTCGCGCGCGTTTCTCGAAAAACGCCTGCGCCGCAAAGAGTCGGTGATCTACCTGGCTCTGGCCGATGATGACGACAAGAAACTGATGGGGTTCTGTCAGTTGTATCCAAGCTTTTCCTCGCTGTCGCTCAAGCGCGTATGGATCCTCAATGACATTTACGTCGCCGAAGACGCCCGCCGCCAACTGGTCGCCGACAACCTGATACGCACCGCGAAGAAAATGGCCAAGGAAACCCAGGCCGTACGCATGCGCGTGTCCACCAGTGCCGATAACGAGGTGGCGCAGAAAACCTATGAATCGATCGGATTCAAGGAAGACACCGAGTTCAAGAACTACGTGCTGCCGATCAGCGAAGAACTCTGACCCCTGGACCGACTTCGGACAGCTCCTGTGGCGAGGGAGCTTGCTCCCGCTGGGCTGCAAAGCAGCCCCAAACCCCAACACCTCGATCCCGCAGGCTCACCGCATGCCTGCGGATTCGGGAGTGCTGCGCCCTCCAGCGGGAGCAAGCGCCCTTGCCACAAAAAACACTCGCCACCAAAATCCATGCCTCCCTGACAAATCCTCACACCCCGACATCCCCCGCTACAAAACCAACGCGCTTTTCATCTTTCAGACCGTATAATCCCGATCTTTCCGGCTTGTAAGAAAAACTACACCCCGTTGTAGGCTTACACGAAGTCATCCGCACAGGCCTGCCGAGTCGGGCCATCACCACAGGTGCCTCCATGGATTTCAACCCGCTCGACCTTATCCTGCATCTCGACGTTTACCTCGATTTGCTGGTGAACAATTACGGGCCATGGATCTACGCCATCCTGTTCCTGGTGATTTTCTGCGAGACCGGTCTGGTGGTCATGCCGTTCCTGCCGGGCGATTCGCTGCTGTTCATCGCCGGTGCCGTTGCCGCTGGCGGAGGCATGGACCCGGTGCTGCTGGGCGGTCTGCTGATGTTGGCGGCGATCCTGGGCGACAGCACCAATTACGTGATCGGAAGAACCGTCGGGGAAAAGCTGTTCACCAATCCGAATTCGAAAATCTTCCGCCGCGACTATCTGCAAAAAACTCACGATTTCTACGACAAGCATGGTGGGAAAACCGTTACCTTGGCGCGCTTTCTGCCGATCATTCGCACCTTCGCGCCATTCGTCGCCGGCGTGGCGAAGATGCCTTATCCACGTTTTTTCGGTTTCAGCGTGTTGGGCACGATTCTCTGGGTCGGTGGATTGGTAACGCTGGGGTATTTCTTCGGCAACGTGCCGTTCATCAAGAAAAACCTGTCGCTCTTGGTCGTCGGCATCATTCTGCTGTCGCTGGTGCCAATGATTATCGGCGTCATGCGCAGCCGCTTCGGCGGCACCAAAGCGCAATCGCACTAAGCCGATGTGGTCGCTGAGCGCCTGGCGACGCCGGCGCATTCTGGCGAAGCACCCGATTGCCGATGACATGTGGCAACGGGTGCGCCATCACCTGAGCTTTCTTGACGGCATCAGCGCCGCCGAAGACCAGTGGCTGCGCGAAGCCTGCGTGCTGTTTCTCGAAGAAAAACACCTGACCGCCCTGCCCGGCGTCGAACTGCATCAGGAACAACGCCTGCTGCTCGCCGCCCAGGCGCAATTACCGCTGCTCAATCTCGGTGATTTGAACTGGTATCAGGGTTTCCACGAAATCGTCCTCTACCCCGATGACTTCCTCAGCCCGCAGCGCCATCGCGATGCCAGCGGCGTCGAACATGAATGGGATGGTGAACACAGCGGCGAAGCCTGGCAGCAGGGGCCGATCATCCTCGCCTGGCCGGGCGTGATGGCCAGTGGGGGCTGGGAAGGCTACAACCTGGTGATCCACGAACTGGCACACAAACTCGACATGCTCAACGGCGACGCCAACGGCCTGCCGCCGCTGCACGCCGACATGCGCGTCAGCGACTGGGCCGAGGTGATGCAAAAGGCCTACGACGACCTCAACCATCAACTCGACCGCAACACTGATGCCGAAACCGCCATTGACCCGTATGCCGCCGAGAACCCGGCCGAGTTCTTCGCCGTCACCAGCGAGTACTTCTTCAGCGCCCCGGATGTGCTGCACGAAAGTTATCCACAGGTGTACGCGCAACTGCAGCTTTTTTATCGGCAGGACCCGTTGGGCAGGTTGCGGCAACTTCAGGCCACAGACCCGGTCTATCAGGCGCACGACTGACCTCTGCACGACTTTCGGTACATGGCGCGCCCGGCAGAATATGCCTATAATCGCCGCCACTTTTTGGTCAATCCGGCCAAGTGTTTTTGGTCAACTACGGGGGCAACGCCCAATGAGCTACAGCAAGATTCCGGCTGGCAAAGACCTGCCGAACGACATCTACGTCGCGATCGAGATCCCGGCCAACCACGCGCCGATCAAATACGAAATCGACAAAGACAGCGATTGCCTGTTCGTTGACCGTTTCATGGCCACCCCAATGTTCTACCCGGCCAACTACGGTTACATCCCGAACACCCTGGCTGACGACGGTGATCCCCTCGACGTGCTGGTCGTGACCCCTTACCCGGTTGCTCCAGGCTCGGTGATCCGCGCCCGTCCAGTCGGCATCCTGAACATGACCGACGACGGCGGCGGCGATGCCAAAGTCATCGCAGTGCCACACGACAAGCTGTCCCAGCTGTACGTCGACGTGAAGGAATACACCGACCTGCCACCACTGCTGATTCAGCAGATCGAGCACTTCTTCGCGAACTACAAAGATCTCGAAAAAGGCAAGTGGGTCAAGATCGAAGGTTGGGCCGGTGCTGACGCCGCTCGCGACGCGATCACCAAGTCGGTTGCAGCCTACAAAGGCTAAGCACTTGCGCTACGCGTGATGCTTGAAGAAAACCCCGGTTGATCCGGGGTTTTTTGTGCCTGGGAAAAGCCGCCTTAAACAGTGTGTTTATGAAGGACTACAGAAAAGTTTTAGCCTGTGTAATTTCCCACAAGGACGTCTTACATCCCGTCGCAAAATTCAGCCCGTTTTTGAACGCCCGGTTTATTCAAACTGCTCTGGCACGGCCGTAGACTCCGTGTTTATGAGAAAGAACACTAGCGGTCCAAGATTCAAGGCACTCCTGGAAGCAGCGAACATCTCGACGACGGGTTTCGCAAAGTTCTGGGGCACGGAAGCCCAAAATGTCCACAACTGGTACACCCGGGGCGTCCCGGCGTATCGCATGGAAGAAGTCTCACGCCTGCTGTCCGTCAACAGCGAATGGCTGAAAACCGGTGAAGGCACAAAAGAGCTGCCGAGCCTGACGCCGACTGCCAGTAATGGCGACAGCTTTGACGCCCAAGATCCGCAGGGCGCCTATCGATTCATCCATCCCAACGACATCGAACTCGCGTTTTTCAAAGAAACACCACTGCCCAACGACTCCGACAAAACCCATGTCATTCAGGACCCGGACCTCTCCGTCCGCCTGCTGCGCTCACACCTCGAGCAACTGGACATTCGCCCCGCCGACGCCATCTGCGCACACATGATCGGCAACAGCATGGCCGACTGCATCGAAGACGGCTCCATCGTCGCCATCGACCGCCGCCTGACTCAAGTCGTCGACGGCGAAATCTACGCCATCGAACACGCCGGCATGCTGCGCATCAAATACCTGCACCGCATGCCCGGCAACGGTCTGCGCCTGCGCAGCCACAACAGCGCCGAATACCCGGACGAAGTCTTCCACCCGGCGCAAATTGAAGAGCATCGGATCCATATATTGGGTTGGGTATTCTGGTGGTCGACCCTGAGCAAACGCCGGCCAGTGGTGCCGTTTCTATGATCGCACGGGCTGCAAAGCCCCCTGTAGAATTGAGCCTGCTCGCGATGAGGCCCTGATAATCGGTACAAACCTCGAATTTGTTCGACTGCGGTCGCTCTAAACCGCACTTCAGGCTGGGAATCCCCGGCAAAACTCAGTATCCTGCGCCCCACATTTGCGCATCGACCCGCTCCCAGCGGCTGCGATGACGCCCGACGCGGCAGACCAACGTCTGACCAAGTCCCACAGCCGGACGCAGATCCGGGTGTACGTTTTGAAGGCTGGCGCGGTTTACCAAAAATAAACCAAGCCAGTCCCCGAGAAGCCGGCCACAAGCCGGCTTTTTAATGCCTGAAATAATCCTATCCTGTCCAGAAATCTCCCCGATAGCTTGACCAGCGTAAAGCTGTATCAATAGGCGAGCCTTATATAACCTCGCTGCCTGATCGTATGAAAAGAGCAGGAGGAAAATACGTTGGCGCACTTATCATGGATGAATACATGAACAGGTTGATTGGCGGACTTGTCTTCGCAGGCTTATCCACATTTGCAGGTAACGCGATGGCCGAACAGCAATGCGGGGATTTTCTTGCGAAACTCAGCGACAAGCCTGGCTTCGTCGAGTTTCTGGAGTGCACTCAAGACAACAAACAGTTGGGCAAACCGCTCAATGCTCGTTACCGCGTCAAAGGCTCGGATGCTCTTAAAGCTGAGCGCTACATGAGCCGTAGCTTCGCAATGCCTGAGTTGCGACATATCTGCTGTGGATGGGATTCCACATTTTTTTCTTATCGCGATAAAAATACACAGCGTTGGTATCTGCTAGGGATGGGGTCCGAAGAAACGCTCATAAACAGACGCGAATCATGGTCAGAAATAACGTTCTTCTATATCAATGTGTCAGTCACCACGGAAGACTTCTGAGCACAATTGGCAAACCATCGGCAAAGCGATTTCCGTACCATCAATCCGCATTACATCAAGGCATCCGACGCCAAGGGGCATCGATGAGCACACTTACCTGTTGCCTGAGCCTGTTTCTCGGTGCGGGCCTGCCCTTTGCAGCCTCGGCAGCCCAAGTGCAGTTCACCGATTACCGTGCTTTCTATGAGTCGCTGGGCAGCAACCTGTTTGCAGGACCGGGGATGGAACTGGCCATGACCTGCTCGGAATCGCCGAGGCATTGCCTTTGGGTCAATGCCATGCGCCCAGCGTTTGAACGTTATGACCAGGCGCTTTGGAGCGCGCCCGATGGGCTGCCACTAAAACCGCCCAAAGGCACGCCCGAAATTGTTTTCGATGGCAAGGCCTTGGCGATCGGCAAACAGCGCTGGCCGCTGCGCGACGTCAGCAACCTCGCGACGCCGGCATGGCGCGTAGGTGATCCGGTCGACCCGGAAAATGTGGCGTCGGCTACGGTCTGGCGCCAAGGCACCTCGGCGTGTCTCGAGATGCAGTACGTGAGCAGTGGCTACGGTGATCGTTACCCTCAGGTTTTGCTGCTACACGGCCAACACCTTTACGCGTTGCCGCGGCTGTTTGCGTCCTGTGCGAGCGTTCGCAAAGCACCACATAATCAGTTCAGCTATCCGGACAATTCCTACCTGGGTCCGGAGCGGGAAAATAATCCGACCGGGCTGAAAATGGATTATCTGTTGCCCGATGGTAAGACTCCGGTTGCGCAGTACCTGCTGCACTTCCCGAATCAGGGAGATCCCTTCGTATTTGAGGTGCAACGCCAATAAGGGTCATTATCGCGGGGGATCAAATCGAAGGCGCATTCGTTGAGGCCATCGAGTCAATTTTCAAGGAGGAAATGCGTGATGACTGACGCTGCACAGGCAAAGGAACCTTGTTCCAGGCAATCGATCCCCTATCCGCCGCCAGCCAGCAACAGCATGCGCGCCAACGATGACGGCACAGCCTGCCGGCGTCGCAAGAGCAAAAACGGCATGTCTCTCAAGCCTGCTTGCCTGCTGCTCAGCGCTTTTTTCCTGACCTCCCCTCTGACTCTGGCCGCTGAGCAACCATTGACGGTCAGCCGTTGCTTTGCCAGCCCGCACTCCCCCGTGACGACCTATACCTCTGCCAAGGAGGCCGCAGCCATGCCTGTTGATGCTCGTTACCGCGCCCCGGTTACCTCGCCCCGTCTGGACACTCTGGATGTGCTCGCCGTCGGGATAAGTCTGGATATCTTCCGTCAGGGCCAGGTCTGGAAAGCCTTGCAGGAACAGAATGCACAACAGGCCGAGGCCCGGCACGTCGGCAGCATCCTGCCTACCGATCCGAAGAAGTACCCGGTGGATGCTGACGACAAAGATATGGCCTACGACAAGCGCAAGGCCGATGCGCTGGAGTTAGGTTTACGCGACTTCGTGGAAAAGTGGCCCATCCCCGCCATCACCGTGGTTCGAGGCTGGACCCCTGACACACCGAACCTGCGTTTCTCTGCAGAAAGAACCCGGCAAATGCTTACCGGTATGGTCAACACATACCGCACGGAAGCGGGCCTGCACTGGCATCGCGTGCGCAATCTGCAAGACGGCGTTATCTGTAACGACACCCCCGAAGGCCTGGTAGAAAACCTTTTCCGACTGTTCGAGCAAAACCCCGACCTCCCCGCCGTGCTGATCTACAACGTTGAAGGGTTCAGCATGTCGTTTGCTCTCTCCGCAAAAAAAGCGCCACTGATTGGTGGGCCTGGCCCGCGTAAACCAGGTGAGCTCACCGACTCGATGGTCGCCATGGTCGTCGGGCGCCCCGAACGCGTCGAATGGCTGCGTTACTACGCTCAGTTTGCCAAGGTGAACAAGAACAGGATTGACCCGGAGTTCACCGGTTGGGGAACGAGCAAACCCGCCGTGGAGTTCCGGCCCTCAATGTTCATTCCTCAGCCCTGGACCCGGCATGCGTTCGAGCAATGGGATGCACTGCCCGTGTTGGCCAGATTACATCGGCCGGTCAATGTATCGCTGCTGCAGCCCGATAACGGTGAACGTCTCAAGCGTGAGGTCATGACCGTCAAACTGGCCGCTGGCTGGAAAGAGGCCACGGACAGACTCGCGCAAAAGCCTACCCGGGTGTTCTTTGACGGGGGCTCGAATACCACGCCACTGGCGCAACTGTTGCCGGCGCTCAACGCGGCACACAGTCCGCTGAACCTGCTCGATTCGCACGCGAGCTACGACCTCACCCAGCGATTGGGTGACACCGGCTCGGCCTCGCCTTTCGTAGGGCTCACGCTCGCGACGATGGCCAGTTATCTGAATGCCGACACCAGCGTGGTCATGCCGATGCGGCGTCAGGATCAGGCGACGATCATCGCCGTAACCTCGCCGACACCCGGCAAGAAACCGCTGGGCAACGAACATTTCGGCGTCAACCTGATGCCACAAACCTCCAGTACCGGTACCCCCCCGTGAAACGTGGATACCGTTTGCGCTCCGAGGAAGTTCTGGTGAATCACTCATCTGCGTGGCCCCCAGACACTTGCCAATTCCACCTCCTCAGTGCTAAATCCCGCCCCATAACCACCCTCTGTTTTTACCCGCATCCCCTTCACCGGCCGGATTCCGGTATTGAGCCTCACGGGAATCCATGGAATGGCCCTGCATATCCCGACCCTGCTGGTCGTTTCCGTCTTCGTCTTCTTTTTGATGGGGCTGTTGACGCTGCACGCCTGGTATCGCGAGACCCGTGAACCTTCACTGGCCTTTCTTGGCGGCATGATGTTGCTGGGGGCGCTGGGTGTGGTGCTGGTCAGCTGGCGTGACCGGGGTGTCGATTACATTCCGATCATTTTCGGCAACGTCGTTTTGTTGCTCAGCGCGGCGTTCAACTGGACGGCCATGCGCACGTTGGTCGGTCGCAAGGCATGCTTGCCGGGGATTCTCGCCGGATGTGTGATCTGGTTGCTGTTGTGTCTGATACCCGCCTTCTACCAGTCGATGTCGAACCGTGTGTTGTTCTACTCGCTGCTGGCATTCGGCTACGGCGTATTGACGACACGAGAACTCTGGCGCAGCCGCGACAGCCTGGACGTCGCGTTCATGCCAGCGTTGCTGCTGACGGTTTCACATACCGTGTTTTATGCCGTGCGCAGCGTAATCGATGAAGGCCTGCCGGTGACCAACGCTTTGCTGGGCAGTGGCGAAGGCGTTTCGTTTTTCTCATTTATGCTGTTTGAGTCGATGCTGTATGTGATCGGCATTGCTTACGTGACGCTGGCGATGGTCAAGGAGCGTGCCGAACTGAAACTGAAGGCCGCAGCGTTCAGCGATCCGTTGACCGGCATCGGCAATCGCCGAGCGTTCATGCTGCACGCCATTCACTTGCTGGACGACAGTCAGCAGCGGGACGAACCGGCGGCGCTGCTGCTTTGCGACCTGGATAACTTCAAGCGATTGAACGACACCTACGGCCATCCTGTCGGCGATCAAGCATTGATCGCGTTCAGCGATGTCTTGATGGAGAGCGTGCGCAAAGAGGATGTATTCGGGCGCATCGGTGGTGAGGAGTTTGCCTGCCTGCTCGGCGCCTGCGATGAGCCGACCGCGCTGGAGATTGCCGAGCGAATCCGTCACTCCTTCGCCCGGCTCTCCATTCCGGAACCGGGCCTGCTCAGCGTCAGTATTGGCGTGGTCACCACCCGTGAATCGGGTTACGACCTGTCGCGGTTGCTTTCGGAGGCGGATCAGGCGCTGTACGGCGCCAAGGATCAGGGGCGTAATCGGGTGCAGACGTTGCGTTCGCTGTATTTGGGCCTCACGGATAACTGAACGACTTCACCAACGTCAACTCGCCCACCGCGCGCATCGGGATGAGGAACGTTTCCATCTTCTCGCTCGGTGTGCCTTCTTCGGTGATCACCGTGACTTGCGCCGTGGTCAACGGTTGCACCGCTTCATCGCTGCCATCTTCATCGCTGCGATAACCACCGCCGAAATAGTTCACGTACACCAGATACTGACCCTTGATCGGTGCCGGCATGGCGAAGATTTCCGGGCCGTAACCGGTGGTCACGTCAACGTCCAGCGCCGCGCCGTTGGCGGCGCTGCGGTTGCCGTACCAGATGTGCGCGCCGTCGGGGGTGACGAGGTGCAGGTCGAGGTCGGTGCCGTCGCTGTCCCACGCCAGCAGTACGCGCAGTTTGGCGGGGGTGGCGCCGCCGCTGGTATTGAGGAATTGCGTGCGATGACGTTGTTGGCCGTCAGGACTGCGGACTTCGACGCTGTTGCTGCCGTTGGGAAAGGAAAACGGCCGGTCGAAGCGGCCGCTTTCGTCGATTTTCAACGGCATGCTGACGCCGTTGACGATCAAGCGGCCGGGCTCGCGGCTCTTGGGCGTGGCTTTGATTTCGCCGCTGATGCGTGCGGTGTTGGCCTGGCCGACCGGGGTGTTTACCGACGAGGCCGGATAGTTGACTGTCTGTCGGAAGCTTTCGCCCTCGCCTTCGGGGGCGCCGCTGCGCCAGCCGCCGATCGGGGTGTCGAGTTTGACGCTGTCGGCGGCGATGGCCGGCGATAGCGCGGTCAACGTGCAGAGCAGCAGCAAGACCTGTGGATAACGGAGTGTCATGGTCTATTCCAGCAAAAGGTGACGGGCAAGCCCTTCGATGTAGGTTTCATCCTGGCCGTTGGGATGTGCTTCAAAGGCCAGGTGCAGATATTCGTGAGTCAGGTCGAGGCGATCCTGCAACGTCAGCACGCCGCGCACATAGATGCGCTGGCGTTCGCGATCAACGAAGGGGCGGCCGAAGGCGAGTTTGCACACGGCGAATGTGCTGACTTCGTTGTAGCCGGTTTCGCTTTCCAGCTTCGGACGCCAGCCGCGTCGTTGTTTTTGCAACCAGTCTTGCGCGGCGGGCAATGCTTCGCAGGAGGCGACCGGATTGTCCCAACGGCTAAGGCTGGCGCGCGGATAGGCATGCAGCAGAATCGCGTCGTAGCGCTGGCCAGCGTTGGCCTGTTCCACGGCTTGCTGCCAGGCGAGTTTGTCCGGGCCGGGTTGATCGGAGTGATAGGTGACGGTGCTGCCGGCCAGTACCAGATCAGCGGTCCATGCGGCGATGTTGCGCGACTCGCTGGAAGCAGGACGTGGCGCGACCCGTTGACGGGTGCTGCTGTCGTCGATGCTCAGGCAGTCGCCGTTGCGCGTGGCGTTTTGCAGCAGATACGTGCGGATCGCCACGGCGAGGGCTTTGGCGGCTTCGGCGGGCTCGGGTTTGGCTTCGCGTTCCAGCACTCGGGCGACGTATTCTTCGCGATCCAGTCTGGCGACGAGTTTGCCGTTGAGCAGAAACAGTTCGCCGTCGCTGTGGATATCCAGTGCATTGCCGTTGGCAAATTCGACGCGGTAGTCGCCCTGTAAAGGGCCGGAAGTTACGGCCCGGTCACCCGCCAGAACGCGGGTTAGCGGATAGCGCGAGAACAGCCCGACCTCGACACAGCGCCCGGCCTCCGCCGGCCATGCCGCTGGCAATACCGTCGCCAACGCCTGACCGTAATGACGCAGAACCATCTGACTGGTGCCGCGCCCACCGGCCCAAACCGGCGAGCCATCAGCCGTCCAACCGGCAAAACCACCCTGCCGCGAATGCGGATCCTGATCGCCGAGCCAGCTCCAGGTTTTCACCCGCAGGCGTCCGCCGAGTTCACCGACGACATTGCCGTCGGCAGCATTCAGCACCACATCGAGCAACACTCGGCGCATCTGATCCTGCGCTGGCAGCGAAGCCAACACCTTGAGCAAGTCAGCCACAGAAACTCGCGTGGCCGGCTGCACCGAAGGCAACTCCAGCAACCACGACGGCGCCTGCCGCGCCTGCCAATAGGTTCGCCAATCTGCAGCCGCAATGCCCAACCGCGCAGGCTCGAAATACAACCCGCAGGACTTCACCAACGCCTGATCACGTTCGATCTTCGCGCCCGCCGAGCAGCAATAGACTTCCTCTTTCGACTGCCCGCGACATTCATAAGCCGGTTCGCGAGCGCCGGTATCCACCAGCCATGCATAGACGAACAACTTCCACAGACTGCCCAGCGGCGTATCCAGCGATGGCGGCAACGGCTCGCGAGCGATCAGTTGCATCTGATTCAACGACAATAATTCACCCTTGTACGCCACGCGCAACGGCTCATCCTGCGCCGTCGCCAGCGCAGGAATCACAGACATCAGCAGCCACAGCAGCGGCCGGGTCATGTCAGTTGACCGTGACCTGACCGAGGGCAGCTTTCGCTTCCTGAGCCTGATGTTGCGGCGCGTAGACCTGAGTGAAACGCACCGGCGGCAGATTGAACTGACCCTTCTGCGAGAACCGCACCAGATGACGCAGGCGCAATTCGCCGCTCAGCGCATCCACCGGCACCGCGTAAGCCAGTTGCCCCGGTTCAAAACGCGCCTTCTCCAGCGCGGTCGGCTCGGTGCCGTCCTTGCCCTGCAACTTGATGCCCCACGTGGTGCGTTCGACATCGGCACCCGGTGGCAGCGGCACTTCGAGCATGCCGTAGCGCAGTGGTTTCGGCGCTTTGCTGGTGAGGATCACTTCGTCCAGATACAGACTGTCGCTGGACAGCGGCTTGGTGCCGACCGGCTCCAGTTTGAAGGTGAAGGCTTCGTCGCCCGGCACCAGTCGCGACAGGCGACGAGTGATGGTCACGGCCATTGGATCGACGGCGGGTTGCTGGGTCTGGAAGCTCAGCGCCGCACGCAGCGGACGCTCCTGAGTGCCGGACACCGACAACACGCTCGGCACCGGCGTCGCACCCTGCCACGTCCAGAACATCTCGCCAGTCGCGCCGTAATTTTTCTTCCAGCCTTCACCCGGCGTCAGCGCGATGGTCGGCGAAGCCTGAGCGATGCTGCGTTGCAACCAGCTCAGCGCCAGTGCGCGTTCGAGGGTCGATTGCTGCGGCAGCAGACGCTGCAGCAACGCCGTCGCACGCGCCTGATCGAACGGTTGCAGCGAAAGATTCAGCGCCTCGGCGAAGGGTTGCGAGCTGACCGACAGACGTTGTTGCGCCGCGCCCACCTGACGATTGAACGCATCAGGCAATGCCACTTTCGACTGCGTGGCCAGCGCTGCGGTCAAGACTCGCGCTGCCGCCAGACCGAGCGCCGAATCCGGATCGCCCATCACCAGACTGTCTTCACCGTCGTCCAGCATCGTTTCGGCATTGCCCTCTCCGGCCTTGGCCAGATCGTCCATCAAGCCGCTGAGCAGCGTGTTGACCGGCAAATGCATCTGCTTGGCGAACGACAGAATCAGCGCCCGTTGCAGCAACGGCGTGTTTGGCGCCTGCTTGGCGTAAACCTCCAGCACCCGCTGCCAATGCTCAGGCGGCAAGGTCAGTTCCAGTACCTGGCTGGCGTTCCAGTCGGCGTAGTAAGCGTAAGCGGTAAGGAACGCATCCGGCTCGCCATCGTAGCCCCACCAGGTGAAGCTCGCCGATGGCCCGGCCATTTGCACCAGACGCAGACGGCTGTTCTGCATGATCAGACGCAGGCGATCGCGGATCTGCGGGCTCGACGCCAGTGATGGATAAGCGATGCTCAGCGGCAGCAAACGGCTGGCCGTCTGCTCGACGCCGCCGTACGGATAGCTGAGCAAATCATCGAGTGCGGAACGGAACAGCGCTTGCGGACTGTCATCCAGACGCAGGCGAATGTCCGTGGCGTCCGCCGGCAGGCTCAGCGGTGTATCGCCGCTGGCCACGTCGAGGCTCTGGGTCTGCGTCACTTGCCAGCCATCGCCGGTCGCACTCAGACGTACGGCGAGGGAGTCGGCGGTTTTGCCATCCTGCACCAGTTCCGCCGTCCACTCACCCGTTGCCAGCGCAAGCGCCGGCAACGGCAGGTAGTTGATGCCGTTGTTCAGCGTCACCGGCAGGCGTTGTTCGGTGCCTGCGTAATGGGTGACCAGTTCAGCCTTGACCGGTTTCTCGGCCTGACTGAACGCAAACACACCCAGTTGCGGCTGATCGCCCTTGCGGAATTTGCTCGGTCCGCTCCACTTCAGGTACAGCGGTTTTTCCGAACGAACAAACTGCTTTTTCTGCCCGACCTGACCGTCATCGGCAATCGCCCGGGCGGTGATGCGCCAGCGGGTCAGCGAGTCCGGCATCTTGAAGGTGAAACGGGTTTTGCCGTCAGCACCGGTCAGTAATTCCGGCTGCCATGCGGCGGTGTCGACGTCTTCACGACGCGGCCGCTCCAGCACTTTCACCCCACGCTCACTACGGTTGGCCTTGCCCGGCGAACCCGGGCTGCCCGGCAACGCCACGTCGTAACTGATGAACGACAGGCTGGCGCTGGTGCGCACGTTGTTGCGGCGCGGGTGGTAGAAGAACTGGTCGATGGTCGGCGCGACTTCCGGTTGCAACGCGTAGACCATTTCGTCGACGACGCTGACCGTCAGATGCGCCGGAACCGCTTTGCCGGCGAACTGCGTGGTCAGGTCAACCGTGACCGTGTCGCCCGGCAGATACACCGCTTTGTCGGTGCTGATCGCCACGTCGATTTGCGGCGCAACCACTTTGATCCCGGCATTCTGGAAGCTGTACTGACCACCTTTGGTGTACAACACGGAGAAGGTCAGGTTCGGCGCGAAGTTGTCTTTCACCGGGATGCGCGCGCGGTATTGGGTGTCGCTGAGTTTTTCCAGTTTCAACCAGTCTCCGCCCTTGGCCAGCAGCGCGGTGGCTTCGACCTTGTCACGCTCCAGCGACAGCAGTGCATCGCTCACCGGCTCCGGGAAGGTGATCAACGCCAGCGCTTCATCGCCGGCCTTGTACTCGGGTTTGTCGAGGACGATTTCCACGGTGCCCGGCACCGCTTTGACGCCATCGCCAGTGACCGAGTGGCCGGTGGCGCCGAGTACACGGCCGTGCTGATCCTTCAATGTCAGGTTGTAAGTACCCGGACGTTCGAAGGCAATGCTGAAACCTTTGTCCTTGGCGGCAAGTTTGCCCTCGCCGGTACTCTGGTCTTCCAGACGCACCCAGCCGTAACTGCTCGGCGTGACCGCTTTGCTCTGCTCGGTGCCGCCCTCGTTGGCGTAGCTGAACGCTACCTTGTCATTGGCCGCACTGAAGCGTTGCGGCGCGCTCAAGCGGAAGCTTGCAGCACCACGGTCGATAAGGATTTCCTTGGTGGTCTTGACCCGATACGCCGCGCCATCGCTGGCAAACACGGTGAGCATGTAGCGGCTCGGTTTGTCGGCGGCCGGCAAGTCGAGGGTCGCGTTGCCCTTGCTGTCGGTGGTCAGTTCGGTGCTGGTCAGCTCCACCGGAAATTGCCCGAGGTATTGCAGCTCGTTGTCGACCATCGACAATTGCTGGGCGCGCAGGCTCAGGGTCAGTTTAGCGTTGGCCACCGGTTTGCCATCGGGGTATAGCAACACCAGACTGCCTTTGACCGGCTCGCCGGTGCGGTAATCCTGTTTGGCCAGGTTCAGCGAAATCTCGAAGTGCGGCTTGATGTATTCCGCCACACGGAAAGCACTGCTGTAGGCCTGATCCTTGTAGTTGAAACGAATCTCGTAGCCGCCTGCTACCGCGTTGTCCGGCAGCTGGAATCGGCCCTGAGTGCCGGCCTTCGAATCGAGTTTCAAATCGAGATGCTGCAATTCGGTGCCCGTCGCATCAAGCACGCTGACAGTGACATCAGCCGCCCCCGGCAACACCGAATCCCGGGCGTTCTTGAACTCGCGGCCAACGATTTTCAGCGACACCCAATCGCCCGGGCGATACAGCGGCCGGTCGGTGAAGGCATAGAGTTTGGTGTCGTAGATTTCGCTGTCGTAATAGAAATTCTCGGAGACGAACACCCCTCCCTCTTCATCTTCGCCGATCACGAACGAACGCTCCGGGCTGACGTGTTTCAGGCGCAACAAACCATCGGCATCGGTGGCACCGCTGCTCATCACGCCGAGGCCGTCGGTCCACAGCACAGTGACCTTCGGCACCGAACTGCCTTCGTGTTTGCGCGCCGCCCAGACCAGCAATTCATCACCGGCAATCTTGCTCACCGCGACGGTGTTGGAGACGAAGACCATGGTGGTCGCGCGATACTTGCCGATCAACGCTTCGACCAGATACAGACCCGGCTTGAGGTTGCCCAGTGGGATGTAGACGTTGCCCGGCGCGACACTGACGAAATCGCTGGAAGAACCGGCCAGATTGACCCCGGCCGGCGGCTGGATCGGCTTGGCCTGCCACAGCGGATAACGGAACTGGCTGACCACCGGCAGACCCGGGATCAGCGCGAATTGCGGCTGCGCGTCGTACGGCGTCGGCGCAGCGATGGCATTGCCCATCTTCAGTTCCGGCACTTCTTCGGTGACCTGTTTGCGCGATTCGTAGGAGAACGCACGCTGCATCACCCGGCGGGATTTGCGGTACCAGTTGTCCCACAGATACGCGAGGGTGTTGGACAGGCCTTCACCCTTGAACTGGCCATCGCTGACCACGCGGTGCAGGTTCTTCTGGCGCTTGAGGAAGTCCAGCGGCTTGTCGATGCGGTACACGCGAATGTCGGCGCCGCCATAGGGTTCCATGCGGAACCGGCGGTAGTCGCGACCCGGCGCTTCGAGGCGCACCATTGCTTGTTCGTCGGCAGCGAAACTGCTGTCGGCGAGCAGGAAGAAGCTTTCACCGGACACCGGCGTATAGCCGCTTGGCTCGACGGAGTCTTCAGCATTGGCCGCCGAAAATGGCAGGGCTAACAGCAACAGAAAAGGCAGTAAACGCAACATGCGGGCACCGGTCATTGGGAGAGAAAGTTCAGTCGATAGACGCCGATGAAGTTGGGGTTGGCTGCGTCGGGTATCCATCGGGTGTCCTTCCATGTCATGAGTTGCTGCAGGCTTGCCGAACGCATGCCGTTGTCAGTGGGGGTGGTGGTGCCGGTGTGATAGGCGATGTAGCGACCCATCCAGATCATCAGGTGCTGGTCGTCGCCCTGATCGAAAAACATCAAGTCACCGGGACGCGCCTGCGACACGTCGCGGCTGACCAGGTGGCTGTTGAATTGAATCAGTTTGATCGCGTTGACGTACGGCCCGACCTTGCCACCGCCCTGCTGCCATTGCTGGGCGAGCTTGCGCTGGTCATCGCTGAGCGACAGTTCCGGCGGCAGGTAGCGATTGGACAGGCCATTGCTGCGCAGCCATTTGTCGTCGTGGACTTTCAGCGCTTCGTTGGCGGCAAAACGCACCAGCCCGGCACAGTCCTGCTGATACCAGCGCGGACTCGGCCCCTGGCTCAGTTGTTCCTGAGCGATGCGCACAAACCAGGCGCGGAAGACCTGGGATTGCGCCGGATCGAGAGCCGGTGCCTCGACGGCTCGGGCGCCCGCGCTCAGTAACAGCGCGAGCAGGCCGAGGCTGCGGATCAGTGCCGTCACAGCGCTTTCCATTCCAGCGGCAGCCATTGCCAATGACCGTCAGGCTCGCTGCCTTCCGGTAAGGTCAGCGCGTACTTGCCGTAACCACCGAGGGTGCGCAGCTTCGGGATCAGGTAGGTTTGCGCGGCGTTGTAGAACACCGGTTCCATGTCCTGCGGCAGGCTGTCGAGGGTTTCCTGCTGCATCAGCTGCGCCATCGAATCGGGGCCGAAATAGATCGGCATCAGCACATCTTTGGGCAGCACGTCAGCCATCGGCGGAAAGCGTTTGTCGAGCGTGCCGAGGGCCTTGTCGACCAGTTTGTCGTCGAGGGAAAACAGCAGTGTCGAGCCGTGACGGGCGAGGCTGACTTTCATGAACGCCTTGCCGCTGATCGCGTCCGGATTCTCGGCAGTCTTCGCCGCATAGGGGCCGAAATTGGAGCTGACCTGACGCTGCCAGACGTGGCTTTGACCTTGTTGTTTCTCGACCACCGGGAAGACGTTTTCTTCAACGTTGGACTCGAATGCACCGACCATCGAGCCGAACAGTTTGCCGAGATCACCGTCGAGTTTGCTGCTGTCCTCGTCCCTCAGACTGGCAACCAGCAATGGCGTGTACAAACGTGAATCCGCATACCAGCACAGACCCGCTGCGCCGGCCACATGTTCGGTGAGGGTCTGCGCCACGGCTTCTTCGGCGCCGAGCTTCACCAGCAACGGCTTTTGCGGTTCAGCGGCGACCGGCAAGGTCACGCAAGCACTCGCGCCCAGCGGCATCGCCTGCCACACCGGTTTGAAATCGAAATCCGGCTGGTTGTCCAGCTCATCCATGGCGAGGTAGCTGTGCCAGCCCTTGTCGTCCATGTCGAAGCGCAGCCCGGCGAAGTTGGGGATGAAGCGCTGATAACCCATGGCAAGGACGCTGGAATTGACCGAGAGACGCTGTTTGGTCTCAGGGGTTTTCGCCGGCAGGCCGAAGGCTTCCGGGAACAGTTTGTCACCGTTGAGCAGTGCCGCCAGCGCTTGCGGCGAAACGTGGCCCGACTCTTCGGAGACGCCACTTTCGGGATCGTAATACTTGGCCGGGTTGGACAGCACCACCAGTTTGTCGCCGTGAGAGGCGAACAACAGGGCTTTGCTGGCGTTGTAGGTCAACTGATACAGCGGCACCGTGTCGCCACCGACCTTGAGTTCGCCCATCTGGCTGAGTTGCGTGTCATCCAGCGCGACTTTCGCCAGTGGCTCCAACAGCTTGGCCAGCCCGCCGCGATCCATCACCAACAGGAAATCCTTCAACCGGCCATCAGCGCCGCGCCACAACGCGACGTCTGCCGGCTGATCGAAAAGCTGTTCGATCAAACTGTCCTGCAGCTTCAGGTCATGTTCGTAAATGATCCGGCGCAGGCTGCCGATCAGGCCGAGGCGGTCGGCGTGGGTTTCGTAGTAGAAGACGAAATCTTCGGTGAGCGTGGCCTTGAGGAACGGCACCGTCAGCAAGTCCTTGGGCAACTGGCTCAGGGAACGGGTTTCGAGCAGTGCATCCGGGCGGCTCAGACCGAGTTTGTCACTGGCAAGTGCAGCCGCTGGCGCCTTGGGTTTGTGCAGCAGCCAGCCGAGCCCACCGGCCACGCCGGCCACCAGGCACAGCCCGACCAACAGCAGAGGCCAGCGCCGGGAAGGTTTGCCGGCAGGCGTTTCAACGGCCGGAGTAACAGTGTTATCACTCATGTTCACAAAACCCGAAGTTCATCCGTGGTGCGGGATGCTTAGTAGTTGAAAGTCTTGACCAGCAGCAGATCACCGATCGCCCGCAGGGGCACGATGAAGGTCTCGCGTTTTTCGTCGACGGTGTTTTCGTTGAGCACCAGCGTGATTTGCGAGGTGATCACCTCGTTCTGATTGCTGGTCTCATCGAAGTTATAGCCGCCGTTACCGAAGTTGCCCCAATAGTTGACGTAAACCAGATAGGTGCCATGCAGCGGCGCGGTCATGGTGAACATCTCCGGCCCGGGGCCATCGACGCCATCCGGGTCGAGGCCACCGCCATTGCTCAACGCCGGGTGCGCCCAGAACGCATGCTGACCGTCGGGCGTGACAATGTGCAGATCGAGCTCGGCTTTTGGATCGTCCCACCCCAAGACAAGACGAATTCGCGCCGGTGTGCGCAAGTTATTTGCTTCATAAAATTGCACGCGCTTGAGCGACTGGCCTTCGGCGCTGATCACCTCGACGCTGTTCGACCCTGCGCCAAACGCATACGGCCTAGCGAAACGACCCTGGTCGTCGGTGTACAGATTCAGTGGATTGCCATTGACGGCGAGACTGTGCGGCGGGCGCATATGGCCGATGGCCTTGAGCTGGCCTTCGATCATCGTGCGATTGCGCTGGATGCCGCGATCGATGGGCGGCGTCGGATAGGCAACTTGCGGGTTTTCCGTGCGATCAAGCAAACCGTGATAGCGCCAGCCGCCCACCGGTTCCGCCAACTCGGCGGTAGGGGCGGCCAGCAGCGCGGGCGCGCAGGCCAACCCGATCAGCAGCATAAGAAATGAACGCATGTGACGCCTCCTGCCATGCCTGAACGAAACCTTGCACCCGATCCTCGGTACTTCACAGCGGTGAAAACTGCGTTTCGTCTGAAAGACCCGTGACTGCCGGGTCGTAGAAGGCGCGAAGATTAGCCATTCGGCAGTTTTTTAACAATCGGATACATCTGGATTTGTTGTGGGAATCACGGCCCCCGGTAGACGGTGAGCCGAATAGGCGTCATATTCGGCTCACAAAATGAGCCGAATAGCTGTTCTATTCGGCTCAAGCGCTCAGGAACCACACCTCATGGCGACTCACTGGATCTGGCAGCAACCCGATTGGCCCGACTTCAACTGGCAGGCAGACCGCCTCACGCTGTTGCTGCGCGAGTGTGTGCAGTCGCAAGGCCAATTGCTGGGCATGGCCGGCTCAGTGAGCAGTTCCCTGAGCGCTCAGTCTGAACTTGATGCCTTGCTGCAAAACATCGTGACCTCCTCTGCCATTGAGGGTGAGCAATTGAATGTCGGCTCCGTGCGCTCGTCATTGGCGCGGCGCCTCGGCCTGGAAACGGCTGATGACAATAACGTCAGTCCACGCAGTGAAAGCCTTGCGCAACTGATGCTCGACGCCACCCGGCGTTTCGCAGAGCCGTTGACGCTGGAGCGTTTGCTGGAATGGCATTCGCTGCTGTTTCCAGAACAGGAAAATGGTCTTTCCTCACGCGCAATCAATGTTGGTGCGCTGCGCGGTGATGAGCCGATGCAAGTGGTTTCCGGACGGATCGAGCGTCCGACCGTGCACTTCGAGGCCCCGCCAAGGCAAGGCCTTGAGCAGCAACTCGAGCGTTTCCTCAAGTGGTTCGAGACCAGTGAGCATGAAGCTGGACTCGATCCTCTGCTGCGCGCCGGCATCGCGCACTTCTGGTTTGTCACACTGCACCCGTTCGACGATGGCAACGGCCGACTCACCCGTACCATTACCGATCTGGCGCTGGCCCAAGGTGAAGCCCGGGCAATCCGTTTTTATGCCATGTCGGCCAGCATTCTCGACGATCGCGCCGGGTACTATCGGGTGTTGGAGTCGAGTCAGAAAGCCACGCTGGACATCAGCGAATGGCTGACGTGGTTTCTGCAGACTTTATTGCGCAGCTTTCGACAAGCCATCGCACGGATTGAAAGCGTGCTGGGAAAGACACGTTTCTGGCAGACGCATCGTGAGTCCGAACTGTCGGTGGAACAGATCAAAGTGCTCAATCGTCTGCTTGACGGCGGTGAGCGCGGTTTCGAGCACGGCATCAGTGCGGCGCAATATCAGGCTGTGGCCAAGGTATCTAAAGCCACCGCGACCCGGCATTTGGCGGAGTTGCTGGAGAAAGGTTGCCTGCAACGATTGCCGGGAGGCGGCCGCAGTACGCGCTACCAGATCCGCTATACGGACAAGCCCACACATTAAAAATCAACACCAATCCCTGTGGCGAGGGAGCTTGCTCCCGCTGGACTGCGCAGCAGGCCCAAAAACGCCGACCCCGTATCTCCATGTCAACCGAGTCAACATCGATTACGACTGCTGCGCAGCCGATCGGGGATAAATCCCCTCGCCACAAGGGATTTTTGTTCTCCCCAAAGGCCCATTTGTTCTTGCGAGTATCGGCCTGCTCATTTGCCCATAAACCCCCTATCTGCTAGTGTCGCGCCGGTTTAACGTCAACCGGAAATCGCCGCCATGGCCCGCAAAAAAGCTGCACTGGATTTCGAACAGTCCCTCGCCGACCTGCAAACACTGGTCGAGCGTCTGGAGAATGGTGAATTGTCGCTGGAAGACTCGCTGACCGCTTTCGAGCAGGGCATCGGCCTGACCCGTGACTGCCAGGCAGCGCTGGCGCAAGCCGAGCAGAAGGTGCAAGTGCTGCTGGAGCGTGATGGCGAACTCGCCGAGGAACCCTTCGACGCGGAACAGCCAGAATGATTGCAGCGTATTCGGCGACCAGCCAGGCCCGGGTCAACGCGGCCCTGGAAACCCTGTTCAACGCCCCGCTGCCGGAACTGGCGCGCCTCTATGAAGCCATGCGCTACAGCGTGATGAACGGTGGCAAACGCGTGCGCCCGTTGCTGGCCTACGCCGCGTGCGAAGCGCTTGGCGGTAAAGCTGAGCAAGCCAACGGCGCAGCGTGCGCGGTTGAGCTGATCCACGCTTATTCGCTGGTTCACGATGACTTGCCGGCGATGGACGACGACGATCTGCGTCGCGGCCAGCCGACCACCCACAAGAAATTCGATGAAGCCTGCGCGATTCTCGCCGGTGACGGCTTGCAGAGCCTGGCCTTCAGCGCCCTGCTCGACCCGCGCCTGAGCAATCTCGACGCTGACATCCGCCTGCAACAGGTCACGGCGCTGGCGCACGCAGCAGGCCCGGCCGGCATGGTCGGCGGTCAGGCGATCGACCTCGGTTCGGTCGGCCTCAAGCTCGATCAGAAAGCCCTCGAACAGATGCACCGGCACAAGACCGGCGCGTTGATCGAGGTCAGCGTCAGACTCGGCGCCCTGGCCAGCGGCCGTGCCGAGAAGGATGAACTCAAAGCCCTGCAGACTTATGCACAGGCCATCGGCCTCGCCTTTCAGGTGCAGGACGACATCCTCGACGTCGAAAGCGATACCGAAACCCTTGGCAAACGCCAGGGCGCCGACATCGCCCGCGACAAGCCGACCTACCCGGCCTTGCTCGGTCTGGACGCTGCCAAGGCCTATGCCCTGGAATTGCGCGATCAGGCCCTGCACGCCCTGCGACCGTTTGACGCGGCGGCCGAGCCGTTGCGTGAGCTGGCCCGGTATATCGTCGAGCGCCGCAGCTGACGGCGAATCAGCCAAAAAAGACCAACGCGTGGGCAGGGGGCGATGCATCAGGTAAACTGCCGCATCTTTTATACCTATAACGATTCGCCTGATGCCCACGACGTTTCATGAGATTCCCCGCAAGCGCCCGACCACGCCCCTGCTCGACCGCGCGAATACGCCGGACGGCCTGCGCCGGTTAGGCGAAGCCGAGCTGGAAACCCTGGCTGATGAGTTGCGCCTGGAATTGCTCTACACGGTCGGCCAGACCGGTGGGCATTTCGGTGCCGGCCTGGGCGTCATCGAGCTGACCATCGCGTTGCATTACGTCTTCGACACCCCGGACGACCGGCTGGTGTGGGACGTTGGTCATCAGGCTTATCCGCACAAGATCCTCACCGGTCGCCGCGAGCGCATGGAAACCCTGCGCCAGAAGGACGGCATTGCTGCCTTCCCGCGCCGCGCCGAGAGCGAGTACGACACCTTTGGCGTCGGCCACTCCAGCACCTCGATCAGTGCAGCGCTGGGCATGGCGATTGCCGCCCGCCTGCAAAACAGTGATCGCAAGGCCATTGCCGTGATTGGCGATGGCGCACTGACCGCTGGCATGGCTTTCGAGGCGCTGAACCACGCGCCGGAAGTCGATGCCAACATGTTGGTGATCCTCAACGACAACGACATGTCGATCTCGCGCAACGTCGGCGGCCTGTCGAATTATCTGGCGAAGATCCTCTCCAGCCGCACTTACGCGAGCATGCGTGAAGGCAGCAAGAAAGTCCTGTCGCGCCTGCCCGGCGCCTGGGAAATCGCCCGCCGCACTGAAGAATACGCAAAAGGCATGCTGGTCCCCGGCACCCTGTTCGAAGAGCTGGGCTGGAACTACATCGGCCCGATCGACGGCCACGACCTGCCGACACTGATCGCCACGTTGCGCAACATGCGTGATCTGAAAGGCCCGCAGTTCCTGCACATCGTCACCAAGAAAGGCAAAGGCTTCGCCCCGGCGGAAGTCGACCCGATTGGTTATCACGCGATCACCAAACTTGAACCTGTAGACGCCCCGGCTGCTGCGCCGAAAAAGGCTGGCGGACCGAAGTATTCGGCGGTGTTCGGCGAGTGGCTGTGCGACATGGCAGCGGCTGATCCACGTCTGGTCGGGATTACCCCGGCAATGAAGGAAGGCTCGGATCTGGTGGCGTTCAGCGAACGCTTCCCGCTGCGCTACTTCGACGTGGCGATTGCCGAACAGCACGCGGTGACGTTTGCTGCCGGCATGGCCTGCGAAGGCGCGAAACCGGTGGTGGCGATCTACTCGACATTCCTCCAGCGTGGCTACGATCAGCTCGTCCATGATGTCGCGGTGCAGAACCTCGACGTGCTGTTCGCCATCGACCGCGCCGGTCTGGTCGGCGAAGACGGCCCGACCCACGCCGGCAGCTTCGATCTGTCGTACCTGCGTTGCATCCCGGGCATGCTCATCATGACCCCGAGCGATGAAAACGAACTGCGCAAAATGCTCACCACCGGCCATCTGTACAACGGCCCGGCGGCGGTGCGTTACCCACGCGGCAGCGGCCCGAACGCGACCATCGAGAAAGACCTCGAACCTATCGAGATCGGTAAAGGCATCGTCCGTCGCCAGGGCAGCAACGTCGCCCTGCTGGTGTTCGGTGTGCAACTGGCCGAGGCGTTGAAAGTCGCCGAGAAGCTGGATGCAACGGTGGTCGACATGCGTTTCGTCAAACCGCTGGATGAAGCACTGGTGCGCGAGATCGCCGGCAGTCACGAGCTACTGGTGACTATCGAAGAGAACGCGATCATGGGCGGCGCCGGTGGTGCGGTCAGCGAATTTCTCGCACGCGAGAATATTCTCAAGTCGATGCTGCACCTGGGCTTGCCGGACGTTTACGTCGAGCACGCAAAGCCTGCACAGATGCTGGCCGAGTGCGGGCTGGATGAGGCTGGGATCGAAGCGTCGATTCGCGAACGTCTGGCCCTCCTCAACCGCTAAGCGTCCCTCCTGTAGGAGCTGCCGAAGGCTGCGATCTTTTGATCCTGCTTCTCGGCGGCTCCAGACCTTTCTAAAAAAGCAAAATCAAAAGATCGCAGCCTTCGGCAGCTCCTACACGGTTTTGCATAAGCCATGGATTGCCATGAAACTCTCGCGCCTCGCCCTGCCCTTCTTCCTGTTGCCAACTGCCAGCGCCCTCGCTGACACCTTCGAACGCGACCAGGCCTTGAAGCTGCCTGACACGCTGATCAGCGCCAACCGCCAGGTCGAAGCACGCAACGACAGCAGCGCGGCCAACACGGTGTTCACCCGCGAGGACATCGACCGCCTGCAACCGAACGATGTGCCGGACCTGCTGCGGCGCGTGCCGGGGGTGCAAGTGGCACAGACCGGTGGGCGCGGCAGTCTGCCCGGGATTTACATTCGCGGCACGCAATCGGCACAGAGCCTGGTGCTGGTCGATGGCCAACGCATCGGCAGTTCGACCTCTGGTGACAGCAACCTGCAACATCTGAACATCGAACAGATCGAGCGCGTTGAAGTGCTGCGCGGTTCACGTTCGGTGATTTACGGCAGCGATGCGATTGGCGGGGTGATTCAGATCTTCACTCGCCGAGGCAGTGAACAAGGTTTGCAGCCACGCCTGCATGTCGGCTTTGGCAGCAACCAGACCTGGGAACGCAGCCTCGGACTGTCCGGCGGCGATGACAAAACCCGCTTCAACCTTGGCGCCAGCCTTGATGAAACCGCCGGCATTGATCGCACCCACGAGTCGTATCCCAGCGATGGCGATCACGACGCTTACCGCAACAAGTCCATCAGCCTGAGCCTCAGCCATGCGCTGACCGACGACATCGAAGTCGGTGCCAACCTGCTGGATAACCGTGGCAAGAGTGAGTTCGACAACCCGTTCGGCCGCTTCGACATGAACACCTTCGAATCGGTCCAGCAGCAGCCCTACAGCGATTTCAACGTCAGCAGCGTCAGCAGTTACGTCGATGCCCGGGTCAACGAAACCTGGAAAACCCGCGTCGAATTCGGCCACACCGAGAACCGCGAAAAGACTCTCGACAAGCTCAGCGACGAACGCACGGTGTTCAACACCTATCGCGACTCGGTGAACTGGCAGAACGACCTGACCCTCGACGCACGTAACAGCCTGATCCTTGGCGGCGACTGGTATGAAGATCGGGTCAACAGCAGTACCGCGTTCGACGAAGACAGCCGCTGGAACCGCGCGGCATTCATCCAACATCGCTATCAGGCCGACAGTTTTTCCACTGAACTGGGTCTGCGCCATGACGATAACCAGCAGTTTGGCAGCCAGAACACCTGGAGCGGCACCTTCACCCTGCCGCTGAACCCGGACAACGACTTGTTGCTCAGCTACAGCGAAGGCTTCCGCGCACCGACCTTCAACGACCTGTACTACCCGGATTTCAGCAACCCGAACCTGAAACCGGAAACTTCGAAAAGCTACGAGCTGCAATGGCGTAGCCAGTTGAGCGACAGCAGTAGCCTGGAGGCCTCGCTGTATCGTACGGACCTTGAGGACGCGATTATCTTCGGCAGCAACTCACGGCCGGAAAACGTCGCCTCGGCACGAATCAACGGCTTCGAAGCCGCGTTGAAACAGGAGCTGTTCGGCTGGCAGAGCAACCTTGGCGTGGCGATCATCGATCCCCGTGACCGCGACACCGGCCATACCCTGGCGCGGCGTGCGCGGCGGACGCTGAGCTGGGATCTGGATCGGCAATTCGATCGCCTGAGCCTCGGCGCCAGTTGGCAGGCGGTGAGCAGCAGCTATGACGACAAGGACAATACGCAGGCGTTGGCCGGTTACGCACTGTTCGGCTTGCGCAGCAGCTGGGCGCTGAACCGCGAGATCAAGCTGGATCTGAAGGTGGATAACCTGTTGGACAAGGGCTACAGCCGGGCGAATTACAGCTATGACGGCAGTCAGTATGGCTATCGCGAAGAAGGCCGGGAGTGGATGTTCGGCGTCACCTGGACTCCCCAGCTCTAAGATCAACCTCCATCAACTGTGGCGAGGGGATTTATCCCCGATGGGTTGCGAAGCAGCCACAAAAACAGACGCCTCGGTGATCAGCCACATTGAGTTCACCGGTTTACGGCTGCTGCGCAGCCGGTCGGGGATAAATCCCCTCACCACAGGTTACTGGTGTGGCTGAATCAGGCGGCAGAGCTTGGCTGTCGCCTCGATCATCTGCCCGCTAGGACGTTCTAGGCCTTTGTCGGTGACCAGCAGCAACTTCCCCTGCGCCACCGCCGCCACCTGCGGCCAGGACTTCCACGCATCGAGCTGGGCCTGATCACCCGCCAGAATCACCTCGGGATTACGCTGCAGCACCGCTTCAATACTCACCTGCGGCGCCGGCAGACTCAGGTCGGCGAATACGTTACGCGCCCCGCACACCTCCAGCGCATCACTGATGATCTGCCCTCCGCCCACCGTGTACAACGGCTTGTCCCAGACTTGATAGAACACCTTGAGCGGCGCGTCCCGGCGATAGCGCTGACGTAGGTCGGCAAGTTGCTTACGCAGATCCGCCGCCAGTTTCTCCCCCCGCTCAGGCCGACCGAGTCGAGCGGCAATGGCTTCGATCTGCGCGGATAGCTGTTCGAGGCTGTGCGGTTCGGCAACGAATGTGGGGATGTTCAAACGCTTGAGCTGATCACGCTGCGCCGGGCCGACACTGCCGGGCCAGAGCAACAGAAGATCAGGTTTGAGGCTGAGCAGTTGTTCCATGTCCAACTGACCATAGCGGCCAACAGAAGGCACCCCGGCTATGGCCGCCGGGCGCTCGCCAGCATCCAGCACGCCGACCAGCAGGTCGGCGGAATCCAGCTCAACGACGATTTCAGACAGGGAAGGCGCGAGACTGACCACGCGCAGACTCGCCAGCGCCGGGCCGCTGACGGCCAGCAGCAGAACCGCCAGCCAGAGGCAGCGCATCAACCGAGTTGACGCGGAATACGGTAGAGGTAGAACAGCACCGCCGTGGACAACGCCAGCAGCATCAACGGCACCGCTTCGAGGCCGACGAACACCGCCAGCGCGCCGATCCATGCCGGTAACGCAGCGGCAAGGAAGGCGCTGCGGCGACGCGCCGCGAGAGCGATCCACGCTGCAGGCTCTTCAGGGGTATCGAGGGCTTTTTGGGTAGCGATCAGTGCGTGTTTATAGCGGCCGAAAAACTTCAGGCTGACAAACATCGATGCCACGCCGGCGATAAAGAACGGCATCGCCAGCACCGGCATGATCCCTTCGCTCTGACCGAACAGTGCGTTGAGGACGAACAGCGGCACCAGTGCCAGCGCCAGGTATTTCCACCAGTCGACGCTGAGACGCCGGCGCACCTGACCGCGGGTCACGCGCGGTCGACCTCGCCCTGATGCTCGTTGCCCATCATGTGGTCGAGCTTGCTGGCCTTGGTCGCCAGGTAGAGTTTGTTATGCGGGTTGTGCCCGGTGTGCAGCGGCACGCGCTCGGCGACGGTGATGCCCATGTCGGTCAAGGCTTTGACCTTGCGCGGGTTGTTGGTCATCAGACGCAACGACTTGACGCCCAGATGTTCGAGCATCGGCAGGCACATGGCGTAGTCGCGCTGGTCGGCGGCGAAACCCAACCGCTCATTGGCTTCAACGGTGTCGGCGCCGCCGTCCTGCAATTCGTAGGCGCGGATCTTGTTCAACAGGCCAATGCCACGGCCTTCCTGGCGCAGGTAAAGCAATACGCCGCGACCTTCGCGAGCGATGGCTTTGAGCGCGCCTTCGAGTTGCGAGCCGCAGTCGCAACGCTGGCTGAACAAGGCATCGCCCGTGAGGCATTCGGAGTGCAACCGGCCGAGTACCGGGGCACCGTCGGCGAAATCACCCAGGCTCAGCACAACGTGCTCGCGACCGGTGGCTTCATCGAGAAAACCGTGCATGGTGAATTGCGCAAAAGGCGTTGGCAGCTTGGAAGCGGCGACAAAAACGACAGGCACCGGTGTGCTCCTGATCTAAAAAGTCTGAAGATTCGCTGGGCGGCATTGTAACAGCAGCTTTGGGCAGGCGCTTAGGCTGAATTGTCGGGCATAACGATCAAAAAGTTTGATAACTCCCCCACGGACATTGCGCTCCCCTTGTAGGAGTGAGCCTGCTCGCGATGGCGGTGTGTCAGCTACATCAACGTTTGAATGAGACCGCTATCGCGATCAGGCTCACTCCTACAAAGGATTTGCGCAGGGCTTCAGTCAGAGACGAATGGGTAGGGCTGTTTCCACTTCTCGAAGATCGGCTTCAACTCGCCGCTCTTCACCAACTG
This sequence comes from Pseudomonas sp. TH06, assembly GCF_016651305.1. Lineage (GTDB taxonomy): Bacteria > Pseudomonadota > Gammaproteobacteria > Pseudomonadales > Pseudomonadaceae > Aquipseudomonas. The sequence continues at coordinate 2,290,065 of NZ_JAEKEC010000001.1, read as the reverse complement.
CTCCATGCGCTGGTCATACAACGCCATCAACGTTCGCGCCTGTGGTGTATTGGCAAAGCACAGGTACAGCGGCAGTTCGGCGATATGGGTCTTGCGAAACTGCGACGGATCCTTGGCCCGGCCGACCACGTAATCGACTTCGGTCAGCGCGTCGATGTAATAGTCGACGCGGTTGTGAGTCAGCATCGACAGAATCCCGGTGCGCCGGATGACTTCGTTGAAGCTTTTCACATTGGGCAAATAATTCTGGTAGTCGTAGCCGCGTACCCAGGCCAGTCGATAGTTGCCCAGGGTTTCCGGGCTTGGTGCCGGATTGCTCGCAAGGCCCAGCGCATAGATATGATCGGTATCGAAGTTCCAGCGTGGATACAGCAGATCGCTGGCCTCTTCATGATAAGAACCGACACAGGCATCGATTTCGCCGCGTTGCGCCAGACCCACGGAACGCGTGTAAGGCTCGGTACGAATGTCGAGTTTCACCCCGGCCGGCTCGAACACCTTGCGCAACACGTCCCAGCCGAGGCCGTGACCATCGGCGGCGGTGTAATCTTCCCAGTCTTCACTGGCCAGATGGATGACCGCAGGCGTCGGCGCAGCGTTCTGTGCAATGGCCACAGTCCCCAGCAGAGCAAAAAACCCCACAGCCAACCAGCGTCGAGCCATCCCTAGTTCCCTCACGTAACCCTGATGCCCCCTGGGATCAGGTGAACAGCCACACCAGCCCTTGCATCGCCAGCCAGGCAAAGACACCGGCCAGCACGTCGTCGAGCATAATGCCGACGCCGCCATGCACGTGCCGATCGATCCAGCGAATCGGCCAAGGCTTGAGAATGTCGAAGAAACGGAACATCAGGAAACCCGCGAGCAACCAGTACCAGCCTTCCGGCACCAGCCACAGGGTGATCCACATCCCGACCATTTCGTCCCAGACGATGCCTTCGTGGTCGTGTACCCGCAGATCATCGGCAACCTTGCCGCACAGCCAGAAGCCGAACAGCATGGTGATCCCGAGCATCAGCCAGTAACCCCAGTCGGGCAACATCTGCCACAACGGGATAAAGGGTAGCGCAACTAGCGAGCCCCACGTGCCCGGCGCTTTCGGCAGAGTGCCGGAACCAAAGCCGAACGCGAGGAAATGCCAAGGATTGCGCCAGACCGACGGCGGCACGAATTCGCCCGGAACCTGTTTAGGGTGATCTGTCACGGTGTCTCCTGAAAATGTTGATAGCCCCGGATTTGCGGAGTGATGTCGCGCCCTTCGCGATCCAGCAGCGCCACGCCCTGCCCCTCGGTCACACGGCCGATCACATGGATCGGCCAACCGCCGGCCAGCAATGCCGGCAACTCGACGGACGGCAGGGTGAACGCCAGCACGTAATCATCACCACCGCTCAATGCCGCCCGTTCGGCGCCGCGTTGGCCAAGAAAAGCCACTAATGCATCCGACAACGGCACGTGTTCGCGTTCAATCTCAAGCCGCACCTTCGATGCCAGTGCGATATGACCGCAATCGGCGAGCAAGCCGTCGGAAATATCCAGCGCTGAAGTGGCTTTGCCGCGCAATGCCTGGCCGAGGGCCAGTTGCGGTTGCGGCGACCAATAATGGTCGAGCAATGGCTGGCCAATGTCCGCTGCGGCGTCGCGCTGGCCCAGTACCAGCGGCAACGCGCCAGCGGCATTGCCCAACTCGCCGCCGACGCACAACAAGTCACCTGGTTGCGCGCCGCCGCGAGTCAAGGCTTGTCCGGCGGGCACTCGACCGAACACGGTTACCGTCAGGCTCAACGGCCCACGTGTGGTATCGCCGCCGACCAACGCGACGCCGCAGCTTTGTGCCATGCGGTTCAAACCACGGGCATAGGCTTGCAGCCAATCGGCGGTCACCGTCGGCACAGTCAGGGCAAGGGTAAAGGCAACGGGCGTGGCGCCCATGGCGGCCAGATCGCTAACCGCGACGGCCAGCGAGCGCTGACCGAGCAGAAACGGATCGCAGGGGTCGGCGAAATGCACGCCGGCCACCAGCGTATCGGTGGAAATTGCCAGCTGTTCCCCGGGGGGAACAGCGAGCAAGGCACAGTCATCGCCGATCCCCAGTGCAACGCCCTCGCCGCCCTGCGCACAAGGCGCGGCGGCGAAGAAATTGCGGATCAGCTCAAACTCGCCCATTGCGATATCAAGCGCGGATCAGCGCTTGAACGCCTTCACTTCAGCTTCACGCAGGCGCGGGGCCAGTTTGTCGAGCACGCCGTTGACGAACTTGTGACCGTCGGTGGAACCGTAGACTTTCGCCAGTTCGATCCCTTCGTTGATCACAACGCGGTACGGCACATCGACACGCTTGAGCAGTTCCCAGGTCGACAGGCGCAGTACGCACAGTTCAACCGGGTCCAGCTCTTCGATGGTCAGGTCCAGGCACGGCGCCAACGCAGCGTCGATCTCGGTCAGACTGGCCGGAACACCGTGCAGGATGTCGTGAAAGTAGCTGGCATCGGCGAAGGTGAAGTCGTTGTCGACGCGAAACTGCGCTTCGATTTCGTTCAGCGAAGTACTGGCCATGTGGCGCTGGTACAACGCTTGAGTCGCCAGCTGACGGGCAGCGCGGCGCTTTTCACTTTTCGAAGGCTTGCCGGCGTCCGTTGGACGCGGTTCGCGCGGGTTGAAACGATCGCTTTCGTCGCTAATCACTTGGCCTCCAACTGCGCCAGCAGGCTGACCATTTCCAGAGCGGACAGGGCAGCTTCGGCACCTTTGTTACCGGCTTTGGTGCCGGAACGTTCGATGGCTTGCTCGATGGAATCAACGGTCAGGACGCCGAAAGCGACCGGTACGCCGAACTCCATGGACACCTGGGCCAGACCCTTGGTGCACTCGCCTGCCACGTATTCGAAGTGCGGAGTACCGCCACGAATGACTGCGCCGAGGGCGATGATGGCTGCGAACTCACCTTTCTGGGCGACTTTTTGCGCTACCAGCGGGATTTCGAAGGCGCCAGGTGCGCGGATGATGGTGATGTCGCTTTCGCTCACGCCGTGGCGAACCAGGGCATCAACTGCACCGCTGACCAGGCTTTCAACGACGAAGCTGTTGAAACGGCCCACTACCAAAGCGTAGCGGCCTTTAGGGGCGATGAAGGTACCTTCGATGGTCTTCAGGGTCATTCGTCAGTTCTCTTAAAGAGCCGGGACGCGTCTCGTACGCATCCCTCAGTGATATTAGCTGTGGCGAGGGGATTTATCCCCGATGGACTGCGCAGCAGTCCCAAAACAGGGGCCGCTGCGCAGCCCGTCGGGGATGAATCCCCTCACCACAAGAATCTGCGCCAACAATGTCGGAAACAACCGGTCATTATTCGGAGGGCACGTATTCTACAACTTCCAGATCGAAACCGGATATCGCATTAAATTTCATTGGTGCGGACATCAAACGCATTTTGCGCACACCGAGGTCGCGCAGGATCTGCGAACCGGCACCGACGATGCTGTAAGTCGTCGGTTTTTTCGGTGCGGCCTGATCGCCGGTTTCGCGGATGTGCGCCAGCAACACGTCACCATCGAGCGGGTGACCGAGCAACAGCACCACACCGCTGCCCGCCTCGGCAACCGCAGCCATGGCGGCGCGCAGACTCCAGCGTCCCGGTTGTTTGACCATCAGCAGGTCGCGCAGCGGGTCCATGTTGTGCACGCGAACCAGGGTCGGCTCTTCGGCGCAGACAGTGCCCAACGTCAGGGCCATGTGCACGTCGCCTTCCACCGAATCACGATAGGTCACCAGGTTGAATTGGCCCAGTTCGCTGTCCAGTGGCTGCTCGGCAATCCGCTGAACGGTACGTTCGTGGATCATCCGGTAGTGAATCAGGTCGGCGATGGTGCCGATCTTGATGTTGTGTTCAGCGGCGAATGCTTCGAGTTCGGCGCGGCGAGACATGGTGCCGTCGTCGTTCATCACTTCGCAGATCACACCGCTTGGCTCGAAACCGGCCATGCGCGCCAGGTCGCAAGCGGCTTCGGTGTGACCGGCGCGGGCCAGGGTGCCACCGGCCTGGGCCATCAGCGGGAAGATGTGGCCCGGGCTGACGATGTCTTCAGCCTTGGCGTCTTTCGCGGCAGCGGCCTGCACGGTGCGTGCGCGGTCGGCAGCGGAGATGCCGGTGGTCACGCCTTCGGCGGCTTCGATCGAGACGGTGAACTTGGTGCCGAAACCGGAACCGTTGCGCGGCGCCATCAGCGGCAACTTCAAGGTTTCGCAGCGCTCGCGGCTCATCGGCATGCAGATCAGGCCACGGGCGTGCTTGGCCATGAAGTTGATGTGCTCGGCCTTGCAGCATTCGGCGGCCATGATCAGGTCGCCTTCGTTCTCGCGGTCTTCGTCATCCATGAGGATGACCATCTTGCCTTGGCGGATGTCTTCAACCAGTTCTTCGATGCTATTGAGCGCCACAAGGCACCCCCCTTCTTTCGAATTTAGAGCTTCAGGATTTGAGGTAGCCGTTTTGGGCCAGAAAGCTTTCAGTGATGGTGCCACCGGATGCAGGCTCTGCGGCCTTGTCGCCCAGCAGCAGGCGCTCCAGATAACGCGCCAGCAAGTCGACTTCCAGGTTCACCCGGCGACCTGGCTTGTAGGACGCCATGATGGTTTCGCTCAGGGTGTGCGGAATGATCGTCAGCATGAACTCGGCGCCATCGACTGCGTTCACGGTCAGGCTGGTGCCGTCGACGGTAATCGAGCCTTTGTGGGCGATGTACTTGGCCAGTTCCTTCGGCGCACGGATGCGAAATTCCACGGCGCGAGCATTGTCGGCACGGGAGACGATCTCGCCGACACCATCGACGTGACCGCTGACCAGGTGACCGCCGAGACGGGTGGTCGGGGTCAGGGCTTTTTCCAGATTGACCGGGCTGCCGCTTTTCAGGTCATTCATGGCAGTGCAGTCGAGGGTTTCGCGGCTGACGTCGGCAGCGAAGCCGTCGCCCGGCAGTTCAACGGCGGTCAGGCACACGCCGTTGACCGCGATGCTGTCGCCGAGTTTGACGTCGCTCAGGTCGAGCTTGCCGGTTTCGACATGTACCCGTACATCGCCGCCCTTTGGGGTCAGTGCACGGATACTGCCGATGGATTCGATGATGCCGGTAAACATGGGGTTCTCCTTGAGAACGAAGCCAGCGCTAACGCGATGGCCGGGAATTATACGCTCGCCGACGGGACAGGGATTGCAGTGACTCGCCAGTCATCGCCAACCGCGCGGATTTCAGTGATTTTCAGCTCGGGGGCGTCCTTCATAAGGGACAGCGGCCAGTCCAGCAGCGGACGCGCCGAGGACCCCAGAAACCTGCCGGCGATGAAGATCACAAACTCATCGACCAGACCGAGTTGAGCAAACGCACCGGCCAGACGCGGGCCAGCCTCGACCAGCACTTCATTGACGCCACGGCCAGCCAGTTCGATCAGCAGTTGATGCAGATCGACCTGACCGTCATCGCCCGGCACGATCAGGCATTCCGGGCCGTTGGCGTATTGTTCTTCGACGGCCATGCACGTGGCGACCAGCGCCGGGCCGGCCTTGAAGAATGGCGCGTCGAGCGGCACCCGCAGACGACCATCAATCAGCACGCGCAATGGCGGGCGGCTCATGGCCAGCGCGGTTTGCTCGGGATCCAGGCCCAACTCGTCGGCACGCACGGTCAAGCGTGCGCCATCGGCCAGCACCGTGTCGGCGCCGGTCAGCACCACACTGGCCTGCGCACGCAATCGCTGCACCGCCGAACGTGCGGCTGGCCCAGTGATCCATTGGCTCTCGCCGCTCTCCATCGCCGTGCGACCGTCGAGGCTCATGGCCAACTTGACCCGCACAAACGGCAGGCCCTGTTCCATACGCTTCAGGAAGCCTTGATTGAGCTGGCGGGCCTCGGCTTCGAGGACGCCGCTTTCGGTGGCGATACCGGCATCAGTCAGACGCTGCAAACCACGGCCGGCGACTTGTGGATTGGGGTCGCGCATCGCTGCGACCACACGCCCAACGCCGGCATTGACCAATGCATCGGCGCACGGCGGCGTGCGGCCATGGTGGCTGCAAGGTTCCAGCGTCACATAAGCGGTGGCGCCCCGGGACTGTTCACCGGCGGCGCGCAAGGCGTGGACTTCGGCGTGTGGTTCACCGGCACGTTCATGCCAGCCTTCGCCGACAATCTGGCCGTCCTTCACTATCACGCAGCCGACCCGAGGATTGGGGTGCGTGGTGTAGTGACCTTTGCGCGCCAGTTCCAGTGCGCGGGCCATGAAGTGGGCGTCGAGAATGGCCTGCTCGCCGGCGCTGGTCATTCTTTCACCGGTTCGCGGGCGAGACGATCGATCTCTTCGCGGAACTCGTTGAGGTCCTGGAAGCGCTTGTAGACCGAGGCAAAACGAATGTAGGCGACTTCATCAAGCTTTTGCAGCTCGGCCATCACCAACTCACCGACCACGAGGGATTTGACCTCGCGCTCGCCAGTGGCGCGCAGCTTGTGCTTGATGTGAACCAAAGAGGATTCGAGGCGCTCGACGCTCACCGGACGTTTCTCCAGGGCGCGTTGCATGCCGGCGCGGAGTTTTTCTTCGTCGAACGGTTGGCGGCTGCCGTCAGTTTTGATCAGGCGCGGCAACACCAGTTCGGCCGTCTCGAACGTCGTGAAACGCTCGCCGCAGGCCAGGCATTCACGCCGGCGGCGCACCTGTTCGCCCTCGGCGACCAGACGCGAGTCGATGACCTTGGTGTCGTTGGCACCGCAGAAGGGACAGTGCATGGTGGCTGGCAACAAAAAAAGGGAGGGCCATGGTAGCGCATCCCGGTGGCAAGACAAGCCATAGGGTTTGCGGTATACAGAACGGCATGATCGTTTGATCCATGGATTTCATTTTGCCGGAGCTGCCAATGCCGTTACGTCCGCTCGTTTTGCTCAGTCTTTTCAGCCTGCTGGTGGCCTGTGGCAGCGATGCACCCAAGCCCCAGCCGCCGACGCCAGGCCCGGCGCCACAACAGGCGCAGAAAAAAGCCAAAGAGGCCGCCGACCTTGGCCCGTTGCCTGTTTATCAGCGCGAACTGAGCGGCACCCTGCAAGGCGTGCCGGCCGGTGCCGAAGTCGAACTGGCGTTGCTGGTCATCGATGAAAAGGATCGCCCGCAACAATTGCTCGCCAGTTCCAGCCTGATCGGCAACAACCAGATCCTGCCGTTTCGCCTGCGCTTCAGCCCGGACGCGTTCCCGGCGGGGGCGCGGGTCGAGTTGCGTGGCCGCGCCAGTCAGTCCGGTCAATTGATTCTGCACCTGCCGTCGCAAACCATCACTCAGCCGACGACTCAGGCGCTGGGCCAACTGCAATTCGTCAAAGCGCCATGAATGCACCGCTCGACCTGCAACAGGCGTTAGGTGAATTGCTCGGCGACGCCAGGCTCAAGGCCTGTGCGTTGCCGGACACCGATTTAACGCTATGGCTGATCGACGGCGACAACATGGCCCGTGAATTCAGCCAGGAAGAAACCCAACGAATCCTCCACGAACCGCCCTACTGGAGTTTTTGCTGGGCCAGTGGTCTGGCAGTGGCGCGATATCTGGCCGAGTATCCCGAATGGGTGCGCGGCAAACGCGTGCTGGATTTTGGCGCCGGTTCGGGGATTGCCGGGATCGCGGCGGTCAAGGCCGGAGCACTGGAGGTGGTGGCGTGCGACCTGGATCCGCTGGCAATTGCCGCGTGCCGGGCGAATGCCGAGCTTAATGCTGTGCAGATGAGCTACTCGACCGACTTCTTCGCCGAGGCGGACCGTTTTGATGTGATCCTGGTGGTGGACGTTTTGTATGACCGGGCGAACCTGCCGTTGCTCGATGCATTTCTCAGCCGAGGGCGTGAAGCGCTGGTGGCAGATTCGCGCGTTCGGGATTTCCGCCATCCGTTGTATGAGCGCATCGAAATGCTTGAGGCGATGACCTTGCCGGATCTGGCGGAGCCGGAAGAGTTTCGACATGTCAGCCTTTACCATGCGCGGCGCTAGCTAAAAGCATCGCGGGCAAGCCCGCTCCCACAGTGACCGAGTCGAACCGGGATTTTGTGTACGGCACAGAACCCTGTGGGAGCGGGCTTGCACGCGATGGCGTCCTGCCTGACAACTCATCTCTAACTTCCGGCCACACCCCACCAAGCCGTATAGTTGCCCCATCCACGCTTTGACGAGATCCTCCATGAGTGAGCAAACGCCGTACATCTTCGACGCCACGACTGCCGATTTCGACCAGTCGGTGATCGAAGCCTCCTTCAATAAACCCGTGCTGGTGGATTTCTGGGCCGAATGGTGTGCGCCGTGCAAGGCGCTGATGCCGATGCTGCAAGGCATTGCCGAGAGTTATCAGGGCGAGTTGCTGCTGGCCAAGGTCAACTGCGACATCGAGCAAGACATCGTCGCCCGCTTCGGCATTCGCAGTCTGCCGACCGTGGTGCTGTTCAAGGACGGTCAACCGGTTGACGGTTTTGCCGGCGCACAACCGGAGTCCGCCGTACGCGCCTTGCTTGAACCACATGTGCAAATGCCACCGCCGGCCGCTGCCGATCCGTTCGAACAGGCTCAGGCCTTGTTTGATGATGGTCGTTACGCCGATGCCGAAGCGGCGCTGGTGGTCATGCTCAACGAAGACAACACCAACGCCAAGGCACTGATCCTCTACGCCCGTTGCCTGACCGAACGCGGTGAACTGGACGAAGCGCAAACCGTGCTTGAGGCAGTCAAGAGCGATGAGCACAAAGCCGCACTGGCCGGGGCCAAGGCGCAGATCAAATTTCTGGGTCTGGCCCGCGATCTGCCGGACGCTGCCGACCTGAAAGCGCGTCTGGCGAAAGATCCACAGGATGATGAAGCGGTGTATCAACTGGCGATTCAGCAACTGGCTCGTCAGCAATACGAAGCCGCGCTGGAGGCGATGCTCAAGCTGTTTATCCGCAACCGCAGCTATGGCGAGGGGTTGCCGCACAAGACCTTGCTGCAGGTGTTCGAGTTGCTCGGTAACGATCATCCGTTGGTGGGTGCTTACCGTCGCAAAATGTTTGCTGCGCTTTATTAAGAGCAAAAGATCGCAGCCTGCGACCTTTTGCTTCTGCGTTCTATTCGATCCAGCTGTAGAGCGGCGTATCCCCGCCGCTCACCACTTTCACGTCCGAACTATGGCGCAGTCGTACCAGCAAGCGCTTGCCTGAAACGGCGCTGCCCGTCAGCCCCTCCAGTTGTTCGAGCAAATCCGGCCCGCTGAGCTGGCCGGCCTTGCGCAACAGATCCCGGGCAACCTGCCACAACGCGTCGTCCTGATTCAGCGGTTTCGCCGCTGGCGCCGAAGCAATCGCCGCTTGAGCAATCTGCGGCTGTGCGCCAAGGGCCGAGCCCAGCTTCGCCCAATCGCTGTCATCCAGTTCTACTGTCAAATCCACCGGTACGTCACCGACGGTTCCGCGTATCCGCAACATTGAGTTCGCTCCCGCACATTTCTGACCTGCATGCTCCCACGGGACTTGTGTAACGCCAAGCAGCCGGGCAAACTCTGCGGGCTTTCGTTATAAGATTACATAACAAACTCTTCACTTTACTTCCCGGAGACCGCCATGCGTCGTCTGCTGCTCGCTTTGCCGTTTGCCCTGTTGCCGCTGGCCATCGCCCACGCTGCCGATGAGCATGACCACGACCATGAACACGGCAGCCTCGGCGCTCACGAACACGGTGTCGGTCGCCTCAATGCCGCACTTGACGGCCAGACCCTGGAGCTGGAGCTGGAAAGCCCGGCGATGAACCTGGTCGGTTTCGAACACGTTGCCAGCACTGACGCCGACAAAGCCAAAGTTGCCACCGCTCGCGCTCAGCTTGAGAAGCCATTGGCGCTGTTCAACCTGCCGGCCGCTGCCAATTGCAAAGTGGTCAGTCAGGAGCTGGAGAGCCCGTTGTTCGGTGACAAGCCGGATGCCGACGATCACGACGACGCTGAAGCTGACAAGGACGGTCACGAGCATCACCACGACCACAGCGAAATCCATGCGCACTATCAATTCAGCTGTGCAGCCCCCGGTGCGCTGAAGACGCTGGATCTGGCGAACATCTTCAATACCTTCCCGGCCACTCAGAAAATTCAGGTACAACTGATCAGCGCGAACGGCCAGCAAGGCACCGAAGTGACTGCCAAGGCTGCGTCGTTGAAATTCTGAAATCTGTAAAGATCCCTTGTAGGAGTGAGCCTGCTCGCGATAGCAGACTGTCAGTTGACTCAGTGCTGACTGATACACCGCTATCGCGAGCAGGCTCACTCCTACAAAGGAGCCACTCAACTATCTGACCGGTTTCAAATGACCCAAGCACTCATCGAACTGTCCGACCTGGGCTTCAGTTGGCCCGGTCATCCGCCGTTGCTGGACATCCCGGCGTTTCGTCTGGAACCGGGTGAAACCCTGTTTCTCAAAGGCCCCAGCGGCAGCGGCAAGACCACCCTGCTCGGTCTCCTCGGCGGCGTGCAGAAGCCGGATCGCGGCAGCATCCGCCTGCTCGGCCAGGAGCTGACCGAACTCTCCGCGGGCGCCCGCGATACGTTCCGCGTCGACCACACCGGCTACATCTTTCAGCAGTTCAACCTGCTGCCGTTTCTCTCGGTGCGCGAAAACGTCGAGTTGCCCTGCCACTTCTCAAAATTGCGCGCTGAACGGGCGAAACAGCGTCACGGCAGCGTCGATCAAGCCGCCGCCACCCTGCTCGCCCACTTGGGTTTGAAGGACGAAAACATCCTCGCTCGTCGCGCCGATTCATTGTCTATCGGCCAGCAACAACGAGTCGCCGCCGCCCGCGCGTTGATCGGCCAACCGGAATTGGTGATCGCCGACGAGCCGACCTCGGCGCTGGATTACGACGCCAGAGAAAACTTCATTCGTCTGCTGTTCGCCGAATGCCGCGAGGCCGGTTCGAGTCTGCTGTTCGTCAGCCACGATCAGAGCCTGGCGCCACTGTTCGACCGTCATCTGTCCCTGGCCGAACTCAATCGCGCCGCCACGTCTGCCGAGGTCTGAGATGTATTTGTTTCGTCTGGCCATGGCCAGCCTGGCCAACCGCCGCTTCACCGCATTGCTCACCGCATTCGCCATCGCCCTGTCGGTCTGCCTGCTGCTCGCCGTAGAACGGGTGCGCACCGAGGCCAAAGCCAGTTTCGCCAGCACCATCAGCGGTACCGATCTGATCGTCGGCGCCCGCTCCGGCTCGGTGAATCTGTTGCTGTACTCGGTGTTTCGCATCGGCAACGCGACCAACAACATTCGCTGGGACAGCTTCGAACATTTCGCCAACAACCCGAAAGTGAAGTGGGCGATCCCGATGTCTCTGGGTGACTCCCATCGCGGCTATCGAGTGATGGGCACCACCGAAGCCTATTTCGAACACTACCAGTACGGCCGCCAGCAACATCTGGAACTGGCCGATGGCCGCGCCTTCGCCACCGATCCGTTTGAAGTGGTGCTCGGTGCCGAAGTCGCCGACGCACTGCATTACAAGCTCGGCGACAAACTGGTGCTGGCCCACGGCGTGGCGGCGATCAGTCTGGTCAAGCACGACGACAAGCCGTTCACTGTGGTCGGTATTCTCAAGCGCACCGGCACCCCGGTGGATCGCACGCTGCACATCAGCCTCGGTGGCATGGAAGCGATTCACATTGACTGGCACAACGGCGTGCCGGCGCGTGGCAACGGGCGGATCTCGGCGGATCAGGCACGCAACATGGACCTGACGCCGCAAGCGATCACCGCGTTCATGCTCGGCCTCAACAGCAAGATTTCCACGTTTGCCCTGCAACGCGAGATCAACGAATTCCGTGGCGAGCCGATGCTGGCGATTCTGCCGGGCGTGGCCCTGCAGGAATTGTGGAGCCTGATGAGCACGGCTGAAAAAGCCTTGTTCGTGGTCTCGCTGTTTGTGGTGCTGACCGGGTTGATCGGCATGCTCACGGCAATCCTCACCAGCCTCAACGAGCGGCGCCGGGAGATGGCGATCCTGCGTTCGGTCGGCGCACGGCCGTGGCACATCGCGAGCCTGCTGGTGCTGGAAGCCTTTGCCTTGGCGTTGACCGGGGTGATTGCCGGGCTGGCGTTGCTGTACATCGGTATCGCCGCTGCGCAAGGTTATGTGCAGGCCAATTACGGCTTGTTCCTGCCGCTGGCGTGGCCGAGCGAGTATGAATGGACGCTGCTCGGTGGCATTCTGGCGGCCGCGCTGCTGATGGGCAGCGTGCCGGCCTGGCGCGCGTATCGCCAATCCTTGGCCGATGGCCTGTCGATCCGTTTATGAGGATGTTCACCATGCCCCGCGCTGTGCTTGCGCTGTTATTGCTGGTTGCCCTGCCCGTTTGGGCGGCGGCGCCAAAAGACCTGACCTGGTCGGAAATGATCCCGCCGGACGCCGCGCCGGAAGTGCCGAACATGACCCCGCTGCACGACCTGTCGAAGATGAGCGATGCGCTGTCCGCCGAGTCGGCGCCGGCAGCCAAACAGGACATGCCCGACGCGCCTGTGGTGAAGAGCCTCGACGGCCAGAATATTCGCCTGCCGGGTTATATCGTGCCGCTGGAAGTCAACGAGGAAGGACGTACCACGGACTTTTTGCTGGTGCCGTACTTCGGCGCCTGCATCCACGTGCCGCCACCGCCGTCGAATCAGATCGTGCATGTGAAAAGCGAACTCGGCGTGAAGCTCGATGAGTTGTATCAGCCGTACTGGGTCGAGGGGCCGTTGCAGGTCAAGGCGTCGAGCAGCGAACTGGCGGATGCCGGGTATCAGATGGATGCCGACAAGATTTATGTGTATGAACTGCCGGAGTGAATACCGGTAACTCTGGGTTGTTTGTTCAATTGCTATCGCGAGCAGGCTCACTCCTACATTTGGAATGCGTTCCCCTGTAGGAGTGAGCCTGCTCGCGATAGGGCCCTCAAAGGTTCCACAAAAAACTGCCCCTTCACTGTTTCATTGAGCTGAGTCAAAAGACCGTATCAGTTGGCTTCGTACCATAGGACATCAAAGATTTTTAACGTCCTTTCGGAGCCCCCATGAACAAGTCCTTGCTCAGCGCTTCGCTGTTTGCTCTCGCGCTCGCAGCCCCGCTCGCCCACGCCCACGAGGCCGGTGACATCCTGATCCGTGCCGGTGCGATCACCGTCAACCCGAAGGCCGACAGCTCCAGCGTCAAGGTCGATCAGGGTCCGCTGAGCGGCGCCAATCTGGGTGGCAAGGCGACCATGAGCAGCGACACTCAACTGGGTCTCAACTTCGCTTACATGCTCACCGATCACGTCGGTATCGAGCTGTTGGCGGCCACCCCGTTCGAGCATGACGTCAAGCTCAAAGGTACTGCCCTGCCTGCGGCCAACGGCAAGCTCGGCACCCTGAAACACCTGCCACCGACCCTCAGCGTCGTCTACTACCCGCTGGATTCGAAGTCGCCGTTCCAACCGTATGTCGGCGGCGGTATCAACTACACCTGGATCTACGACGAGCACGTCGGCAGCGAAGCCAGCGCCAACGGCTTCGACAACTTCAAGGCGAAAAACTCTTGGGGTCTGGCCTGGCAGGTCGGTGCGGACTACATGCTGACCGACAACATCATGCTTAACGCCCAAGTGCGCTACATCGACATCGATACCCGCGCCACCGTCGAGAACAACGCCGTTGCACCGGGCACTCGCGCACGGGTGAACGTCGATGTGGATCCGTTTGTGTATATGGTGGGTCTGGGCTACAAGTTCTAAGGAACATTCGCGTGGTGGTGAATGCGGGCTAATGTGGCGAGGGAGCTTGCTCCCGCCGGGCTGCGAAGCGGCCCCGAAACAGGCACTAGCGGTGCTTCAGAAAAACCGCACTGATTGGATTGGCGACTGCTACGCAGTCGAGCGGGAGCCAGCTCCCTCGCCACAGGGATCGCATCTGAGTCAAAGCGATACCCCGCCCACAAAAAAGGCGCCTGCAAAGGCGCCTTTTTTGTTTCTGCGTTTTATCTTCCCAGCAACCGCGCCAGACCCACGCTCATCGGCGTCTGCGCCGGCAGTTTGAAACGTTCAAGCAGACGTTTGTTGTTCGCGCGCGAATGACGGATGTCACCGGAGCGCGCCGGGCCGTAACTGACGGCAGGCAACTCGCCAACTACCTTCTGCAATTCGGCGAGCATCTGTTTCAGGCTCATCGCCTGGTTCCAGCCAACATTCACCGGGCCGACTTCCACCTCAGGCTTTTCGATCGCCTGCACCAGAAGATCGACCAGATCCTCGACATAGAGAAAGTCGCGCGTCTGCTCGCCGTCGCCGAACACGGTGATCGGCAAGCCTTTCTGCGCACGCTCGCTGAAGATACTGATGACGCCGGAATACGGTGAGGAGGGATCCTGACGCGGGCCGAAGATATTGAAGAAACGAAAAATCGCCGGCTCCAGACCGTGCTGGCGGCGATAGAAGTCGAAGTAATGCTCGCCCGCCAACTTGTCCGATGCGTAGGGCGTCAACGGCGCTTTAGGCGTGTCTTCATCAATCGATTCGCCCTCGCCGTTGTTGCCGTACACCGCCGCACTGGAGGCGTACAACACACGTTTGACCCCGGCCAGACGCATGGCTTCGCAGACATTCAGCGTGCCGATGAAATTGCTCTGGTGAGTCTTCACCGGATCATCCACCGACGCCTGCACCGAGGCCACGGCGGCCAGATGCGCGACCGCGCTGCAGCCTTGCATCGCTTGCGCCACCAGTGCCGCATCGGCGACATCGCCGACAATCAGCTCGACCCGAGGATTATCCAGCGGCAGATTGCTGCGTTTGCCGGTCGACAGATCGTCGAGGATCCGCACCGAATGGCCCTTGGCGAGCAAGGCATCCGTCAAGTGCGAGCCGATGAAACCGGCGCCGCCGGTGATTAAAACAGTGCCTTCAGCCATGGCGATAAAACCTATCCAGTAAGCCCGGGAGCGCGGCACGCCAGGCGCGCGGCTTGATCCCGAAAGTGTGCAGAATTTTCTTGCAGGCGAGCACTGCGTGTTGCGGCTCCTCGGCAGCGTCCGGACGCGCGGCATGGGCCTGGGCGGTCGGCGCTTCGATGGCCAGCGCATGCAGGCTGCGCGCTTCGGTGAGAATTGCCTGGCCCAGCGCCAGCGGTGTGGTCGCCTCATGGCCGGCGTAGTGATAAGTGCCCCACAGCGGCGCCGCGCAATCGAGTTGCTTGAGCACCGAGATAATCACTCGGGCAGCATCGTCGACCGGGGTCGGATTGCCCCGACGGTCATCGGCCAGGAGCAATTCATCCGGTTGTTCGGCGCGAGCAAGGAAACGTCCGAGGGTGCCATCAGGGCTGTCATCGAGCAGCCAGCCGAAACGCAACAGCACATGCTGTGGGCAGGTCGCGCGTACGCTTTGTTCGATTCGCCACAACGCCTGACCGCGCAGCCCCAGCGGTACCGGTTCGTCTTTTTCGCTGTACGCGGTAGCACGCGAGCCGTCGAACACCCGATAACTGGACGGTTGCACGAGGACGATGTTGTGGTGCTGGCACAGTTCGGCGAGCCGCTCGACGGCGCGTTCCTGCCCGGCCATGCGGCTTTCGCTGACGGTCTCGGCCTGGAACCAGTCGAAATAGTAGGCGAGGTTGATCAACGCATCGGGACGGGTGTCGTCGAGCAGTTGCGTCAGGCTCGCGGCATCCCAGCCGTCTTCGGGCGGGCGGGGGGCGAGGAAACCGATGTCTTCTTCCGCACCGAGGCGAATCAGCGCCTGCCCAAGGGCATTTCCGCCGCCCAGTAACATAAGGCGCATTCGCATAGAGTCAGCAGGCCCAGTCTGATAGGAACGATGGCTTTGGCGACGGTACTTGTGGAACCGTCGTCGATAATTGCCGGAATCGTTGCATTTTGCGGGTTTAGTGCGCAACCGTCATCCGCAAAAGTGTACATCCCCGGCATTTGCACACCCTGTGGCAAGGGAGCTTGCTCCCGCTGGAGGCCGAAGGACTCCCGAATCCGACCGAAGCGGTGCAGCAGAAATACCGCATCAGCTGAATTTGCGACTGCTTCGCAGCCGAGCGGGAGCAAGCTCCCTCGCCACAGGGATAACCGATCAGCCAGACAGACTTGCATCTTCCCGCCCCCACCCGCATAACTTGTCCCATGAATCTGCCCCTTCCCGTGGACGCGGCCCTGGCAGGCTTTCACCCCGCCGTCAGCGCCTGGTTCAGCAGCACTTTCCCGACGGTTACTGCCGCCCAGGCCCGCGCATGGCCGTTGATCCGCCAGCGCCGCTCGACGCTGATTGCCGCGCCAACAGGTTCGGGCAAAACCCTCACCGCATTTCTCGCCGTGCTCGACGACCTCGTCCACCGTGGCCTGGAAAATCCAGACGGACTGCCCGACGAAACGCTGGTGGTCTACGTTTCGCCGCTCAAGGCACTCTCCAACGACATCCGCATCAACCTGCAAAATCCGCTGGACGGGATCACCGGGCAGTTACGCCAGATGGGCCTGCCGGAACTGCAAATCACCACTGCCGTGCGCACCGGTGACACCCCGCAAAAAGAGCGCGCCGCCATGCGCAAGAACGCGCCGCACATTCTGGTGACCACCCCGGAATCGCTCTACGTGCTGCTCGGTTCGGCTTCGGGACGTAAAATGCTCGGCACCACGCGCACGGTGATCATCGACGAAATCCACGCGATGGCCGCCGGCAAGCGCGGCAGTCATCTGGCCCTGAGCCTGGAGCGGCTGCAAGCCTTGTGCAGCGAGCCGCTGACCCGCATCGGCCTGTCTGCCACGCAAAAACCGGTGGCAGCCGTGGCGCAATTCCTCGTCGGCAGCGATCGCCCCTGCGAAATCATCGACATCGGCCATGCGCGCCCCCGGGATCTGGGGATCGAAGTACCGCCCGTGCCGTTGTCGGCAGTCATGGCTAACGATGTCTGGGAACTGGTTTACGAGCGCCTCGCCGAACTTGCCCGTGAACACCGCACCACGCTGATTTTCGTCAACACCCGCCGCCTCGCCGAACGCCTGAGCCGCCACCTCAGTGAGCGCCTCGGCAAACACGCAGTGGCGGCGCACCACGGCAGTCTGGCCAAGGAGTTCCGGCTCGACGCCGAGCAGCGGCTCAAGCGTGGCGAACTGCAAGTGCTGATCGCCACCGCGTCGCTGGAACTGGGCATCGATATCGGCGAAGTCGATCTGGTCTGCCAGATCGCCTCGCCGCGCTCCATCGCCGGGTTTCTGCAACGGGTCGGCCGCTCCGGCCACCAGGTCGGCGGCACGCCCAAGGGACGCTTGTTCGCCACCACCCGTGACGACCTGATCGAATGCGCCGCCCTGCTCGACTGCGTGCGCCGTGGCGAACTCGACACGCTGCACATCCCCGAAGCGCCGCTGGATGTGCTGGCGCAGCAGATCATCGCCGAAGTGAGTTGTCAGGAATGGCCGGAAGACGCGCTGCTGGCGATGTTTCGCAAAGCCTCGCCTTATCGCGATCTCGACGAAAAACACTATCAGGCCCTGCTGACGATGCTCGCCGAAGGCTACAACGGTCGCCAGGGCATCCGTAGCGCCTATCTGCATCGCGACGCGGTCAGTCGCACCTTGCGTGGCCGGCGCGGCTCGCAACTGACGGCGGTGACCAGCGGCGGCACCATTCCGGATAACGCCGATTACAGCGTGATGCTGGAACCACAAGGCCTGAACATCGGCAGCGTCAATGAAGATTTCGCCGTGGAAAGCATTGCCGGCGATGTGTTCCAGCTCGGCAACACCTCCTACCGGATCCTGCGGGTAGAAACCGGCAAAGTGCGGGTCGAGGATGCGCAAGGCCAGCCACCGACCATTCCGTTCTGGCTCGGCGAAGCACCGGGGCGCAGCGATGAACTGTCCTCGGCAGTCGCGCGCCTGCAAGCGACGCTCGACGAGTTGCTCGGCGCCAGCCCCGGCAATCTGCAACCGGCGCTCGACTGGCTGACACACACGCTCGGCCTCAACCGCGCCAGCGCCGAGCAACTGGTCGAATACCTCGCCCGCGCACGCCAGACCCTCGGCGCCCTGCCCTCGCAAGACACATTGCTGATGGAGCGGTTTTTCGACGAGTCCGGCGGCACTCAACTGATCATTCATTCGCCGTTCGGCAGCCGCATCAATCGCGCGTGGGGTCTGGCCCTGCGCAAGCGTTTCTGCCGGACCTTCAATTTCGAGTTGCAGGCGGCGGCCAGTGAAGATGCGATCGTGTTGTCGCTGTCCACCAGCCACAGTTTCGAGCTCGATGACGTCTGGCGTTATCTACACAGCAACAGCGCCGAGCACATCCTGATTCAAGCGGTGCTCGATGCGCCGCTGTTTGGTGTGCGCTGGCGCTGGAACGCCGGGGTCGCCCTGGCGCTGCCTCGCTTTACCGGTGGGCGCAAAGTCGCGCCGCAGTTGCAGCGCATGAAAAGCGAAGACCTGATCGCCAGTGTGTTTCCGGATCAGATTGCCTGCCTGGAAAACCTCGCCGGCGAGCGCGAGATTCCCCAGCATCCGCTGGTGGAACAGACCCTCGACGATTGCCTGCACGAGGCGATGGACAGCGACGGCTGGCTCCATCTGCTGCGGCGCATGGAACGTGGCGAGGTGCGTCTGATCAGCCGCGATCTGCCGGCGCCGTCACCGCTGGCGGCAGAGATTCTCAGCGCCCGCCCCTACACCTTTCTCGATGACGCGCCGCTGGAAGAACGCCGCACCCAAGCGGTGATCAACCGACGCTGGAGCGATCCGCAATCGACCGATGATCTCGGCGCACTGGACGCCGACGCGATCAACGCGGTGCGTGAAGAGGCCTGGCCGACGCCCACGAATATCGATGAAATGCATGAAGCACTGATGAGCCTTGCCTGCATCAGCGAGCTTGAAGTTCAGGCCGGCGAACACTGGCGCGAATGGCTGGACACATTGACTGCCAGCGGTCGCGCCGTGCATCTGCTGATCAATCCACAGCGTTCGTTGTGGCTGGCGCGCGAGCGTCTGACGTGCCTACAAGCGCTTTATCCACAGGCCACGCTACAACCGCCGCAAGCAGCGTTGCCCGGCTTCGATGAAGCCTGGACGTTCGATGAGGCAGTGGTCGAAGTGATCCGCGCCCGACTCGGCGCATTCGGTCCGCTGCCCTTGCCGGCGATTGCCGAACCACTCGCGTTGCCCATACCGCAGGTCAATCAGGCACTCACGCAACTGGAGCGCGAAGGTTATGTCTTGCGCGGCCGGTTCACCCCGGGCGCGGCAGAGGAGGAATGGTGCGAGCGGCATTTGCTGGCGCGCATCCATCGTTACACGGTCAAGCGTCTGCGCCGGGAAATCGAACCGGTGGCGTTGCAGGATTTCATGCGGTTTCTGTTCGACTGGCAGCATCTGTCGCCCGTCACGCAAGGCCAGGGCAGCGCCGTGTTGCCGGCGATTGTCGGTCAGTTCGAAGGCTATGCGGCCGCCGCGTCGGCGTGGGACAGCGACATCCTCCCGGCGCGGCTGAAGGACTATTCGCCGAGTTGGCTGGATGATCTGTGCCGCAACGGCAAACTGGTGTGGACACGCCTCAGCGCCCGACAGAAAGTCAGCGGCACGGCATTGCGAAGTACGCCGATTGTGCTGCTGCCGCGCAGTCAGGTCGGGCTGTGGAGTGCGCTGGCCGAACAGACGCCGGTCAGCGAACTGTCGCCGAAAACACAGAAGGCGTTCGAGGCCTTGAGTCAGCACGGCGCATTGTTTTTCGATGAGCTGATTCATGAGGCGCATCTGCTGCGCAGCGAACTGGAAATCGCCTTGCAGGAACTGGTCGGCGCAGGGTTGGTGAATGCCGACAGCTTTGCTGGCCTGCGTGCATTGATCACCCCGGCGAGCAAGCGCCAGCAGCGCAGCAGTCGGCGCGGACGCGGCGCGTTTGTCGGCGGTATGGACGACGCCGGGCGCTGGGCGTTGCTGCGGCGTGGGCCGGCGTTAGATCAACCGAACATCCCCGCCGAAACCCTGGAACATGTCGCGATGACCTTGCTTCGCCGATACGGTGTGGTGTTCTGGCGCCTGCTGGAGCGTGAGGCCGATTGGTTGCCGAGTTGGCGTGAGTTGCTGCGCACGTTTCACCGACTGGAAGCACGCGGTGAGATTCGTGGCGGGCGCTTTGTCAGTGGCTTGGCCGGTGAACAGTTTGCCTTGCCCGAAGCGATTCCATTACTGCGTGAAGTGCGGCGGCGACCGCATGACGGTAGCTTGATTGCGGTGTGCGGGGTGGATCCGCTGAATCTGGCCGGGACGTTATTGCCGGGGGTGAAAGTCCCGGCGCTGGCGAGCAATCGACTGGTGTATCGGGATGGCTTGCCGGCGGCAGCGGTGATTGCTGGCAAGCAGCACATCTGGCTGGAACTGGATCAAGAAAGCATGATCGACATGCGAAGCAAATTGATCCAACGCCGTTAACTGTGGCGAGGGAGCTTGCTCCCGCTGGGGCGCGAAGCGCCCCCAAAACCAGCCATCCCTTTCTTTCAGACATACCGGGTTGCAGGGTTTGGGTCCGCTGCGCAGCCCAGCGGGAGCAAGCTCCCTCGCCACAGGATTTCAGTGCGTCGTCTACTGTGTTTCCTCCGACTCCTGCAACACATCATCCGTCTGCTGCCGCTTCGGCAATAAAACCTGCTGTGGATAAGTCTGCGCGAAATGCACCGTCGGGTTGTTATCCACAAGCTTCTTCAAACGCTGGTTGAACGCGCGACTGACCGCATACTGCCCGCCCGACACCGTGCGGAACTGCGCCGTCAGCACCACGCCGTTCAAATCCATCTTGTCCACGCCAAACACATCCAGCGGCCCTTGCAGGTTGTACTTGAGGAACGGATCTTCGCGGATCGAATCGCCGGTCTCGCGGATCAGCTCGATGGCCTTGTCGACATCCGTGTCATAGGTGAACTGCACCGAGAAAAACGCATAGGCGAATTGCCGCGATTGATTGGTGACAGCCTTGATCTGGCCGAACGGCACCGAGTGCACAAAACCCTTGCCGTCACGCAGGCGCAGGGTGCGGATGGTCAACCCCTCCACTGTGCCGGCATGCCCGGAATCGAGCACCACCCAATCGCCGATCGACAGGGTGTCTTCGATGATGATGAACAGCCCGGTAATCACGTCCTGCACCAGTTGCTGCGAACCGAAACCGATGGCCAGGCCGACCACCCCGGCACCGGCCAGCAGCGGTGCGACATTGATCCCGAGGTTGGCCATGGTGGTGATCGCGCAGATAACCACAAGGATGATTTTGATCGCATTGCGCAGCAGCGGCAGGATCGTTTTCACCCGGGTGCTGGGCTGGCGCGCCGCGCGTTTGCTGAGCGGCGGTTTCAGGGCTTCCTGAATCGCCGTGTCGAGCACCACCCACAACAACCACGTCACCAGAAAGATCAGGCCGATGCTGCTCAACGCGTTACTAATCGCTCGGCCGACCGTGCTGCTCTGAGCGAAATCGAGCAGCGATACGCCCCAAATCCGCCCGAGAATATCGATGAAGGCAATCGCAATGACGATCCGCAGCAACGCGTGCAACAGGCTGAGAAAGCGTTCCTTGTAAGCGCTGCTGCGCTGGATCGCCTCGGCTTTTCGCGACTTGAACAGGTGCTGCAGAATCGTGCTGAGGAACACCGTGCCGATCAACAGCACCGTGGTGAACAACGCACAGCGCAGCGCCTTTTGATTGTCCTCGCCGATGCCAATCAGATTGACCGCCGAGACCAGCACCATCAACACGATCGGCCAGTACCACAGCCCGGAAAAAATCCGCAGCGACTCCTGTAATGACGGCTGTTTCAGCCGCTGGCTCAGCGGCCGATTGCGGATCAGATGCGCCACCGGACGACGCAGGCGAATCACCAGCAAACCGAAAATAATCGAAGCGATCAGCCCGGTGAACACCGCGATGCTGCTGGTGATGTTGCCGCCCAATTGCCGGGCGATCTGCGGACTGGTCAGCGCATCGCTGAGGGCGGCGAGGAAGCCGATCAGGAACAGCGGGTGCGGGCAGTAGTCACGGATGATTTTGGCTGCCGGGCGTTTGTGGCCGACGTTGAACATCACCACCACGCACAACAACATCGAGGTGGAAAAGATCCCGCTGCTGGTGGCGTAGGCCAGACACAGCGCCAGCGCGCGCCCCACCGAGGCTTGCAGAAAATGGCTGACGTACAGGGTCAGCGGCAGGCAGATCAGTGCCGGCACGGTGTACGGCAACAGGTAGCCGAGCAGATCCTGACTGCGTTGGCGGGTGCGAAACCAGCGCCCCTCACGCAGGCGTTTGGCCAACAGACTGCCGAGCACCGTGAGCAGCGCAAAACTGCCGAGCCAGGTGCCGGACAACGTCAGGAAATCCCCGGCAACGCTCCAGCCCGAGCGATTCGACGGCTGGTTGACCAGTTTGTCGACCTCGTCCGCCGCGCGATCGGCACGCAGGCGCCAGGCATCGACCAGATGTTCGTTGAGATCGAGTTTGTCCTGAACGTCGTCGATGCTCGAACTGATGGCGCCAAGCAGACCGCCCTGCACAATCGGCTCGGGTTTGGCCGGTTCTTCAGCAGCGGCCGGAACGCCCGGCAACGTCGCGGCTTCGAGTTCGTTGGCGCCGAGAAACAGCAGTGCTCCCAGCAGAATGGCGATCCTGAACTTGATCAAAACTCCGATCTCCCATGGCTGAACCTGTAAGGAACTGATCGGTGAATGGCGGACAAGTTCGGTTTTTGCCTCAATAACCCACTGAACCCAGAGTGATCTCCCCTAAATGCCATTTTTTAAAATTCCTTCCCCTGTGGCGAGGGGATTTATCCCCGAAGGGCTGCGAAGCGGCCCCAAGCCTGAATTCCCATTTTTCCAGCTAGAGCGAGTTGGCTGGTTTTGCGACTGCTGCGCAGCCGATCGGGGATAAATCCCCTCGCCACAAAGGCCTCTCTCCAAGATGATGATTTCAACAATGGCTGCCATCTCGCATTGGCGATCTTTGCGCTCAAGACAAATATCAAATGCCAATCCCTCTATTTTTCCGCACAACCCAAACCCCGACACTGCGCTCCATCCAAACCTCTACCGGAGTGCCGTCATGCCCATTGCCTTGCTCGCGCTGACCCTCAGCGCTTTTGCCATCGGGACGACCGAGTTCGTCATCGTTGGCCTGTTGCCGACCATCGGCGCCGATCTCGGCGTCAGTCTTCCTTCCGCCGGCCTGCTGGTCAGCCTGTACGCATTGGGCGTGGCCATCGGCGCGCCGGTGCTGACCGCGCTCACCGGCAAAGTCCCGCGCAAACTGTTGCTGCTGTCGCTGATGGTGCTGTTCACCCTCGGCAACCTGTTGGCCTGGCTCGCGCCGAGTTATGAATCGCTGGTGCTGGCACGGATCGTCACCGGTCTCGCCCACGGCGTGTTCTTTTCGATCGGTTCGACCATCGCCACCAGTCTGGTGCCGAAAGAAAAAGCTGCCAGCGCGATTGCGATCATGTTCACCGGCCTGACCGTCGCCTTGGTGACCGGGGTGCCACTGGGCACATTTATCGGTCAGCATTTCGGCTGGCGGGAAACCTTCCTCGCCGTGTCGGCGCTGGGTGTGATCGCGTTCATCGGCAGTCTGATTTATGTGCCGAACAATATCGCCCACAGCAAACCGGCGTCGCTGCTGCAACAGTTGCAGGTACTGAAACAGCCGCGTCTGCTGCTGGTGTATGCGATGACCGCGATCGGTTACGGCGGCTCGTTCATCGCCTTCACCTTTCTGGCACCGATCCTTCAGGACATTTCCGGTTTCAGCGCCAGCACCGTCAGCCTCGTGCTGCTGGTGTACGGCGTGTCGGTCGCGGCTGGCAATATCTGGGGCGGCAAACTGGCCGACAAGCGCGGGCCGATCAGCGCGCTGAAAATCATCTTCGCCCTGCTCGCCGCCGTGTTGTTCGTGCTGACCTTTACCGCTGGCAATCCATGGCTGGCCTTGGCCACGGTGCTGGTCTGGGGCGCGGTCGCGTTCGGAAACGTGCCTGGGTTGCAGGTGTATGTCGTGCGTCAGGCCGAACATCACACGCCGCATGCAGTAGACGTGGCATCGGGTCTGAACATTGCAGCGTTCAATCTGGGGATTGCTGGCGGTGCGTGGGGCGGCGGTTTGATCGTCGAGCACATCGGCCTGATCCACACGGCGTGGATCGGTGGTCTGGTGGTGTTGGTGGCACTGGCGCTGACCGCGTGGAGCGGACGTCTGGATCGCCTCGGCCCGACCTACACCGAAAGCACTTCGCGCGTCGTCACCGGCCACTGATGACTCACTGATTCCCCCTGTCGGAGCTGCCGCAGGCTGCTCCGACAGGGGCGTGCGATCAACCGGTTATTGATGTGAAAGCAAATATGCCGTCCGTAACGCCGTGGAAACTTTCCCGAACCGTGCGCAGTCATCAAAAGACAGCGGCAACACGAGGGCTTTTAACGGGAGGGCGGCATGGCGACGATTCACATCGGTATTTCCGGCTGGCGCTACGCCCCGTGGCGCGGGGATTTCTACCCGAAAGGACTGGCGCAGAAGCGCGAATTGCAGTTCGCCTCGCGGGCAGTCAACAGCATCGAAATCAATGGATCGTTCTACGCCCTGCAACGGCCCGAACGCTATGCCCAGTGGTACGCCGAAACGCCCGCCGACTTCGTTTTCAGCGTCAAGGCGCCACGCTTCATCACCCACATCCGCCGCTTGCGCGAGATCGAAAAACCGCTGGCGAATTTCTTCGCCTCCGGAGTGCTGGAGTTAAAGGAAAAGCTCGGCCCGATCCTTTGGCAATTCCCGCCAAACTTCAAATTCGACGCCGAACGCTTCGAACACTTCCTCGCCCTGCTACCCCACGACACGGAGGCGGCCGCCGCCCTCGCCCGCCAGCACGATTCCCACCTGCACGGCCACGCCAGCCTGAAGGCTTACGGCAAGAAACCACTGCGTCACGCCGTGGAAATTCGTAACGACAGCTTCATCGACCCTGACTTCGTGCGCTTGCTGAAACGCCACAACACCGCACTGGTGATCGCCGACACCGCCGGTAAATGGCCGTATCGCGAAGACCTCACCAGCGACTTCGTCTATCTGCGCCTGCACGGCGCCGAAGAATTCTATGCCAGCGGCTATACCGCGCCAGCGCTCAAACGCTGGGCCGAACGGATCGACGCCTGGCACCACGGCCAGCAACCGAAGGACGCGCACTTGATCGCCCCACGCGTAAAACCCCGGGCGCGAAAATCCCGTGAAGTATTTTGCTATTTCGACAACGACATCAAAGTCCGCGCGCCGTACGACGCACGCGATCTGTTGCATCGTTTCGACCTCGATAACGACCTCACCACCACCCCCGGTGAACCCGCAGGCGAAGGGGTGTTGGCATGAGCATTCCAGAGCCGGTCGGTTTTACCGACGAAGGCGCCGAGGTCGCGTCATCCGTGCGCAGCTTCACCGTGCTGACGGTCAACACCCACAAGGGTTTCACCGCGCTGAACCGCCGTTTCATCCTGCCGGAGTTACGCGAAGCGGTGCGCAGCGTGGCCGCCGACGTGGTGTTTCTGCAGGAAGTCCACGGCACCCACGAGCACCATCCTCAGCGTTACGACAACTGGCCGAAGATGCCGCAATACGAATTCCTCGCCGACAGCCTCTGGCCGCAGTTCGCTTATGGGCGCAACGCGGTGTACCCGGAGGGCGATCACGGCAATGCGCTGCTGTCGAAATTCCAGATCATCCGCCACGACAACCTCGATGTCTCGATCAGTGGCCACGAGAACCGTGGCCTGCTGCATTGCGTGCTGCGCCTGCCCGGCGATGGCGTTGAAGTGCATGCGATCTGCGTGCACCTGGGTCTGCGCGAAAGCCATCGCAATGCACAACTTGACCTGCTGATGCAGCGCCTGGCCGAACTGCCGGATGACGCGCCGGTGATCGTTGCCGGCGACTTCAATGACTGGCGCCAGCGCGCCGATGCGCAACTCAAACCTTGTGGTCTGCGCGAAGTGTTCGCCGAGCATCACGGCAAACCGGCGCGCAGTTTTCCGGCGCGTCTGCCCGCGCTGCGGCTGGACCGCATCTACGTGCGCAACCTCAAGGCCCGCCAGCCGAAAGTCCTGGCGAACCGGCCCTGGTCGCACCTTTCCGACCACGCACCGTTATCGGTGGAGATCGAACTATGAGCAGCGCGCCGCTGGAGAAATCCGCCGTGGAACCGATCAGCATCAACCCGCCAATCCGCGAGCCCGGTCAGGTCGATGTCGAGTACCGCTGGCAGGGCAACAACCGTGTCGAGTTGCTGGAAAACGGCGAGGAATATTTCCCTCGGGTGTTCGCCGCCATGCGTGCGGCGAAAAGCGAGATCCTCCTGGAAACTTTCATCGTTTTCGAGGACAAGGTCGGCGCCGAATTGCAGGAGATTCTGATCGACGCCGCGCAGCGTGGCGTGCGCACCACGGTCAGCCTCGATGGTTTCGGCTGTGGTGAGTTGAGCACCGGTTATCTGACGGCGTTGAGCGCAGCCGGCGTGCATCTGCAAATGTTCGATCCGGCACCGAAACACTTGGGCTTTCGGACGAACTGGTTCCGCCGCTTGCACCGCAAGATCGTGGTGGTCGACGGCCTGGTCGCGTTCATTGGCGGGATCAACTTTTCCGGCGATCACCTGGCCGATTTCGGGCCGGAAGCCAAGCAGGATTACGCGGTCGAAATCCAGGGCCCGGCCGTGGCAGACATCCATCATTTTGCCCTCCTGCAAAGCGGTCGCCCGGGTCGGGCCAGGTTCTGGTGGCAACGGCGCCGACAACGCCGCGCGGAAATGGCGTTCGACGATTACGACGGTCAGGTGCGTCTGGTATTTCGCGACAACGACCGGCACCACACCGATATCGAAGACGTCTATTTGCAAGTCTTGCGCCGGGCAAAACGCCGGGTAGTGATCGCCAACGCTTACTTCTTCCCCGGCTATCGCTTGCTGCGCGAAATCCGCAATGCCGCACGGCGCGGCGTCGAAGTGCGGCTGATCCTGCAAGGCCAGCCGGACATGCTGGTGGCGAAACTCGCGGCGCGCATGACCTATGACTATCTGCTCAAGGCCGGCGTGCAGATTCACGAATATTGCCAGCGGCCGCTGCACGGCAAAGTCGCGCTGGTGGACGAGGAATGGAGCACCGTTGGCTCGAGCAATCTGGACCCCTTGAGCCTGTCGCTGAACCTCGAAGCCAACGTGCTGATCCGTGATCGTGCGTTCAACCAGCAACTGTTCGAACGCCTCGAAGACCTCAGCCAGAACCACTGTAAAGCCATGGACGCGAGCAAGTCGCCGCGCGGGCGGGTCTGGCACATGACCGTGGGTTTTCTGGTGTTCCACTTCCTGCGACATTTCCCGGCGATGGCTGGTTGGCTGCCGGCGCACAAACCGAGGCTCAAGCCGTTTCGAGGTGAACGCTCATGAGCCGTTCTGAAGCCCATCCGAACCATCAATCAGCGCCAGCCACTCACTCACGCTGGAGCAAATGGAAGCGTCCGCTGACGGCGCTGTTTTTTCTTGCGCTGATCGTGCTGCTGACGATGTTCGCCCGCCGCATCGAATGGGCCGAGGTGTTGCAGACCCTTGCCGATTTCAAGGTGCGCACGCTGATCATCGCCGCCAGCGTGACGTTGCTGAGTTTTCTGACCTACGCCAGTTTCGACCTGATCGGCCGCACATACATTCGCCAGGACCTTACCTGGAAACAGATCCTGCCGGTGGGGATCATCAGCTATGCATTCAATCTCAATCTCAGCGCGTGGGTCGGCGGTATCGCCATGCGTTATCGCCTGTATTCGCGCCTCGGCGTGAGCAAAAGCAACATCGCCAAGATTCTCGGCCTGAGCCTGGCGACCAACTGGTTCGGCTACATGACCATCGCCGGCGTGGTGTTCAGCAGCGGATTGGTGAGCATGCCGCCTGGCTGGAAAATCAGTACCACGGCGCTGCAAGGCATCGGTGTGCTATTGCTGCTGATCAGCGCCGGGTATCTCGCGGCGTGTCAGTTTTCCAAGCGCCGTGAATGGTCGATTCGTGGCGTGGAAATCAATCTGCCGTCGCTGCGCATGGCGGTGTTGCAGTTGCTGCTCGGAGCGTTGAACTGGTCGCTGATGGCGGCGGTGATTTTCACGCTGCTGCCGAGCAAACTCGACTATCCGTTGGTACTGGGCGTGTTGTTGATCAGTGCGATTGCCGGGGTCATCACCCATATACCAGCGGGGCTCGGCGTGCTGGAGGCGGTGTTTGTGGCGTTGCTGCAACACGAGGCTTCGCGGGGCAGCCTGGTGGCGGGGTTACTCGCGTATCGGGCGATTTATTTTCTGCTGCCGTTGCTGATTACGCTGGTGATGTATTTGCTGGTGGAGGCGAAGGCCAAGTCGCTGCGGATCGAAAAGAAACCCTCCTGACATTCTTGTTGAGGCTGACGGCCCCTTCGCGAGCAGGCTCGCTCCCACAGGGTGAATGCATTCCAAATGTGGGAGCGAGCCTGCTCGCGAAGGCGGTTTGGATGACAACACAACTCATGAAGACTGGATGATGCTCAACCGCTCACCCACGACCATCTCGGTAATCCAGTCCACCAGAATCGACGTGTAAGCCTGCTGCGAAACCGGCTCGCTCAACGCATGATCCGCCCCATCGATAATCCGATGGGTGAGCGAGTGCGTCTGCTGGCACGCCGCGCGATAACTCATGATCGTCGCGTGCGGTACGTAGTCGTCGGTTTCCGATTCGACCAGCAAGACATCCCCGGTAAATTGCGAACAGGCGTGCAACGCACGGTTGCTGTCAGCGCGCACCAGCGTCGCTCGATAATCACGCAG
Source organism: Pseudomonas sp. TH06 (assembly GCF_016651305.1). Taxonomy (GTDB): domain Bacteria; phylum Pseudomonadota; class Gammaproteobacteria; order Pseudomonadales; family Pseudomonadaceae; genus Aquipseudomonas. The sequence goes on along the minus strand of NZ_JAEKEC010000001.1, from coordinate 2,261,168 downwards.
ATCAGCCTTGTCCAGATCGCGTTTGGGCGTGTGCCATTGTTCGTCGCGGTACAGCGCCGGGACCCGCAGTGCCAGCCAGCGCACCGGGCGCAAAGACGTCAGTATGGAAGCCAGGTAACCGCCATAACTGGTACCGACCACCGCAATCGCCGACGTGTCGAGCGCCGGGTGGGAAAGCAAGCGGTCGTAGGCCGCCAGCAGATCACGCAGATTGTCCTCGCGTGTCACTCGGCTCAATGAGATCCCGGTGCCGCCCGTGTGGCCGCGCAAGTCGAAGGTCAGGCATACACAACCCAGTCCGGCGATACCTTTGGCGCGCTCAAGGTCACGCTCCTGACTACCGCCCCAACCGTGGACAAACAACACCCCCGGCACCTTGGATTTGGGACTGAGAAAGGTCCCGCTCATCTGCTCGTCATCAATGTCGATTTGAATGCTTTCGCTTCTAGCCGTCATAAGATTTGACCGTTACGTATTTGAGGAGAAATTCGCTGTTCTCGGCCGGGCCGCGATACACCTCGATGGCGTCCGCCGGCAGCGGCTGATCGATATAGGTTTCCACCGAAGACACACGTATCGCGCGCATCGTCGGGTCGTTGACGAAACTTTGCAGCGCCGCCACTTCGGCACTGCTGGCACCACCCATGCGCCAGGATTGCTCGAGCACGCCGCTGCGGTTTTTACCGTTACTGTCCAACCCTTGGGCGATGTCGTAGTTGCGTCGCGAGGCGTAGAAGCGCGGGTAGGCTTCATCGGCGGCGCCATCGAAAACCTGCGCCTGCTCGATGGCCAGACGCACAGCGTCGGGCAGATCCAGCGCCAGCAGATCCTCGTAGCCGCCCTGCACCACCAGCAGATTCGAGCCGCCGTAGACTTCTTCGCCGTGGGCGTCCTCGGTCAAGTATTGATCACCGCAGTAGCTCAGCACTTTATCGCCGATGAATGACTGGCCGACGCTGTGGGTGATGACCTCGCTCAAGTCCTGCTCAAGCACTACGCCCTCGCGAAACAGCTGCTCGGCTTCTGGCCGGGCAAGAATTTCATCGAAGGCGTCGAGGCTTTTGATCACTTCCTGACCGCGACCGGCACAGGCGTGAACCGGCTTCAACCGAATCGACCCGCTGTACAGCAAATGCTCGGCAGCAGGCCGCGCATCCTCGAGGGAGAACACGCTGAGACCGTCGAGCACCACGTTGCGCACGCGTTCGGAAAACAGCGGTGACCAACCTTTCGGCGCGTGAGCCAGGTGGCTGCGCAGGCCATGGCTGATGGCTTTGGTGCAAATGAAATCGTGCTCGACGTAACCGCCCCACAGATCATCCGGTCCTTTGATGCCGAGCTCGTGAGCCTTGGCGGCACCAACAATGGTCTGCGTCGGTAATAGATACAGATCACGACCACGATGTTTTTCGGGGTCGTAGCTGCCGCCGAATTTGCAGCCGAGAATTTGCGCCAGCCATCGGGCCAAGGCCTTGTTGGTCTGTACTTCATGCTGGGGCGCGGCGGCACGCACGGAGTGAGCAACGACGGTTTTCTTGCGGAGTGTCGGGGTCATGCGTTTCCCCTTCCAGCGGCGCGGTGAATGTAGTGCAGAGGGTGCAGAGATCAGGCCAACGGGCGCACGGGGAAAATCATCGGGGAATCAGCACCTTGTCGAAGTCGTGCTGGCATCACGCCTGTTTCAATCTGCACGACCGCCTGTAAAACCCCGGCAAATTGCACGATCCACAGCATCATGCAGCCCCCTCCCACTCAAGTCATCGGTGTTTTCCCTGGCGGGGTCACACCAAACCGCCCGGATACCCACTTTTGCAAAACCCTACGCCTGCGACCTTTCTGGCGTTTTTGCGTGTGCCGAAAAAATCTCACGCGTGAGCCATTGATGGCATTTTGAATTGGTTGTAGTGTGCCTCACGCGTGAGATGTTCATAACGGAGTCATAGCCATGAAAAGCCCCTCCCCCGCGACTAAGTCTGGGAGCCCGAAGGGAGAGCGCTCGAAACCGTCCGCGAAGAAACCGTCGAGCTTCTATATGAAGCAGATGCGCGCGGGCCTGGCCGCCGCCGGTTATGTGAAACACGAAACTTGGGTGCTTCCCGAAAACCGAAGCGTGCTCAAGCAAATGGAGCAACAGCTACGCCAACCGATTCTGGCTGGCTCATTCATGTCGGAGAATTACATGAGCGCAGGCAACAACTGGAACATCGATAGCCTCTTCAACGCCCTCAAGGCACTGGACGAGGTGGCTTCGCAGGAGATCACGCTGTCGCTGATCCAGAGCTCCGAACCCAGCATCAAACTGGAAATGAACGAATTCGGCGGTCTGCCGATTCACATTGCCCTGGCCGGCGCCCAGATCATCGTCGACACCGTGCTGGTGGACATCGATTCGATCACCGACGTGCACGCCTTCAACGACGCCGTACTGCGCAGCCGGGAAATGTTCCCGCTGTCGTCCATCGGTATCGAGTCGATGCCGAACGGGCAGACTGTCTACAACATGTTTGGCGCCCTCAGCGCCGATTCGAGCCTGACCAACGTCGTCACCGAGGTGAAAACCCTGGTCGACAACGTGCAGCGCGCCAGCGAAGCCTTCGAACACTTCTTCAAGTAATCAACAGGGAATATCCAATGACTCAGTCCATCTGGAGCAAGTTGTTCACCGCGCTGCGCGGCGGCGCCAATGAAGTTGGCGAAGCCATCGTCGATCAACAGGCCCTGCGTATCCTCGACCAGGAAATCCGTGACGCCGACACCGCGCTGTCGAACGCCCGTCGCGAACTGGTCACTATCATGGCCAAGCACAAACTGGCCGCCGACCGCGTGAGCGAGTACGACGCCAAGATCAAGGATCTGGAAGCCAAGGCTGTCGCCGCACTGAACGCCGGTCGTGAAGACCTGGCGATGGAAGTTGCCGAAGCGATTTCCACCCTGGCCAATGACCTTGATGCCGAGAAAAAACTGAGCGACGAATTCGGCACCTACGCCGAAAACATGCGCAAGGACATCAACAAGGCCGAAGCGCGGATCAAGAGCCTGCGCCAGCAAGTGGACATGGCCAAGGCCCGTGACAGCGTGCAGAAGGCTCAGGTCAGCGCGTCCATCGCCAGCGGCGGCGCCAACGGCAAACTGGAGACCGCGGTCGGCACCCTCAACCGTCTGCAAGCCAAACAACAGCAACGGGCAGCCGAGCTGAGCGCGGCGGACGAGTTGGCTGATGCGTCGACCGGCAACGACCTGGAGCGCAAATTGCGCGACGCCGGGATCACGCCGAACGAAGGCAGCGCGAACGCGATCCTTGAGCGCCTGAAGCAGAAGTCCGCTCAGTAACACCTGCCCCTGTAGGAGCTGCCGCAGGCTGCGATCTTTTGATTCTGTTTTTACAAGCCAGATCAAAAGATCGCAGCCTGCGGCAGCTCCTACAGGTTTTTTGGGCTCGCAACATTTGTATTTTGCCTGCTCGTTCGTCCATCAGCCCGGTACACTAGCGGCGCTTTTTTACGACGAACACCTCCACCCGCCTCAAGGAATGTACCCATGGGATGGTTTAAAGACTTGCTGGGCACTACCGCTGCGCCAGCGCCTACAGTTGCCGATGGACCACTCGGCATGGCGCAAGGCAAAGGGGTCAGGTTCGATTCGACCCTGACGTTGTTGCTCGATGGTTCGAGCTCGGTACGCGTACCTGTCGATCAGGCAATCTGGAGCGCCGGCTGGGTCGACCTCGGCCAGTCGAACAAGCTGCGTCGCTACTACATGAATGACGAAGATTTCTGGTTGCAGATCCACGTCACCGGCGACGATCAGATCGAATCGGTCATCCTGTTCAACTACCTCAGTTACGTAACCGTCAACAGCGACGCCGAACTGCAGCGCCTCGCTGGCCCGAACAGTTTGATCGGCCTGCCGACCTACACCCACGAAGGGATCGAATACACCCGTGAGTGGGGCACCGAACAAGGTCAGACCGAACTGGTGCCGTTGACCGAGCAAGTGGTCAATCCGGACGAGAGTTACACCATCCAGCACCATTCGATGCTGTACGCCCGCGAGACCGGCCTGACCGATCGCCGCGAGCTGTTGCTGTTCTCGGTTGAACAGGACGAAGAAGGCACCGTCAGCCTGAGCACTTCGCTGGGCATTTCGCTGTATACGACTGACCTGAGCGCCATTTAACAAAGGAAGTTTTTCATGCTGGAAGTGCTGGCCGTTTCCCTGAACAAGACCGCTTTGACCGGTTTCGTCGTCTACCTGATCGGCGCCGTGCTGCTGTTCATGCTGTTTCAGTTTGTCTACACGCGCATCACCCCGCACAAAGAGTTCGAGCTGATCCGCGCCGGCAACACTGCCGCCGCCATCGCATTGGCCGGCGCAATCATAGGTTTCGCCATTCCCGCCAGCAACGTGATCGCCTTTTCGGTCAACGTCCTCGATTTCGTGCTGTGGGCGGTGATTGCCGCAGTTGTGCAACTGTTGGCATTTCTCGCCACGACCTTGGTGCTCAAAGGCACATCCCAACGCATCGCCAACGGTGAAGTAGCGTCCGGCATCTACGTGGCCGCTGTGGCGATCAGCGTCGGCATGCTCAACGCGGCGTGCATGACACCGTCCAACTGATCGGCAGGAAGCCTTAGATGAAACGAAGCAAATACGTTCAGTTGTCCCTCGCGGCGTCGGTGGCCATGGCCATTACCGGTGAAGCGGCGGCGGTGGATCAGCCGCGCAACTTCCAGAGCGTCGAGCAATGCGTCGATGCCGAGGTGGCCGCCGATGTCTGCTCGAACGCCTATGTGGCGGCACTGACCGAACACCGGCGTATCGCCCCGGCGTACGACGACAAGACCAAGTGCGACGAGGATTTCGCCGCCAACTGGTGTCAGAAAAATCCCGATGGCCGCTTCGTGCCGAAACTCGGCGGTTTCAAAGTCCCACAGAAAGCAGAAGCCGCGCAGGACCTCGACGCCATTGCCGATGCACCAATGCCGGCGGACGACACGACCACGACGCACGCGACCCAAACCACCACGCACTATTCCGGCGGTGGTGGTGGCGGAAATGGCTGGCTGAGCGGCTGGCTGGTCGGCAACGCGATGAGCAACAACTCGAATCGTACGGTTTACCGCGACCGCGATACGCGGCAGACCTACGACACCTCGACTCAAAACCGCAAAATCGAATCGGCGCCGCGCAGTCAACCGGATTACGAAAGCAGTAAAAGCAAACCGGTGAACGTTGCATCGTCGACGTCCCGTGGCGGCTTCGGCAGCCAGTCCAGCGCCCGCAGCGGTTGGGGTGGCTGGGGTAGCAGTTCCGGCCGATCGAGTAGCTGACGATGAAAAAGATCCACTGCGCCGAGCGCCCGGACTGGAAACAGACCGCCGAGAGCCTCGGCTTCATGTTCCATACCATCGACGACGAGCCCTATTGGGACGAGCGCGCTTACTACCAGTTCACGCTCGCGCAGATCGAAAACGACCTGGAGGATCCGACGACCGAACTGCACGAGATGTGCATGGACCTGGTCGATCGCGTCGTGCACAGCGAGGAGCTGCTGGATCGCCTGAGCATTCCGGCGTCGTACTACGACATGATCCGCACTTCCTGGCTGGAAGGTCATCCGCATCTGTACGGACGCATGGACTTTTCCTACAGCGGCAACGGCCCGGCAAAACTGCTGGAGCTCAACTACGACACCCCGACCAGCCTTTACGAAGCGGCGGCGTTCCAGTGGGGCTGGCTGGAGCAGTGCATCGAGCGCGGCACACTGCCCCGCCATGCCGACCAGTTCAACAGTATCGACACCAAGCTGCATCAGGCCTTCGCCGAGTTGCAACTGAAGCGGCCGTTCTATTTCGCGTCGATGAAAGACTCGGTTGAAGACAAAGGCACCACGGACTACCTGCGACTGATCGCGGAAACGGTCGGCATCGAATCGCGGCACATCGACATCGAAGACATTGGCCTGACGGCTGCCGGGCGCTTTGTCGACCTTGAGGATCGCTGGATCCCGCACCTGTTCAAGTTGCACGCCTGGGAGTTCATCTTCCACGAACCGTTCGGCGCGGCGATTGCCGACTGCGACACGCAGTTTTTTGAACCGCCGTGGAAGGCGATCCTGTCAAACAAAGGCGCGCTTCCGTTGCTCTGGGAGCTGCACAAGGGTCATCC